>CAZNFS010000075.1:0-13628 GCA_964572695.1 uncultured Desulfobacteraceae bacterium
TTGCCCGCAAAGCTTCCGAAATTATTCAGGCCAACACCGACGATCTCACCGGACTCATGAACCGTCCCAGCATTGAATATCATTTAGAGAATGCTTTGAGCGTATCACGGCTGCAGGGAATCGAGCATTGTTTCTTAAGTCTGAATGTCGATAAGATGAAACTTATCAACGACACGACCAGCCTCACTTTTGGAGATGATCTGATCAAAGAGATTGGCAGCAATGTTCGGAGCCAGGTCCGAGACTTTGACCATGTGGCCCGTTTGGGGGGAGACGAACTCGGCATCCTGCTTGAAAAATGTACCGCCGAACAGGGGCAGCGTGTGGCTGAAAAAATCTGCAGTCAGATATCCAGCCTTTCCATCGTCTGGAATGATAACCCCATCGAAGTCAGCGCCAGTATCGGTGTCGTACCGATTTTGCCCGATTCCGAGAGCGTGCAAAACATCATGGTGTTTGCGGAGCTGGCCTGTGAGCTGGCCAAGGAGGAGGGCGGCAATGCGGTTCGCCTGTACGAATCCGGCAATGTAATCCTGGCCAAACGTAAGGAAGAGATGCGCTGGGTGGGACCCATCCAGGTTGCCTTGAAAGAAAATCGATTCAAGGTATACAGCCAGGCGATCAAGCCGCTTCAATCGGAACAAGAGCCCTGGCATTATGAATGCCTGCTTCGTTTGCAGGACGAAAAGGGGCGCATCATCGCACCAGGTGAGTTTATGCCTGCGGCGGAAAGATATCAGTTGATGCCGACGATTGACCTTTGGGTAATCAAGAATACCCTTGCTTTGCTTGCGGATTATAGTGACAGGGGCGAACTGGGTCAACGGTCATGGTCAATCAATCTTTCCGGGCAGTCTTTTACTGATATGGACTTTTTAAATTCTGTTTTGGAGGTGCTAAAAGAGTCCCGGGTGCCGGCGGAAAATATCTGTTTTGAAGTAACCGAAACGGCTGCGGTTACCAATTTGATGAGTGCGCAGCGGTTTATACGAACTCTAAAAGAACTCGGGTACAAATTTTCTCTGGATGATTTTGGTACCGGACTCAGCTCCTTTGCCTACCTGAAAAATATGCAGGTGGATTATCTCAAGATCGATGGGAGTTTTGTCAAAGTGATTATAGAGGATAAAAGCACGCAAGCCCTGGTTGTGGGTATGAACCAGATCGGTCATGCCCTGAATCTAAAAACCATCGCCGAGTATGTTGAAAACGAAGCGATCGAAGAACGGCTACAGAAAATCGGGGTCGATTTTGCTCAGGGATACGGGGTCGGCAAACCCCGTCCGCTCGATGAGGCGCTGGCAGAAATGGTTGAGATGGAATCGGCCCAGAAACAAGCCTAACCGTTCATTTAGTTTTCCGACAAAATCGCCGCCTCGGCCTTTCCTTTTTCTTCATCCACGAAATAAAAAAGAATAATGCCGGCCATAAAAAGGATAAGCAAGGAGGCGATACTCCAGCGCGAAGCCAACTGGCCCACCTGCAGGACCTGTTCGGCTGTGGGGGAAGGCGGCATCAACATCCGCTTGGCGGTCAATCCCACAACACCCATCAGCAGCGGGCCGATGATGGCCGCAAATTTGCCGATCATATTGTAAAAGCCGTAATATTCGGCGGCTTGGTCTTTGGGTATCAAGCGTGAATAGTATGAGCGGCTCAAGGCCTGGATCCCTCCCTGAAACAGTCCCACGAGGCCGGCCAGAATAAAAAACTCATATCTCTGCGTCATCATCAAGGCCCAAAGCGTCACCAGCATGTAAACCACAATGGCCAGAAAAATGGCTTTGCGGACATCCCATTTCTGACCCAGCTTGCCATAGGCCAGTGCGGCCGGGAAACCGATAAACTGTACCATCAAAATGGCGAGGATAAGATCGTTGGATTCAAATCCCAGCGACATTCCATAATCGACCGCCATCCGGATGACCGTGTCCACGCCGTCAATGTAGAGCCAGTATGCGAGCAAAAATAAAAAGACGGTTTTGAGATGGCGCACTTTCTTGAATGTGTCGATGAGCTGATGAAACCCCTCGCGAATCAGATTTCTGCGAGCGTTTTCAGAATCCACTTTTTTGGTTTCCGGAACCCAGAGGATGGTAAAGATCGTGAAAAAACCCCACCAGATGGCGACCGAAACAAAGGCGTAGCGAACGGCCTGACCGGCATCGGCCAGTCCAAATTTTTTAGGGAACAGGGTCATCAGCACATTGATGAGCAAAAGCAGTCCGCCGCCCAGATATCCCATCGAAAAGCCAAAGCCCGAAATATAGTCGATTTTATCCTCTGAGGCCACACTCGGTAAAAGCGAATCATAAAATATATTGGCCCCGGAAAATCCGATGGTCCCCATAATGTAGATAAAAATGGCCCAGCCCCATTCTCCTTTTTGAATCATAAACAAAGCGAGCGTACTTAAGACACCCAGGTAGGCGAAGAAAATTAAAAATTTCTTTTTAAGCGATCCCTTGTCGGCAATGGCACCCAAGATGGGAGCCATCAGGGCGACCAAAAGACTGGCCAGCGAATTGCCCAGTCCCAACTGGGCGGTGCTCATATTCGCGTCTGTACCGGCACTCCAGAACTGCTTGAAAAACACCGGGAAAAAAGCGGCCATTACGGTGGTCGCAAATGCTGAATTGGCCCAATCGTACATGGCCCATCCCCAAACCGCTTTTTTGTCATTCTGCATGGCCACCTCCTGTTCGGTTTAAGGTAAATGGTTGCGCCGTTCGAATCGGCAGTCGTCATAGAAATATCGGCAAAAAAACGCTACCGAACAACGCTGTCCGGCACAATACACGCTGCCCCTTGTTGATTCTTTTCAAAACAAAACACGCTAGCGGGAGATGCGGCGTTCAGCAGCACGGGTGAGTGGGTCGAAATAAACACCTGGGCCGAATGAATCGAGGCCAGTGCGTCAAACACGGCTTTAATCCCATCGGGATGGAGGCCGTTTTCGGGATTTTTATAGATATAGATGCCTTTTGTATCTTTCAGGAAGGCAGGCAGCGTAAGCGCCAAGAGACGCAGTGTCCCACCCGACAACATCCAGGACGGAACTTCCATCCCGCTGCGATAGGCAACAGAGAGAAAGAGTTTATAAGTATCCGGTTGTTCCTGAATGTGAATATTTTCAATATCCGGCAGGACCGTTTTGAGCATTGCGATCCATTTTTGAAATTGTTGCGGATCGACGATTTTCAGATCTTTGACGACTATGGGCAGGTTGGCTCCGTTGGGTTTCAACTGCGTTGTTTGACCGGGCGAACAGGGTCTTTTGAGCAAGCGCTCGTTTAACGTAACCGTTTTGATGCCCTGGGTTAAGAGTTCCTTAAACCACGTGGCGGCCGGAAAAAGAGATTGTTCTTGGGGGAGATTCCCGAAGGCTGACTTTCGGGGTCCAAGCTTAAAAGAAGGGCGCCACCCACCCCCGCCTTTTTTCTGAACCTCGGAATAATAATTGTCATTACCGCCCGGCTTTTTGTTGAATATCCAACGCCGATCGGTCCGGGGGGACATCAAAATAGATTTGGGTGTTACCTGGTTTTCGGAAAAGAGTTTTTGCTGTGTCTCGCCAGCGGGTTGACGTTGCCTCAGGAGGCCTTTTTCAGCCAAAATAGCGATTTGATCTTCATCGTCGAGGCCTACCGAAACCTCATAGCGGATGTGATCAAACAGTGCGGGGCTCAACTGCCGGCGGATAGCCTCCGGAATTTCGGCTTCCAGGGCCAGTTCGAAATGATTCCGGCACCGCTGCCAGGTCAGATCCTTAAAAGCACCCGCGCGTTCATTAACGGCCGATTCCGGATTTTCGCGCACAAGGCGGTTTAAAAAAGAGAGCGTATCCAGAAAAAGCGCTTTCCCGCTCCCGTGGGGCCCTATCAGGACATTAAAGGGGGAAAGCGGCTGGCTTAAATATTTGAAACAGCAATAATTGAGTGTTTCAATCAGAGAAAGCATGTGACAACCGTCGAATTCCACGTTGTACGGTAATCGGTTACGCCGCTCGAATCGGTAATCGTCATACGGTGATTGGTGAAAAATCGTAACCCTTTGGCTTGAACTCAGGCCGAAAGCCGATCAACGTTAAGCCAAACGAGCCGCGCAACCGAACAACGTTACTCTTCACCCCTTTGGGGTTAAAACAAAGTAAAGATACGTCTACCACCGGATCAGAGCCGATCCCCATGTCAGTCCCCCGCCGAATACGGGCATGCAGACCAGATGATTTTTTTGGATCTTGCCGGTTCGCGCCGCCTCATCTAGTGTGATCGCGCAGGATGCCGAAGAGACATTCCCATATTTATGAAGCGTAACGCAAAATTTTTCGCGCGGTATTTTCAGTTTGTCGGCCATGTAGTGAAACATTCTGAGGTTGGCCTGATGAGGGATAAACCAATCGATATCGGAAACAGCCACGTTATTGTGCGCTGCAGATTCTTCAATGGCTTCGACAAATCGACGCACGGCGATGCGGAAACTGAAGTTGGCGCCGATCATGTCTAAATGATGCAGCCCTTTATCCACACTGTCGTGGGATATCGGGGTTGTTCTGGATCCGCCTCCGGGCACTAAAAGATCCTGTCCATTGGCGCCATCGGTATGGATATGGGTGGACAAAATTTCCGGCCCATCGCTGCCGAGGGTCAGTAGGGCCGCCCCGGCACCGTCTCCCCACAAGATACAAGTGCTGCGGTCCTTCCAATTGAGTGTGCGGGTCATCACCTCGGCCGCCACCACAAGAGCCGTTTGGCAGGTTTTGGTCTTGAGATACTGTTGCGCGATATTGAGCGCGAAAATAAAGCCCGAGCATGCGGCGGTCACATCAAAGGTTACCGCCCGAGACGCACCCAGCTTGGCCTGCAGCCAATTGGCGGCAGCCGGACAGCAGGTGTCGGGCGTGACTGTGGCGACGACGATCAGATCGATACTTTCAGCCGACATTCCGGCCATGGCGAGTGCATTTTGGGAGGCCTCCAAACCAAGATCGGACGTCACCACGTCCGGATCGGCGATTCTTCTTTCCTTTATGCCGGTACGTTCAATAATCCATTCATCGGTCGTATCGAGTCCCATATCTTGCAGATCCTGGTTGGTCAGGATTGCGGGGGGTACATAAGCGCCGGTACCCAAAATTCGAACAGATTCCATTCCAGATTCCTTAATAATGAGGTTGAAGATCACGTAAAAAGATTCAGGCTTTGTACAACAAGAAAACGCCAATTGCAATACCAAAGCGGCTGTCGATCACACTACCAGATCCGCAAGGGCCTTTTCGATAGTGGGAAATTTAAAGCTGAAGTCGAATTTTATCAATTTAGAGGGGATTATCCGCTGGCTGGATAAGAGTGCCTGGCCCATTTCGCCCAATGCCAGCCGGAGCATAAAGCCGGGCGCCGGCACAGCGGATGGTCTTTTGAGGAATTTAGCGAGTGCTTTGGCCAGATCCTTGTGGCGCACGGGATCGGGTGCCGTAAAATTGACGGGCCCGCTGATTTCAGGATTTTCGATCACAAACCATAGGGCGGATGCCAGATCCTGCAGATGAATCCAGGGAAACCACTGGCGACCGTCTCCCAGAGGGCCGCCAACAAAGAAACGGAATGCCGGCAGCATTTTTTTGAGGACGCCGCCCCCGCGCCCCAGTACCAACCCAAAGCGGGTAATCACTACCCGCGCCCCCTTTTCTTTTGCCTGCAAAGCTTCCTGCTCCCAGTCCTGTGAGAGCCCGGCCAGAAAATCGTGTCCCACAAGGGCATCTTCTTCCAAAATATCTTCACCGCGATCCCCATAGTATCCAGCCGCAGACGCACTGCAAAGAGTGATATTTTTTTCCGGCGGCAAGGCTTCTACCAGATTGCGGGTCGTCAGAATCCGGCTGTCGTATATCTGTTTCTTATAGCGTCGGGTCCACCGTTTGGCGATGGTATTGCCGGCCAGATTGATGGCGGCATCGACCGAATTCAGTTTTTCCTGCCAGGGACCCTTTTGGGTGGTATCGGCCGAAATATAATCAAAGCCGTCACTTCCGTCCAGATCGTGAACCGTCCGGGTTCCGACCGCAATCACCTGATGATCCCTTTGGAGAAGATAATTGGAGAGATAGGTCCCGATAAATCCTGAACCGCCGGTGATAAATATTTTCATGAGGAAACATAAAAAAAGGGCAACCTGAAAGGGGTTGCCCTCTTTGAATATTTGCTTTTAGCAGCTGCAGGAGGTGCCGGCAGACCCGCAGCCGGACTGAAAATCAAGGCCGCAATCGAGCTTAAAGCCGTTGACCAGATAGTCGATTTTGACCGGTTGGGCTTTATCCATAAAATCTTTATCAACAATATATTTGAAACCGTCAATTTCAAATGCCTCGTCGGTATCTTTTGGCTCATCCAGAGCCATGGCCAGTCCCGGTCCGCCTCAGCCGCCTTCGTTTAAAAAAATCCGTATCGGTGAAATCTCTTTGCCATTAAAATATTCGGCGACCATTTTTGTCGCGGCTTCTGTTACATCAAGCATTCGTTCCTCCTTTTTACTTAGCCATCTATAGTTAAATTCGTTACTTTTTACGAGATCATCAAAATTGGCTCGCTTAGATACAATTTCTGCCCCTAAATGAATCTGATTGGATCTCTCAGGCCTCCAAGTTTTTGTAAAAGGTAATCAACCAAAGCGGTTTTGTCAATTTATTTAGTGATAGTTCCGAGTCTAATTTATCACCACCGATGCGACGTATTCTTCGTATACGATTTTGTCGTTTCCCGAAAAAAGAATAAAAATGACTTCACTGATGGATTGATGCGCTTGAAGAAAATTCAGGGTCGTATCGATGGCGGTTTGGCAGGCCTCCGCAATGGGGTAACCATATACCCCGCAACTGATGGCGGGGAAGGCGATTGATGCCAGGTGATTATCATCGGCCAGGGTCAGGCTGTTCACATAACAGTTTGAAAGCAGGGTTTCATCCCGGGGTAAACCGCTGTAAACCGGTCCAACCGTGTGAATCACATATCGCGCTGGGAGGTCGTAACCCCTGGTGATCCGTGCTTCGCCCGTGGGGCACCCGCCAACGGTGCGGCATTCAGCCAAAAGCTGCGGGCCTGCCGCCCGATGGATAGCCCCGTCTACCCCGCCGCCTCCGAGGAGAGATTTGTTGGCCGCATTGACAATCGCATCGACTTTGAGCCGGGTGATATCGCCCTGCCGGATATCGATTTTATTCAGGGTTTTCTTTTGCATACGGCACACCTCTTTGGTCAATCGGTTGCGGTTGCGCAGCTCGAATCGGAAATCGTAATTCGTGCAGCGGTAAAAACGCAACCGCAAGACGCAAAACGAAACGAGCAGCGCAACCCATAAACGATTACCTATTTCTAAAGGTCATACAGCGCCTCATCTCTCATTGCCGGGCGTTTGGCCTTGACGCCTTTGCCCTTTTTATCCGGCAGTATAAACGGTTCTTCGCCTTCCAGAATATCGCCCATTTCGGCTTCAACCTGTTCGGGATCTTCACCGCTTTCCATACGCTGTAATGCTTCTTCCATTCCGGCGCCCATCTGCATCCCGGTCATGTCCGAAAGCTTGCGCATCAGGTTGGCTGCCTGGCGGGGATCGTCTTCATTCATTTTTTCCGCTTCGCCGGCAAGCATATTCATGGCCTGTTCCATTTTGCTTTCATCAAAGGGGAGATCATCCAGATCGCTGCTTTCTTTGGCCTTGCCCGTAAAGGCAAAGGCGGATACCTGCCGCTGGAGTTTCTTTTTTTTGCATTTGGGGCAAGCAGGTTTTTTGGTTGTGTTGATAGTTCGGGAAAAGAAATTAAAGATTGTATGGCAATCTTCGCAATAAAACTCGTAAATCGGCATTGTGCACCTCTAAGGTATAATGATTTGCTGAAACCAATAAAATGAAGCCCTTTTTTTGTCAACTCCATTTCATGTCAAGAATTGACTTGAAGATATCCCTCTGGTATGGGACGGCAAAACGAAACTGTAAAAGGAGACAATATGGAGAGAACGTTATCAATTATCAAACCCGACGGCGTTTCGCGCGGACTGAAGGGAGATGTGATCAAACGGTTTGAACAAAACGGGCTTAAGATCGTAGCCATGAAGATGATTCAAATGACCAAAGCGCAGGCCGAAGGCTTTTATGCCGTGCACAAAGAACGCCCTTTTTTTACCAGCCTCACCGATTTCATGGTTTCCGGACCGGTGGTGGTTATGGTGCTTGAAGGCGAAAACGTGATTGCCAAAAACCGTGAATTAATGGGGGCGACCAACTACAAGGAGGCGGACTCCGGAACCATAAGAGCTGATTTCGCAACCGATATCGAAAAAAATGTGGTTCATGGTTCGGATGCCCCGGAAACAGCGGCCTTTGAAATCGGCTACTTTTTCAACGCGCTTGAAATCGTGGGCTGATGACATCCGGTGTAAATTTAAACAATATCACGGTGGTACTTGTCGGTCCGCGGTACCCGGAAAATATCGGGGCGGCGGCACGTTCGATGCGCAACATGGGGATCGCCGCGCTTACGGTCGTGAAGCCGCATCAGCTGGACATGACCCGCGTTTTGAAAATGGCCACCCATGGCGCCGGCGATGTGGTCGAACAAATGTCGCTTTTTGACAGCCTCGATGAAGCCCTGGCGCCCTTTAATTTTGTCGTTGGCGCGACGGCCCGCCTGGGCCGCCAGCGGCAGGTGATTCCATCTCCCCGGGAACTGGCCTTAAAGCTTGCGCAGGTTTCCCAAACCAATCGCGTGGCCTTGCTTTTTGGACCCGAAGACCGGGGGCTTTCCAATCAAGATCTTCGTCGCTGTCACTGGCTGGTAAACATCCCCACGAGCGACTTTTCTTCCATAAACCTGGCCCAGGCCGTCATGATCATCTGCTATGAACTCCATCGGCACGTACCCAAATCCGAAAGCGAGTTTGTCCCCCGCCTGGCCAATCGTAAACAGCTCGACGGCATGTATGACCAGCTAAAGGATATTCTCGTCCGTATCGATTATATCAAACCCGACAACCCCGACTACTGGATGAACCGGATCCGTCATTTCTTTACACGGATGCAGTTAAGGGCCAGGGAGGTGAGCATTATCAGGGGGATATGCCGGCAAATCGACTGGTATGCCGGTAAATGTTACCAGGACGGCAAAAAATCGAGGCGTGGATAAGCGATGCCCTATTTTTGATCTGTCTTTAGTACCGCCAAAAATGCCGACTGGGGAATCAATATTTTCCCCACGGCCTTCATCCGCTTTTTACCCTTTTTCTGCTTTTCCAGCAGCTTGCGTTTTCGTGTAATATCACCGCCATAACACTTGGCGGTGACGTCTTTACGAAAAGGCGAAACTGTTTTGCGGGCAATAATTTTGGCGCCGATGGCGCCCTGGATGGCGATCTTAAACATCTGCCGGGGAATTTCATCACGCAGTTTTTCACAGGTCGTGCGTGCACGGGTCACGGCGTTGTCTTTATGAACCAGTTGGGCCAGGGCGTCCACGCGTTCACCGTTGATCAGGATATCGAATTTTTCAAGCTGCGTGTCTCTGAAATCGATCATCTCATAATCAAAGGACCCATATCCCTGCGTAATGGATTTCAGCCGGTCGTAGAAGTCGTAGATCACTTCGGCCAGAGGGAGTTCAAAAATCATTTCGAGGCGGTCATGGGTGAGGTAGTTGTAGTTGATATTGATCCCACGCCGTTCGAGGCACAGCTTCATGACGACACCCATATAACGGTCCGGGACAATAATGGCGGCGCGGATAAAAGGTTCCTGAGCGGTTGCGATCTTATCCGAATCAGGATAAAGGGCCGGGTTTTCGATCAATAATTCGGCACCGTCTATCATCCGAATTTTATAATGCACGGACGGTGCGGTTAGAATCAGCGAGAGATTGTATTCACGCTCAAGCCGCTCCTGAACGACTTCCAAATGAAGCAGGCCCAAAAACCCGCACCGAAAACCGAACCCGAGCGCCAGCGAGGAATCCTTTTCATACGTAAGCGCGGAATCATTTAATTTTAGCTTCTCAATGCCCAGGGCCAGTTCTTCGTACCCATCCGAGGCCACCGGATAAATGGAAGAAAATACAACCGGTTTGGCCTCTTTGAATCCGGACAGGGGCGTTTTAGAGGGTCGATCTTTCAGCGTGACGGTATCGCCGCAGCGGGTATCGCTGACAGTCTTTATCCCGGCGATGATATAGCCGACCTCACCGGCGCTCAGTCTCTTTTGGGGGATACGCGTGAGCTGAAAAATTCCGACTTCTTCCACCTTGTAGACCGCTTGATTCGACATGAACGTAATCAGATCCCCGGGTGCAATTTGTCCTTTGAAAACGCGCAAATGGACGATGGTTCCGCGGTAGGCGTCATAATGAGAATCAAAAATCAACGCCTTGAGCGGCGCATTGCGATCGGCCTCCGGCGGCGGCGGCAAACGACGGACCACGCCTTCGAGGACATCCTCGATACCGATACCTTCCTTGGCGGATGTGAGGATGGCGGTGTCAGGTTCGAGCCCGAGATCTTCTTGAATCTGATACTTGGCGCGCTCAATGTCGGCGGATGGGAGATCGATCTTATTGATCACAGGAATGATTTCAAGATCATTTTCCATGGCCAGATAGAGATTGGCCAGGGTCTGGGCCTCGACCCCCTGAGTGGCATCTATCAATAGCAGAGCACCTTCACATGCAGCCAGGACTCTTGAAACTTCATAGGAGAAGTCAACATGTCCGGGGGTGTCGATTAGATTTAAGAAATAAGTTTGGCCGTCCCGGGCCTCATAGGGCAGACAAACCGTCTGGCTCTTAATGGTAATACCCCTTTCGCGCTCAATTTCCATATTGTCCAGAATCTGATCCATAAACTCACGTTCCGACACCATGTGGGTTGCCTGAATGAGCCTGTCCGAAAGGGTCGACTTGCCGTGGTCAATGTGGGCGATAATACTGAAATTACGAATATTTTTCATAGGATACATCATGCCGCCAAAGGATTGCAGCTTGACAGCACGCTCTTTTACTGCTATGTTGACCCCAAAATTGCTATCTCTATCAAATCCACTTTCCTTATGTCAATAAGACCCGTTTTCAAGTTGTCAATTGGATGGGAAGCGAATTCCTTAAATGAAGACACAAATTTTAATCGTTGAGAATGAGGAGACCGTCGCCAGCACCATCCAGGAATATCTCGAGATTGTAGGGTATCAATCTTTGGTTGCCAATACGGCGGGCGAGGCCATCAAGGCCTTGAATACCAGTAACATCGACATGGTGATTACCGATATCAACCTGGGGGGAATGGATGGACTGGATCTTACCGAAGAGGTTAAAAAAGAGCATAATGTCGATGTCATCGTAATGACCGGTTATACCGAGGAATATTCATACGAGAGCGTCATCGGCAAGGGGGCCAGTGATCTGATCTTCAAGCCGATACGCTTTGAAGAGCTGGTTTTGCGAATAAAGCGCGTTTTACGGGAACGACAGCTTTCGGACGGCCAGATAGAAATGATGGGGAAGCTCAAGAAGCTGGCGATTACCGATGGGCTCACCAAACTTTTCAATTCGCGACATTTTTATAATCAACTGGAACTGGAAATTGATCGTTCCAACCGCTATTCCCATGCGCTGGCACTGCTCCTTTTAGATATCGATTATTTCAAGAAATATAACGACGCATACGGGCATCTCGAGGGGGACAAAGTTTTGGTCAGACTGGGGCAGGCGATACACACTTGTCTGCGCAGTATGGACTCGGCCTATCGTTACGGCGGAGAAGAATTCACCGTAATTCTGCCGGAAACCAAAGGGAAAGAAGCCCTGGCGGTTGCCGAAAGGATCAGGGCGATGGTTGAAAGCGAAAGCTTTTCTCCCCGATCCGACACGAATGTCCCCATCACCATCAGCCTAGGGGTTACGGAATTTTACCCAAAGGAAAAAATTGAGACTTTTGTAAAAAGGGCCGATGAAGCGATGTATCTCTCCAAAGAACAGGGGCGCAATCGTGTTTCGTCACTATTTAAAAATTGATGACGTCGTAAAAAGTCTCATCTACTACGCCTTGTATATGAACCTTTTAACTTAGCCATCTATAATTGAATTCGCGACTTTTTACGAGTTCATCAAAATTGATGGCGGCGTAATCTAAACAGAGTGGAGTTCAGAGCCAACATCCAGCAATCAAAACCAAAAATAGCCTGCACCTTCCTGCAAAAACCCACCAGCGATCAAATCCAACAGATAATCCGACTTTATCGGCTGGCAGGCTGGTGGACCGATACTTCCGATAACCCCGCGTTAGTCAGACGAATGATTGTCGGGAGTCACTGCTTTATCATCGCAACAAAAGGAGAGGCCATCATCGGGATGGGCCGCGCCCTGAGTGACGGGATCAGTGATGCTTATATCCAGGATGTAACCACCGCAGGTGAATATCAACACAGTGGAATCGGCTCTCTGATCGTCAAGAAGCTGGTTGCCAGGCTTCAGGATGATGGCCTGTCCTGGATCGGACTGATTGCAGAAAGCAATTCACATGCGTTTTATGAGCGTCTCGGTTTCAAATTGATGAGCGATGCCGTGCCCATGTTAATTGAGGAAACATGAAATTTAAACTGCTTACCATCGCTGATTACGCTGAGTTAAAGCGGTTTTTTTATCGGCAACCATACGACTTTTGCACTTATTCACTTTCGGCCATTATGGCCTGGAGTAATGAAATCTACCAGCCTCATTATGCGGTGGATGGGGAAACCCTGGTTATTTGTATAGAATTTCCCGAACGCCCGCAAGAGCGGCACCTGATCTTGCCCATTTGTCAAGACAAGACCTTTTCCCCCGAAGTACTTAAGGATCTAGCGCTTCGAACGGGGTTTGAACAATACCGTTTTGTTCCGGATCAATACCTGCAAATGTACGGGGAGAAGCGGGTGGCGCAAACATTTGCCATCAGGGAACAAATCGAGTTTGCCGATTATGTTTACCTCCAGGAAGATCTGGCGCAATTGGCAGGGAATAAATACGCCAAAAAAAGAAATCTGATTCATCAATTCAACCGAGATTATGGCGCCAGAATAAAAAGGGAGCACATCGTTCCCGCGATGGTTCCGGAATGCGTCACCTTTCTGGATGCGTGGTGCGCGGAACGCAATTGTGAAAGGGAAGTCGATGAGGAACTTTTCTGCGAAAGGATTGCCGCCATTAATGCGCTTGAAAATATGGATGCGATCGATATGAAAGGGCTTTTGATCCGGGTCGACGATGTCGTCAGTGCTTTTGGGATCGCCTCGAAAGTCACGCACCAGATGGGGGCCCTTCATTTTGAAAAGGCCTTTTCGAAAATCAAGGGGCTGTACCAGTATTTTGATAATTTATGTGCCCGCCATCTCTTTGCGGACTTTAAATATATCAACAAAGAAAGCGATATGAACATCCCCGGGCTTGCCCGCACCAAAAAATCGTATCATCCGGTCAAGATGGTGCGCTCGTATGCGTTTACACTCAGATAAGTGATTTCCAATTTCACCACATCTACGGCGTCAGATGCCATCCCGCATAGTCCACTATAGCGGAACGACATCTTCCTTGTATCTGCGGCAAACTTGAAAATCGCTCA
>CAZNFS010000076.1:0-13590 GCA_964572695.1 uncultured Desulfobacteraceae bacterium
TGCATGCCAAAGCGGGTCATTTCGGCGACACCCATTCTCAAGGCGCCGGCAGCCGTAAATCCTTCCTCATCGGCAGTCGCCTGATAGTTGCAGATAATGTTGTTTTCTTCCAGTTTGTGAGCGGTTTCAGGCCCTGAGGCATAACCCACATTGACCACCACCTGGTGGGTTTCCGTGAAATCGATGGCAGGGTCGCCGGCCACATCCATTCCGCAATCGGAAAGGGCGCGTGCAAATGTTTTTGCATTGGCGATAACCAGGGGCTGATACTCGTCTTTGAAGTGATTCAACTCGTAAGTCGCCATGAGAAGTCCCAGCATGGTGCCCAGGTGGTGATTTGAAACCGAGCCGGGAAAAGTCCGGCGCACAATCGCTTCCCATAAGTCGTAACGTTCTTCATGTTCTTCGTAACGGCCGGCAACAATGCCGCGCTGGGTTCCAAAATAGGTCTTGTGGGTTGAGCCGGTAACCAGGTCGGCGCCTTCGACAAATGGATTTTGAAAATGGGGGCCGATGAGTCCCAGTACATGGGCCATATCGTACATCAATACGGCGTCTATGTTTTGCGAATCCAAAAAGGCACGGATTTCCGCCACCGGTTCCTTATGCAAACACATGCTTTTCCCCAAAATGATCAACTCGGGCTTAAACTCGTCAATCAGCTGTAGCGTCTTCGGCACGTCAATTTTAAATGGATTCTCCGGCATCCCGGGAAAGTTCACTACCGCGGGCCTTTCCGTCTGCGGGTCGCGGGCGACAAAGTCTCTCAGTGCGCCCATGGGCTGAGCACTGAGGTGCCCTCCCGTTCCGAGATGGTTATTCATCACATAACGAAGACGACGCTGTTCGCTTTTACGATCCGCTCGGTTAATATAGTCGACCATCGCGCTGAAGACGGCCGTATTGGCCATTTGTCCGCTGATGAGGCGGGCTTCTACCTCACGGCAGCCAAGATACCGGTGCAATTCATCTTTTAAAAGGTCTTCCACTTCTCCAATGAATTCGACGCCCTGATAGTAAAAGATATCGGCTTCATAAAACGCCTTAACCTCCTTATGCTCGGCATAGCGGAAAGAAGGATCCATAATGGAGAGCAAACGAACCATGGGGGAAACCGTCATTTCAGAGGGGATCAGATTCACACATTCTTTTTGCCGCCAAACCGTATTTGCGGTTGTTTTTTGAATCAGGTTGCGAACTTTTAAAACCGTCTTTTCAGCCGGCGGCGTTTGAGTGGGGAGCTTGTAATCAAAGACGATCGGCCGGGCAGAAGGTGGCGCTTCAAGGCGCAAATGGTATGGTACCACGACGGCCTCGACCCTGCGGTTACGAATTTCGATGGTCACCTTATCATCTTCGATGATGTCACTGTCAATGTAGGCCAGGCAGATTGAGCGGAGCTGGTGAATATCGGTTTGGACGGATGCGATACCTTCACCGGCAAAAGTCCACATCGGGACCATCGTACCGCTGGTGACATGGCCCACATGTTTTTCTGCTTTAAAAACTTTGAACCCCGATCTCGCAATTCCGCGACCGGCCACAGCCAGCGGTTGAATCAGGCGGGGTAAATCGGCGATGGAAGAATAATCACGTGCAATTATTTTGGCCAGCGCGTCAAACTGTTTGACAAGTGCCTTACGGCCAAGATAATCGCCTTTCTGCGCTGAAAAACTAACCGCAAACCTTGCGGTTGGACAGGCCAGGATGGGGATTTCCTTGCCATCCGGATCTTGTCCCAGTTCGTGGCCGTATAGCGGTAATCCGGATTCCAGGCGAAGCGTATCGCGAGCACCGAGTCCCACAGGTACTGCACCGGCGGCGGTGAATCGGTCCCAAAGCTGTAAAGCGTGCTCGCGCGGGGTGAAGAGTTCAAAACAAACCGGCTCACCTGTATAGCCCGTGCGCGATAATTGGATCTCAATCCCGTTATCGGAGACAGTCCTGACGAAGTTGCGCATCGGATCGGGAAGCGGATCCGGATGTATCGTTTCCCGGAGCAGGTGGCGCGACCCGGGTCCTTGCAGCGCCAACATCGCGATTTCTTCGGTTTGATCGGTGATTTCAACATCGTCGAACTTTTGTAAGATCGTTTGAAGATGTTTCCAGTCTTTTAGCCGATTGGCAGCGTTTACGACCAGTAAATATTCATCTTCATTAAAGCGATACAGAAATGCATCGTCCACAGCGCCGCCGGTTTTGGTGGGAATAAGCGTGTATTGTGCGCCGGTCCACCGGTTATCAATGGCCTGAACATTGCTGGTTAGAGCATGCTGCAGGAATTTCAGGGATCCGGCACCTCGAATAATAAACCGTCCCATGTGCGAAACATCAAAAAGGCCTGTACCCTTGCGGGTTGCCAAATGCTCTTCCACAATACCGGCAGGGTACATTACCGGCATTTCCCATCCGCCAAAATCTACCAACTTGGCGTTTAAGGCAACATGGCGGTCATAGAAAACGGTTCGTCGTTGCGTGCTCATTAGATTTTCCTCTTATCTTTTTAGAAGCTATCTCAAAAATGTCTTTTGGCCCAATCTCTGCGTTGGGACCTCGTTTCAAATCCTCGACATACTTAAGTATGCCTGCGGGTTGAAACTCGGCCCCGCCTTAACCTTGAATCAAAATCCTATTTTTGAGATGGCTTCGCGTTATAATGACGGTCAAAATGGCAGGTTTGTATTCTAATTATGAAAGTTACTTATTTCAAGAAATTTTTTATTTATTTTGAGGATAACATAAATAATTCGAAAAATCTTGACAAAACCATCAGTTTTTTTTACTGATTTAAATATGAAAATCGACAAAACTCATATTGCCATTATCCGGCACCTGCGTGACGGCCGAAAATCCTTCAAAAAGATTGCCCAGGAATTAAACTTATCCGAAAACACGGTCAGGGCGCGGGTTAACAAACTGGTTGAAGAGGGGATCCTTGATATTTCAGGGGTTGTGAATCCTGATGCGATTCCACGGCACCGGGTGGTAATGGTCGGCGTGAAACTTAAAACAATGGATTTGGTTAATAAGGGGGAAGAATTCAGCCGGTTGCCGGGAGTTGTCTCCGTAAGTGTGGTAACGGGCCGGTTCGATTTAATCCTGATCGTAATGCTAAAAGAGAGATATGACCTCTTGGAGTTCTATACCGAAGCGGTATCCAGGATCGAAGATGTTCAATCAGTCGAAACTTTTGTCGTTTATAAAAGCTACAATTTGAAAGTACCATATATCTTGTAATTTTTTAGAATAAAGGAGGATATCAGGTGAAGTCACTTAGCGAATTAATATTGCCGGATGAATTGTTCTATACGGAGAATCACGAGTGGACCAGAACAGACGATGAGAGGGTGACGGCGGGCATAAGCGATTATGCCCAAGAGCAGTTGGGTGATGTTGTATTTGTGGAACTTCCCCAGGTGGGCGATACCTTTGAGAAAGGGGCAGAATTTGGAACCGTTGAATCAGTCAAGGCGGTCTCTGAGTTGTACATGCCTGTCAGCGGCGAAATTACGGCTATCAATACCGCACTTGATGAATCGCCCGGACTGGTCAATACAAAACCCTACGAAGACGGCTGGATGATTGAGATCAAGCCCCGTGATAATTCGGAACTTGACACCCTGATGACCAAAACCGCTTATATGGAAATGCTGAAAGGGATTGAATAGATGCGCTATTTACCCCATACGCC
This sequence comes from uncultured Desulfobacteraceae bacterium, assembly GCA_964572695.1. GTDB lineage: Bacteria > Desulfobacterota > Desulfobacteria > Desulfobacterales > CAZHA01 > CAZHAH01. The sequence goes on from CAZNFS010000076.1 coordinate 3,692, forward strand.
TGAAGATATTGCGTCAATGCTCAAAACCGTGGGGATGGAAAGCCTTGATGATCTTTTCAATACAATTCCTGGGGATTGTTGCTGCCGAGCCCCTTTAGATCTACCCCGGCCATTGAATGAATGGGAGCTGAAGGCGTTGATGGGCTCCATGGCGGAGAATGTTGCCGCGGCTCCGGATTACAAGCTCTTTGTCGGAGCGGGAAGGTATGACCATTATATCCCTGAGTCGGTATCCTATCTGGTGGGACGCTCTGAATTCACAACCTCTTATACCCCCTACCAGCCGGAGATGAGCCAGGGGACACTTCAGGCTATCTATGAGTATCAAACGCTTGCGGCGCGACTTTTGGGCATGGAGGTCGCCAATGCATCCCTTTACGACGGCGCCTCGGCCCTGGCCGAAGCCATGCTCATGACCGTCCGCATTACCCGGCGAAAAACAGTCGCTCTTTCAAGCCTCGTCCATCCCTATTATCGACAGGTTGTGCGCACTTATATGGAGCCCTCCGGATGCAACGTCATTGTGCTGCCCTATCGGGGCAACGGAACAACGGACCTCTCGGAGCTGGAAGGTAGAAAGGATATCGCCGCCGTTGCCATACAGTCACCCAATTTTTTCGGATGTATTGAAGATCTTGAGGCCGTGCACAATGTGACAGGTCAGAATGAATCACTTCTGGTAGCCGCTTTTACGGAACCATTGGCATTTGGGCTGCTAAAAAACCCGGGCCGCCAGGGAGCGGACATCGCCTGCGGAGAAGGGCAGAGTTTTGGAATTCCGGCTGCGTTCGGCGGCCCCGGGCTGGGGGTGTTTACTTCAAAAATGAAGTATGTTCGCAGCATGCCGGGACGTTTGGTGGGGAAAACCGTCGATCAGGAAGGCCAAAGGGGATTTGTTTTAACACTTGCCACTCGCGAGCAGCATATCCGACGCGAAAAGGCGACATCCAACATCTGTACCAACCAGAGCTTGTGTGCTCTTACGGCGGCTGTTTATATGGCGTCGGTGGGGAGTACAGGCATCCGCAAACTTGCTCGCCTCAACTATGACAAGTCCGAATATCTTAAAGCGGAACTTCAAAAGGCGGGCTTTCGTCTCGGATTTGAGAGCCCGACGTTTAACGAATTTGTCGTGGTGGCACCCGATGGGTTTACAGACGTACACAAGCGGTTGCTCGATCAAAAAATTATGGCAGGCCTTCCATTGGCAACCTATTATCCGGAGTTGACTGATCACTATTTGATGTGTGTGACCGAGACGAAGACAAAGGAAGACATGGATGCGCTGATCAATGCGATCGGCAAGGCCTAACCCGGATAAACCGGAAAATACAAATCACAAATTCCAAATAGCAAACATCCGAAACCGAAAAATGAATATCGAACATCGAACGTCCAACATCGAAAATCGAATGAAAGCCAATAAATTGAAGATAACGGGAGATATCAAATGTCTGAACCATTAGGCACCACAAGCCTGGTGTTGAATGAACCACTATTATGGGAAAAAGGGAAGCAGGGAAGATGCGGTTTTTCGCTCCCGCGACAGGATGTTGATCAAGCCCCAATCGATGAAGCGCTTATGGGCGAAGGCCCGGAATTTCCGGGTCTCAGTGAAGTCGATGTGGTTCGGCATTACACGCGCTTGTCGACATGGAACTTTGGCGTCGATGGCGGGATGTATCCCCTGGGTTCCTGTACGATGAAGTACAACCCCAAGATCAACGAAACGGTAGCCGGGTTCTCCGGGTTTGCCGTTTCCCATCCGCTGCTCCCCCCGCACCTGGCCCAGGGCGCCCTGCAGTTGATGTATGAACTTGAGCGATATCTGGCGGAAATTACGGGCATGGATGCCGTTAGCCTCCAGCCGGCGGCCGGTGCCCATGGCGAGTTGACCGGGATGCTTTTGATCAAGGCATATCATCAAAGCAGGGGAGAGCGACGGTCAAAGATTATCGTGCCGGATACCGCCCACGGGACCAATCCGGCCAGTGCGGCCCTCTGCGGCTATCGTCCCGTTCCGGTGAAGTCTGATGAACGGGGGATTCTTTCAGCGGAGGCCATTCGCGAGGTGATGGATGAAGAGACCGCCGGCATCATGGTTACCAACCCCAATACGCTCGGCCTTTTTGAGGAAAATATCACCCGTATAGCTGAAACCGTGCATGCCAAAGGGGGACAGGTCTATTGCGACGGGGCGAATATGAATGCCGTCATGGGAATCGTACACATGTCCGGCATCGGGGTCGATGTGCTCCATTTGAACCTGCATAAAACATTCGCAACCCCCCATGGCGGCGGCGGACCCGGTGCCGGGCCGGTTTGCGTTGCAAAACATCTCGAACCCTTCCTGCCGATTCCCCGGATTATCGAACAAGACGGAAAATTCTGCCTTTCTGAGAATCTTCCCGATTCAATCGGGAAAATGCACGCCTTTTTCGGAAATTTTGGCGTCATGGTCAAGGCATACAGTTATATCCGCAGCATGGGCGCGGATAATCTAAAAAAAGCGAGCCAGCTGGCAGTTCTGAACGCCAATTATGTCAAGGAACGTTTAAAGGGTACATTCCACCTTCCCCAGGACCGGCCCTGCATGCACGAATGTGTTTTCACGGATAAACATCAAATGGCATACAAGATCAGCACGCTCGATATTGCCAAACGCTTGATGGACTACGGCTTTCACCCCCCTACAATCTACTTTCCGCTGGTTGTCAACGGCGCGCTTATGATTGAACCGACGGAGACCGAATCCAAAGAAGATCTGGATCAATTTATCGAAGCCCTGCAAACCATTGCCAGGGAGGCTGAAGAAAATCCGGATTTACTTCGGGAGGCCCCCCACAACTGCAAAGTCAGAAGATTGGATGAAACCACGGCGGCCCGGAACCCGTGTCTGACGGGTTAATCGGAAAATCGGGGTCAAATTGAGCAATAAACCCATCCCTCCGCGAAGATCCCGCCCGATAAAGGAGTGGCTCATTGCAGAGCTATCTCTGCGTGCATACCCGGAAGTTTTGGACTTACAGCGCAAGCTGGTGGACCTTAAGACGGTTTCAAGGACAGCGCCGGATATCATGCTGCTGGTTGAACACCCAGCGGTATTTACGCTTGGCAGGCGGGGCCGACGGACCCATCTGCTGGTGGCAGAGGACTTTCTTCAGAAAAGAGGGATTGAAGTGGTCCATGTGGAGCGGGGGGGAGATATTACCTATCACGGTCCGGGACAGCTGGTGGGGTATCCGATCGTCGATTTGCGCTCAAAATCGTGGGGTGTCACTGATTTTGTCGAATTGCTGGAAGAACTCATGATCCGCGTTGCCGCAGATTACGGGGTTACGGCCGTCCGGGATATTAAAAACAGAGGCATCTGGGTCGCCAATCACAAACTGGGAAGCGTCGGTATTGCAATTCGTAAAGAAATCAGCTTTCATGGAATGGCCATCAACGTGAACACATCGCTTGAGCCCTTTACGTGGATAAACCCGTGCGGATTGGAGGGAGTTCAGGCCACTTCGTTGAAACGGGAACTGGGCAAGGCGATACCCATGGAGGACATCAGGCAGGCCGCTTGCAGGCACACCCGGGATATCTTTGGCGTCGAATTGAAGCGGGTGGGACTGAAGGATCTGCATGATCAAATAAACATACCCCAGGAGCCGGCAGAAAATGACTGAAGAATTGTTACCGAGGGAAAATGTCCAAAGGAAAAAACCCGCCTGGTTAAGACGTCGTATTCCGGCCGGGGCCACCTATCAGACGACCCATAAGATTATCAGCGGAAATCGGCTTCACACCGTTTGCCAGGAGGCCTGCTGCCCCAACATGGGTGAGTGCTTTTCAAAGGGTACGGCCACCTTTCTGATTCTGGGTGACCGCTGCTCGCGCAGCTGCAAGTTTTGCGCGATTTTGCAGGGACCCTCCGGGCTGCCGGATCCTGAAGAATCTCAAAATGTGGCCCAGGCCGTGCAAAAAATGGGACTTCGCTATGTGGTCATTACATCGGTCACGCGCGATGATCTTATGGATGGCGGTGCCGGACATTTTGCAGAGACGATTGCGGCCATTCGGCATCGAGTGCCTGATGTCTTGGTGGAGGTTCTAATACCGGATTTCCAGGGGGTGCAAAACGCATTGAAAGCCGTTGTTGAAGCACAACCGGATATCCTAAACCATAATCTGGAGACAGTCCCCCGTCTCTATGCAACGGTCCGGCCGCAAGCCGATTATAAGCGATCCTTGGAGTTGATCGGGCGCGTTTATGAGATGAATCCTGCTTTACCCACCAAATCAGGGCTCATGCTGGGGCTGGGCGAACGCTCACAAGAACTCAAGCAGGTGTTTTCAGATCTGCTCAAAGTCAATTGTCGCATCCTGACTTTGGGTCAGTATCTGCAGCCGACCAAGAAGCATCTTGCGGTCAAACGGTTTATTCCCCCAGAGGAATTTAAGAACTGGCGGGATACGGCCCTTGAAATGGGTTTTTCAGAAGTGGCCAGCGGACCTTTTGTGCGCAGTTCTTATAATGCCTTTGAGCTTTACCGGGATGGTTTCCACATGAAAAAAAATAATACGTAACCCTATAATGGAAAGGGGGACAATGAAAACGGTTCACCCAAAGTTGACGCGTATTCGTCAGGAATTTAATACCAAATCGATAAAAGATATTCCGGGCACGGTCCGTTCCGAGCTGGAAAAATTATCCCTGAGGCAAAAAATTAAACCCGGCGCCCGTGTCGCGATCACGGCCGGAAGCCGCGGGATAGCCAATATGGCTGCGGTCATTGCCACAGTGGTAGGTGAGCTCAAGGAGCTGGGGGCCAGGCCCTTCATTATCCCGGCTATGGGGAGCCACGGTGGAGCGACCGCCAAAGGGCAGCAAAAGCTCCTGGCCAAATACGGGATAACAAAGGAAAGCATGGGGGCCCCCATCAGGGCGACCATGCAGGTGGTCCAGATCGGGGCTACAACCGAGGGACTTCCGGTATTTCTGGATCGATATGCGCACGAAGCCGATCACATCGTCCTAATCAACCGCATAAAGCCGCACACCGACTTCAAGGCGTCCATCGAAAGCGGTCTCATGAAAATGATGGCCATCGGTCTGGGAAAGCAACAAGGGGCGGATTTGTACCACCGCGGGTTCATTCAGCATGGCTACTATCCAATCATCCTTTCGGCGGGCAGGGAGGTCCTCAAACGATGTCCGGTTGCCTTTGGCCTGGCGCTTGTGGAGAATCAGAAGGACGAGACCGCATTGATCCGTGCGATTGAGCCCGGTGAAATCGAGGAAGCCGAAAGGCGCCTGCTCCGCAGGGCCAAACGATTTTTGCCCAAGATTCCGCTGAATCCGATTGATCTTCTCATCGTCGATCGAATGGGCAAGGAGATCAGCGGGACCGGAATGGATACCAACGTCATCGCACGGAGTGTCTTCCCGTTATTCAAAAGTCCGCCCAAACCCAAAATTCTGCGCATATTCGTACGCGATCTCATGCCAAATACGGACGGGAATGCCGTTGGCATCGGCAATGCGGATTTTACCACCAAACGCCTGGTGGATAAGATTGATCGACAGTCGACCTATATGAATTGCATCACCGCCTGTGAACCGGAAGTCGGTCGAATCCCCCTTTATTATGAAACCGACCGCCAGGTATTTGAGGCTGCCTTTAAAAGTCTTGGGCTGGTGGAGCCGCAAAATGCACGCATCGTTCATATTGCGGATACCTTAAGACTGGAGGAAATGGAAATATCCGAGGCCATGCTGGCCGAAGCCAAGACCATGTCCGGTGTCAGGATTGTGGGCAAGCCCAAGCCAATGGCCTTCGACCGGAATGGTAATCTTTGCTCGAGGCTTGCAGACTAAAAACCATCTCAATAGCAACGGACTTCTTGCTGTCAGGTTGAGCGTTTGGTTGAGGCTTTACAGTTTTGGTATACTATGACAGATCCCAGGGTACGGCGTAGTCATATTCAGATAGCTGAGAAATACTTGAGCATGGGCTAATGACTAAACCTTGGGCAATATTAAGCTGTGGATATTTTTTGCGAAACGCAGAAATCCCCATTGTGTCGCGGCGGGAAGGGTTAGTTTTAGCTTTTATTTCAATTGGGTGGAAAACTCCGTTATATTCCAGTATAATATCGATTTCCGCACCGCTGTAGGCCCTCCAGTGATAAAAATTAGGAATTGGTGATAAAAAGGCCGTCTGTTTTCTTAATTCGGCTGCAACAGCAGTTTCAAACATTGCTCCCCAGAGCGGATGTCCGCCTATGACTTTAGGAGTTGATATAGCCTGGGTCAAGCAGGCAAGGCCGGTATCTGCAATATATCCCTTTGGTTTGTTACTGACTCTTTTTATTAAATTTCCTGAATATGCTGGAATTTCAAACCACTGGAAAGTGGCTTTTAAGATATCAAGCCATCTTTGAGCTGTTTGCGGTGTAAGACCCAATTCTCTGCCAAGCTGGCTGTAATTTATTTCCTGTGCGGTTAAGGCGGAAACAAGTTGAAGGAATCTGCCAAATAGCTGCAAATCTGATACTTCAGCTAAAAGCCTTACATCCCGTTCAATATAGGTGCGCTGGTAAGCATTGTGAAAATCGGAAATGACTTCAGAGGTAAGGAACTGTGGTTCGGGCAAAAAACCACGCCAGAGCTGTTCATAGAGGGTTATTTTTTGGGTAAGTCGTGACTGGCTCATGGCCAGGAATATATCTGACGAATCCAGCCATCTTGCAATCCAAGGCATAATTAAATTGTTTTGGCTGATTTCAAGCAGACAAAAACTGTACAGATCCAGAAAAACGGCACGGCCGGCAAGACTTTCCGACATGGATTTTATTACACCCCATTGCCGGGAACCTGTAAGAATATATTGACCAGGGGCTCGATTAAGATCAATACGTCGTTTTATCGAAGCAACCAGCTCCGGAGCATATTGGATTTCATCAAGAATCAGAGGAGGGGGATGATTATTCAGAAAAAGTTCAGGATCCTGGCGAGCGTTTTCAATATCAATAACAGGATCAAAAACAACAATTTCAGCCTCTTTGCCCAATGTATTTTGGAGCAGCGTGCTTTTTCCAACTTGCCGGGCTCCACTGATAACAACTACAGGGAAGGACTCTGCCAGTTGATAAAGCTTGTTTGTCAAAATTCTTCTGATATACATCAGTGAAATATTAATGATAGCATCATTAAAAGTCAAGTATTTTTTAGAAAAGCCGGCATGCGGGGTATTAATTTAAGGAATAGGGGGTTACCTTTGATCCTTGGAAGCCTCTAATTCCACAAATTCCTATTGGATACAAAACAAACCAGATAACCGATATGAACTGAAACTGGAAAACAAAAGAATGTCTCGCTTTCCACATCAGACAAAAAAATAACAGGAATGGTAATCTACGCTCGAGCTTTGCAGGTTAAAGGCTATTTCAAAATGCAGGCGTTCACAGGTTTACGATAACACCCAGACTTTTAAAACCAGTTGCAAAATAACAAATTTATGATAAAAAAACTTCTCAACATCACCTCATTTCTAAAAACCGTGTTTTTTATGCGTGGAAAGTAAGTTTAACGGCAGGCTAAAAGCTGAAAGGAGATTGTTATGAAGAAAAAAACGATCGTCTGGGGTGTGGTGCTGGCTTGTATGCTTGGCTTTACGGCCATTTCATGGGCGGATTATGACGATTTCATCGATTTGAAAAAACAAAAACTTATGACAAAAGAGTGTGTAAATGAATTCCAAGGCTGCACAAATACATGTGAAGGCAAGAAAATCAAAAAGTGCAATATCGCGTGCACCAAGCAGCAGTTGAAGTGCTTAGACAATGCCCAGAAGAATTCCGTACTCGTGAACAAACTGCCGCCTAAGGCCAAAAAACTGTACCAAAAAATTAATAAAAAGCAGGATAAAGCCTTTGCCAGCTGTCAAAACACATTCCAAAAAGCAGTCGATAAATGTTTAAAAGAAAGCGATGAAGATAACGTTAAGACGACTCTTTGCCTGAAAAAGAAGAAAGCCGCACCTAAAATGTACAAATGCGTAAATAAAGCCGGCCAGAAGCACCCATTTAAGACCAAAAAGATGGTCAAACTGTTAAAAGGCAAAAAGCCAGCCTAAGCTAAGCGGTGAGCAATCCTTCCCCAATCAGGCGATTCCGGGGCCGCTAAAACAACCGTCGTCCCGCGGTAATTGACGTGCCAGGAAATTCCCACCGCTGCCTATGGAATGGTAGCGGTGGGAGTTGGTCGCCACGCTTCAATCAGGCTATTAATCACTCAAAGCAGCCACAGCAGTGGTGTGCTTTTGTCGCACATTATTTCCCTTGCCACGGCTTTTAATGCCCTAATCAACCCATATATTGCTAAGTCAAAAAAACGTCTTTGAATCAAAATCTTTACACATAAATTGCCTTGCCGAAATATTGACCACTAAAATCGGCGGATGTTCACTGCCGATACGCCCAAATTAAAATCCAAATGAACTCCCTCGGCTTTGTTCAACAAGAATTATGTTTTGGCTCCGCAAAACATTAATTCTTTATTCGTTATCATCATGTGCTCATTTGGCCTCTTTTTTCAAAATGGCAGTGATGCCTGCGCACTTTTTCTTGTATGCTTTGAAGGCCTTGTTAACGGCCGTTTTTTGAGGACGCCATTCACTATCGATTTTTTTAGCGTCTTCTTTTTTCCGCTTGGAGCTGGCAATGTATTTCCAGAGTTTCGCGCATACTTTATTCATCTTCTTAACTTCCACCTCAAGGGCGGCGGCCGCCGCTAGGCACGCCTTGACATCCTTGGGTTTGGCCGCGGCCGGCATGCTGGCCGACAGCATCACGGCCAGGGCCACGAACACGACGACGAAGCCTTTCAATACTATCCGAAAATGGTTTTGGCGGTTGCAATTTTTCATGGTTTTTCTCCCTTTTATAATTTATCCCTCATTTTTTTACTTTTGCGTTATGGTCTTTTGTCTTTCAACAGTTTAACCATCTTTTTAGTTTTAAATGGATATTTCTTCTGACCCTTTTCGAAACATTTATCCATCTTCACCCTAGCTCCGCTCTTGCCGTAACATTTTACGGTACCTGTCGGATCGTCATCACCATGTTTCTTTAAACACTTGTCAAAAGCCTTGCCATCCGCTTTCTGACATTTATTATTATGCTTATCCCGCTTTTTGGATATTTTTTCCCATTCTTTTCTTGCTTCCTTCGGCAAGCGTTCTTCGTTTATAGCATTATTTGGGGCGTCGTCCAGGCATTTATCCACCCTCTTTTTGCATGTGGTAAAGCATTTTTTCATTTTTTTTGTTTTTTTCTTTTTTGCACATTCCCGGCCGCAGGCAAGGAACGCATCTCTACAAAATTCCTCTTGTTTGTCGATATTTTGTGGATCAATAAAGTCCTCAAAATCAGCGAAGACAAAACCTGACATTCCAACTAAAAACAATGGAATGAGAATGATAGACAATGCATTGAATCGTATTCTTTTTTTCATTGTTTCCCTCCTTTTATCAAAAAACGGTTTATATGGTTGCCTTTCCATTCATCTTTTCGGATTAAGGACATGCGGTGCCTCTGGATTTCCTTGATTTGGGGTTATGGCAGAGATTTGAGGTGTTGCGGCTGCTGTGGAAAAATTAAGAACAAAAAGAGAAATGAAAGTGATGATGGGGATGATGCACTTTGATGAATAATTTGTTTTCAAGGCGAGTCCTCCCTTTTATAGATCAATCCTTTGGCTTCTTAAAAACCATGACGAGAGGGTGCGTAAAACTATACGATGCGCATATACTTTCACTCCGCGGGATGGGGTTTTTAACCTCCCATCATTTGCGTATTCCGGTGATCGCGAACAGCGATCCGAAGGAAGCCGAACAGCTGTCCGG
>CAZNFS010000077.1:0-13316 GCA_964572695.1 uncultured Desulfobacteraceae bacterium
TGATCCAGCGTATCCCCAGCGCTGTTCGGCGAGAGGGTCGAATTTCGGTGGGAATCTGATAAGTCGACCCACCCACACGGCGTGATTTGACTTCAACCATCGGTTTGACATTGTCGACCGCTTGTTCAAACACTTTGAGCGGGGAATCATTGGATTTTTTTTCAATGATGCTAAAGGCATCGTATAAGATCGACTCGGCCAAACTCCTTTTCCCGTCGCGCATAATCGAACTAATAAACTTGGCAACTAACTTGCTGTCATATTTCGAATCGGGGATTATCGACCGCCCCTGAACTTCTCTTCTTCTCGGCATAGGTTTTGTCCGCCTTTATTTTCACAAATAAATCACTCTAAAATTTATGGGGTCCCTTATTCTTATTTCGGTTTTTTGGCGCCGTACTTCGAACGGCTCTGCTTCCGGTCTTCAACCCCCAAGGTGTCTAAAGTTCCCCTGACGATGTGGTATCTGACGCCTGGCAGATCCTTTACACGTCCGCCGCGTACCAGAACAACCGAGTGCTCCTGCAGATTATGGCCGATGCCGGGAATGTAGGCGGTAACCTCCATCCCGGTTGTTAACCGCACCCGGGCCACTTTGCGCAATGCGGAATTGGGCTTTTTGGGGGTTGAGGTATACACACGCGTACAGACACCTCTTTTTTGAGGAGCTCCTTTTAGAGCTGGGGTGTTTGTTTTTTTCTTAATCCGCTTACGGCCCTTGCGTACCAATTGGTTGATAGTCGGCATAATTGTTTTAAAACCTTTGATATGGGTTCGTTTTTATTAATTTCGGCAAAGTGATAATTATTAGTTAGTTTATAACTACTTGTCAAGCGTAATATTCAGAAGACTCCCACTTTTTAGACACATTTTTAAACTAAATCGCATCGGTGGGAGCATGGTTTTCATTAGCGCCGTTTCGGTTATTAATTTTGGTGCAAGCTGGCATCCCCGTACAAGTGGAAACCGGTCCCCGCAGGGACGATTCGCCCCATGATTACATTCTCTTTAAGCCCGCGCAGAAAATCTTCTGCTCCTGAAACGCTTGCATCCGTCAGGACTTTGGTCGTCTCTTGAAACGAAGCTGCGGAAATAAAGGAATCCGTACTTAGGGACGCTTTCGTAACGCCCAGGATCAACGGCACGGCTACAGCCGGCTTACGGCCTTCTGCAATTATCTTCTGATTTGCCTCTTCAAATCTAACTTTATCCACCTGTTCTTCGGAAATAAAATCGGAGTCACCCACATCCAGCACTTTCACACGCCGCATCATCTGTCGCACAACAATTTCAATATGCTTGTCATTTATCCGAACCCCTTGCAATCGATAAACCTCCTGGACTTCATCAACCAGGTAGCGTGCCAGAGATACCTCGCCTTTAATGTTTAAAATATCCTGGGGAACGGCTGCACCAGCGATAAGCGGTTCCCCCGCTCTAATATAATCGCCTTCATAAACATTTAAATGCTTTCCGCGCGCTATCAGATATTCTTTTTTGTCGCCCACATCAACAGGCGTCACCGTTATGCGCTGTTTACCTTTTTTGGTACCTTTTGAAATCGAGACATAACCGTCGATCTCGCTCAATACGGCGGTTTCTTTCGGTTTGCGAACCTCAAACAGCTCCGCTACTCTGGGGAGGCCGCCGGTGATATCCTTGGTTTTAGTTGTCGCCCGGGGCAGCTTGGCAATGATGTCTCCGGCGCCAACTTCGTCACCTTCTTCGATCATCAAAATAGCATCGATCGGCATAAAGTACCGTGCCAGGCCGGCTGATTTCGGCAACTTGGCCGTTTTACCCTCCGCATCCTTAATTGAAACTCGCGGGCGAATATCGGGATTGTTGGACTCGATAATCGTACGGCTCGATTTGCCGGTTACCGGATCCACCTTCTCCTGCATAGACTTTCCAGGAGCGATATCGCCAAATTTAAGTCTTCCGCCAACTTCGGTAATGATCGGTGTTGTAAAGGGGTCCCAGGTTGCAAGCAGATCTCCGGCCTTCACGGTCTGGCCGTCGCTCACACTCAAATGGGCACCGTAAATAACGGGAAAACGCTCCCGCTCGCGGCCGGTTTTGCTTAAAATGGAAAATTCTCCGCCGCGACGATTCATGACAACATGGTGGTCAACATCTTTTTCCACCACATTTAAATCAAGATATTTAATGGTTCCATCGGTACGCGCCCGTATATCCGCTTGTTCCACCCGTCGGCTGGCTGTTCCGCCGATATGAAAGGTCCGCATGGTGAGCTGAGTTCCAGGTTCTCCGATCGACTGTGCGGCGAGTATCCCTACCGCCTGCCCTATTTCAACAAGCCCCCCCTGTGCCAAATCGCGGCCATAACATTTGGCACAAGCGCCGTATTTGGTTTTACACGTCAAAACCGATCGGATTTTGACGCTGGCCAGACCGGCATCTACAATTCGCTCACAGGCGGCTTCATCTATTTCTTGATCGCCCTCAACCAGAATTTCATCTGTAAACGGGTCAAGGATATCCTCCAGGGTGAATCGCCCAAGTGCGCGGTCTTCTATCCGCTGAATAACCTCGCCGCCTTCCAGCAGCGGCTCTACTTCAATACCCATCACCGTTCCACAGTCGTGCTCCATGATAATGCAATCTTGGGCGACGTCGGCCAATCGTCTGGTTAAATATCCCGAATTGGCAGTTTTTAGCGCGGTGTCAGCCAGCCCTTTGCGGGCACCATGGGTTGAAATAAAATACTGCAATACCGATAATCCTTCCCGGAAATTGGCCTGGATCGGCGTTTCGATAATCTCACCCGAGGGTTTGGCCATCAGTCCTCGCATACCTGCCAATTGACGCATCTGATCTTTGCTCCCCCGGGCGCCGGAATCGGCCATCATATAAATCGGGTTTAAGCTTTCGGTTAACGCCAGGGGCTTGCCTTTATCCGCTTCCGGCTCGACGGCGTTGCTCTTAGCGGGAGTGATTTTCATGGCTTCCATCATCTCATTGGCGACATCGTCGGTGGCTTTGGCCCAAATGTCGACAACTTTATTATATTTTTCACCCTGTGTGATGAGCCCCTCGGTGTATTGATGTCCGATCTCTTCAACCCGCACTTCGGCCTGGTTGAGAATATCCCATTTGGAAGAGGGGATAATCATGTCATCGATCGATATGGAAATACCCCCTTCCGTGGCATACTTATAACCGATATCTTTAAATCGGTCAGAGAGAATAACGGTGGCTTTAGGTCCCAGGTTACGATAGGCATAATCTACCACCTCACGCAGGGCACCTTTATCCATGACGCGATTGATCGCCGCAAAAGGAATCTCGGGGCGTATGTCCAATATCTCAAAAAGATGGTAATCATCATCGACCGAAATGATGTTGCTGATTTCTCCTTTTTTGAGCTGATAAATCATTTCCGCATCTTCTTCACTCGTCTCAAAAATTCGCTTGAATTCATCTTTCCTTAAAAGCCCCAATACACCATCATTTTGTCCGTCACGGACTTTAGAGTTTTTCGGCACCAGATCAGAAAAGCGCTTCCCTTTTTTGATTTTGGCCAAGATCTTCTGGGCCTGAGCCTCTTTTTGTACCACGATATGGCGCATCAGAACAATGTTATCCTTGGGGATAATCTCCCAAAGCAAAATACGTCCTGCGGAAGTTTCGTATTTTTCTTTATTGATGCGTACCGTTATCAAAGCATGCAGATCGATCTCTCCGGCATCATAGGCACACCGGACTTCAGCCGGATTGGAAAAAATATTCCCCTCGCCCTTTGCGCCCTTTATGCCTCTGGTCATGTAATAGATGCCAAGGACAATATCCTGCGTTGGAACAATGATTGGGCTTCCGTTGGCCGGCGAAAGAATATTGTTGCTGGAAAGCATAAGAATGCGCGCCTCGGTCTGGGATTCGACCGATAAGGGAACATGAACGGCCATTTGGTCGCCGTCAAAGTCGGCGTTAAATGCCGTGCAGACAAGCGGATGCAACTGGATCGCCTTGCCTTCGATGAGGATTGGTTCAAAGGCCTGTATTCCAAGTCGATGCAGTGTCGGTGCGCGGTTTAATAAAACCGGATATTCTTTCACGACTTCATCCAGTGTATCCCACACTTCAGGGCTCTCTCGTTCAACCATTTTCTTTGCACTTTTAACGGTGGAAACAAGTCCTTTCTGTTCCAGCCGATAATAGATGAATGGTTTGAATAATTCCAGAGCCATCTTCTTGGGAAGCCCGCATTGGTGCAATCTGAGGTTAGGCCCGATGGTGATAACGGTTCGTCCCGAATAATCCACTCGTTTCCCCAAAAGGTTTTGTCGAAATCGGCCCTGTTTTCCTTTCAAGGTGTCGCTTAATGATTTCAAGGGGCGCTTATTCGTTCCGGTAATGACTCTGCCGTGGCGGCCATTGTCAAAAAGAACATCTACAGACTCCTGAAGCATTCGTTTCTCATTGCGAACAATTATTTCAGGCGCTCTGAGATCGATTAATCGTTTTAAGCGATTGTTGCGGTTAATCACACGTCGATACAAATCGTTGAGATCGGAGGTTGCAAATCGTCCGCCTTCAAGTGGCACCAAAGGTCTGAGTTCTGGCGGAAGCACAGGAATGGCGTCCATAATCATCCACACAGGGTCGACGCCGCTACGCCGAAAAGCATCGACAATCTTGAGACGCTTGGATAATTTTTGGCGTTTGGCCACCGATCCGGTTGCGGCAATATCGGCGCGCAATTCCTTGTAGAGAACCTCTAGATCAGTATTTTCGAGAAGTATTTTGACAGCTTCGGCCCCGATCCCGGCTTCGAATTTTGTTCCGTAAAGTTCGCGCGCTTCATGGTATCGGTTTTCCGACAAAAGCTGCCCGCGGCTCAACCCGGTATCTTTGGGGTCCGTAACAATATAGTTGTCGAAATACAGGACCTTTTCCAAATTCTTTAATGTCAAATCCAAAACGTTGCCGAGTTTACTGGGCAGGCATTTTAAAAACCAGATATGAGAAGCCGGTGTTGCCAGCTCAATATGTGCCATGCGTTCACGACGCACCTTGGACTGGATCACTTCCACGCCGCATTTTTCACAAATCACCCCGCGGTGTTTCATCCTTCGGTATTTACCGCAATTACACTCATAATCTTTCGTAGGGCCGAATATTTTAGCACAGAAAAGACCATCGCGCTCTGGTTTGAATGTTCGGTAGTTGATCGTTTCCGGTTTTTTGATTTCTCCAAAGGACCATTTTCGAACCAACTCTGAAGATGCAAGCGCGATTCGAACCCCCTCATAGGACTTGGGGTCTTTGGGTTTGGCAAAGAAATCGTAAAGAGTTTCCATCATTTATTTCCCTCCATTAGGGTCACATCCAAGCCTAGGGCCTGCAACTCTTTTGTAAGGACCTTAAAAGATTCCGGAAGGCCCGGTTCCAAAATGTTTTGGCCTTTGACAATTTTTTCGTACATCCGGGTCCGTCCGGCCATGTCATCGGATTTTACCGTTAAGAATTCCTGGAGCGCGTAGGCGGCACCATAAGCTTCCATGGCCCATACTTCCATCTCTCCAAGCCGCTGGCCGCCGAACTGAGCCTTTCCGCCGAGCGGCTGCTGCGTAACCAGGGAATAAGGTCCGATTGACCGGGCATGGATTTTATCGGCCACGAGGTGGTGAAGCTTAAGCATGTACATGGTTCCAACCGTTACATTTTGTTTAAAGGGCTCTCCCGTTCGGCCATCATACAGCGTTGCCTGACCGGATGTCAGGAATCCGGATTCCTGTAGGAGATCTTTGATTTCAGACTCCTTGGCCCCGTCAAAAACAGGTGTTGCCATATGAACGCCATTTATATAGTGCGAAGCAAAATCACTTAGCTCTTTAGGGTTGGCTTTGTCGATGCCGGCTTGAGTTGCCTTGTCTGTGAATATTCTCTTAAGTTTTTCACGCAAGTCCTTATGTTTCTTTCCTTCAAGCAATATTTTTATCTGATCACCGAGACCCTTGGCGGCACGACCCAGATGAATTTCCAGAATCTGTCCCACGTTCATTCGGGAAGGAACTCCCAGCGGATTCAAGACCATATCGACCGATTCGCCATTCTCAAAATACGGCATGTCCTCTTGAGGGAGGATTCTGGATACGACCCCTTTGTTCCCGTGACGGCCCGCCATTTTATCACCAACAGCCAGTTTGCGCTTCATGGCCACATAAACTTTCACCATCTTAATCACACCAGGAGGAAGATCATCACCTTTTTCAAAACGAACAACCTGATGTTCAAAGGCGCTGCGGCATAGATCACATTGCTCCCGGTAGCGCTCAAGTAAATCGTGGAGTTGCTCGGTGATCTGCGCATCATTCAGTACAATGCCCTCCATCTGCGCCAACGATAGTTCTGCCAATGTCTGGGCGTTGATTTTGCCGCCCTTGGGTATCAGAATTTCTTTTTCTTTTTTCAACACGGAATCTACTGTCTTGCCGACGAGTAAATCTCCAAGTTGAGATCTGACGACTTCTCTGATGATCCGAAACTCATCATCACGATCTTTTTCAAGGGCCGCTATCTCATCGCTCTCGATTGAATGTGCCCGCTTATCTTTTTCGATTCCCCGTCTAGCGAATACCTTCGCATCAATAACAATTCCTTCCACCCCCGGTGGAACCCTTAAAGATGAATCCTTTACATCTCCGGCCTTCTCTCCGAATATGGCCCGCAATAATTTTTCTTCCGGCGATAGCTGCGTCTCTCCTTTGGGTGTTATCTTTCCAGCCAGGATATCGCCTTGCTTAACCTCCGCACCTAAGCGGATAATCCCGCTGTCATCCAGATTTTTTAAGGCTTCCTCGCCGACATTGGGAATGTCGCGCGTTATCTCTTCTTTCCCCAGTTTCGTATCGCGCGCAATGACTTCGAATTCCTCAATATGGACTGAAGTATAAACACCGTCTCGAACAAGCCTTTCACTGACCAGAATCGAATCTTCGAAGTTGTACCCGCCCCATGACATAAATGCGACGGTTACATTCTTGCCAAGAGCCAACTCGCCCTTTTCTGTGGCCGGTCCATCGGCAATGATTTGGTTTGCCTTAATCCGTTGACCCTTGGTGACGCTCGGCCGATGATTAAAGCAAGTATTTTGATTGGATCGTAAAAATTTGGATAAATTGTAAATAGTCACCGGCTTTTCGGCGGTGTCCTTGCTCCCATTACCGGTGTCATGTTTTAAAACAATACGCGATGCTTCGACATCAACGACTTTACCGCCTTTTTCAGCTACGATCGTCACGCCCGAATCCTTGGCCACAACCTGTTCAATCCCTGTGCCCACCAGGGGCGCCTCACTTTCCATCAACGGTACCGCCTGACGCTGCATGTTTGATCCCATTAAGGCCCTATTGGCGTCATCATTTTCCAGAAACGGGATCAAGGACGCGGACACGCTGACCAGTTGGTTGGGAGACACATCCATCAACTCGATATCCTGGCTTTTAACCATCATGAACTCGCCGACTACGCGCGAAGTTACCAGCGGATTAATATATGCGCTTTTATCATCAATGGGGGCATTGGCCTGCGCGATGGGGTGTGCTCTTTCCTCAAAGGCGCTTAAGAATTTTACCTCTCTTGTAACGGCCGCCTCGTGTACAACGGAATAGGGTGTCTCAATAAACCCGTAATCATTCACCCGCGCATAAGTGCTGAGTGAAACAATCAGTCCGATGTTGGGTCCCTCCGGTGTTTCAATCGGACAGATCCGCCCGTAATGTGAAGGATGAACATCCCTCACCTCGAACCCGGCCCGCTCACGCGTTAATCCCCCTGGCCCCAGCGCACTTAATCGTCTTTTGTGTGTCGTTTCGGACAGGGGATTTGTCTGATCCATAAATTGGCTCAACTGGCTGGTTCCGAAGAATTCCTTGACCACGGCGGAAACCGGCTTTGGATTAATCAGATCATGCGGCATGAGGGCATCGACTTCCTGCAGGCTCATGCGCTCCTTTATCGCGCGTTCCATACGCACCAATCCGATACGATATTGATTTTCCAAAAGCTCGCCCACAGCCCGAACCCGTCGATTCCCAAGATGGTCGATATCATCGACAACGCCCTGGGTATCTCTTAGATCGATCAGTGTTTTGGCTGTTAGGAGGATGTCTTCTTTTCGAAGCGTTCTGAGATGGATCGGCGTTTCAATACCTAGCCGGAGGTTGATTTTTAAACGTCCCACCCCTGAGAGATCATAATATGACGATTTGAAAAAGAGATGATCAATAAAATCTTGGGCGACTTCAGGTGTTGCCGGATTGCCGGGTCGCAGTCTTCGATATATTTCTATGAGTGCTTCTTGTTTGGTCTCCGTCTTTTCGATTAACAGCGTCTTGCGTATGGAATCACTTCCTGAAGCACCACCCGTGTAAAGGAGTTCAAATTCTTTGATCCCGGCGCTTTTTATGGTGGTTAAGATTTCCTCATCGACGATGTCGTTAGCGCGCGCAATGGGTTCCGCCTTTTTGGGATCGAATACCGTATTGGCAAAAGAACTCTCCAAAATGCTTTCCTTGGCAATCGGTATCATTTCAATTCCGGCGGCGTGCATTTGTTTTATCGCCCGCTGTGTGAATAGTCGGCCGGATTCGACGAAGACTTCCCCTGATTTGGGATCTTTTACATCACGGGAGGCACGTTTCCCCTTTAATAATTCTTCTTTGAACGCCTTAAAAAACCTTCGTCCCCGAATAAATATTTTCTCAGTCTTATAAAAGTAGGCCAACAGATCTTCGGTGGAGTATCCAAACGCTTTGAATAATAATGTCACCGGAAACTTACGCCGCCTGTCGATCCGGATATAAACGATATCTTTGGGATCGATTTCCATATCAATCCAAGATCCGCGCACGGGGATAATGCGCGAAGTATAGATAACCTTACCGCTTGAGTGGGTCTTGCCCTGATCATGAGCAAAAAAGACACCTGACGACCGGTGCAGCTGACTCACCACAACCCGTTCCGTCCCGTTGATAATAAAGGTTCCTTTGGCCGTCATTAAAGGAATGGTGCCAAAATAGATTTCCTGTTCTTTAATATCCCGGATATTTGAAACGCCTGTTTCCTTGTCGATATCATAGACCACCAGCCGTACCGTTATGCGCATTGGGATATCATACGTCATCCCTCGATTGATGCACTCTTCGACGCTGTGATTAACTTCCGCAAATCTGTAGGATACGAACTCCAGCGATGCACTTCCGGTAAAATCCTTTATCGGAAAAACAGACTTGAAAATGGCCTGCAGGCCGATTTCCTCTCGTTTCTGGGGGGCAATATCTTTTTGCAAAAACCGTCTGTACGAATCCCGCTGGACACCGATCAAATTCGGAATATCAACAATTTTTCTGATCTTGCCAAAATTTTTCCGAATGCGCGTCTTGGCAAAAGATTTATTCGACATGGTATCTCCCATATGAACTGAATTATAAATGTGGGATGAAGCTCCCTGCCATTTTAATGAGCGCAACAGGGAGCTTTTCACATTTAAGCTACTTTATTTCAACCTGGGCGCCTGCAGCCTCCAGCTGCTCTTTGATCTTTTCGGCCTCCTCCTTGGAAACCCCTTCCTTCACCGGTTTCGGGAACCCATCCACCAATGTTTTGGCATCCTTTAGGCCGAGCCCGGTAATCGCGCGAACCTCTTTGATGACCTGAATCTTCTTGTCGCCGTAAGTTGTCGCTATCACATCGAATTCAGTCTGTTCTTCAGCCGCAGCACCCGCTCCTTCAACAGGCCCTGCCGCCATCATTGCCACCGGAGCAGCAGCCGATACGCCAAATTTGTCTTCAAGTTCCTTAACAAATTCCGACAATTCAAGTACCGACATGTTTGATATGAATTCGACGACATCCTCTTTCGTAGTTTTAGCCATTTTTATTTCCTCCAATTTATTTCACTTCACAGTATTGTAAGTATCAACATGCCTTAGGATTAAGTTTTTCCATTCACGCCAAAACCGTTCTTAAGCGGCCTCTTTTTGGTCTTTGATCGCATTGATGACATTCACCAATCTTCTCGGCAAATCGCTTAAAGCCTGTACCAAAGATGCAGGCACGGCGTTCATGGTCGACAAGACCCGGGATAAAAGAATTTCCCTAGAAGGAAGATCCGAGAGCGCTTTTATGGCATCCAGATCTAGCACCCTGCCATCCATGACGCCGCCTTTAATCTCGAGTTTCTTATTTTCTTCTGAAAATTTCTTCAGCACTTTGGCGGGTGCCACGGGATCTTCATAGCTTAAAGCTATGGCGCTCGGCCCCGCGAAACTGTCCCTGATCAATGCAACATCGGTTTTTTCCGAAGCTCTTTTGAGAAGCGTATTTTTAACCACCTTATATTCAACTTCCGCTTCTTCGAGCCTTCGGCGCAGATCGTTGATTGCGCCAACGTCCAGTCCCTTGTAATCCGTTAAAATGACAACTTTGGATTGCATGAGTTTCGCATGTAATTCTTCAACAATTCTTTTCTTTTGTTCTATTTTCAAATTTTACGACACCTCCTTTCTTTATCTGATCGTACCGGAGGTCATTGGAAAGTTAAGGCCACGTGTTGATACTGACATATGAGAACAATTCTTTTGAATACCAAACTGTCTCGGCAGGCCGGTCAAACCAATTAAACACTGTCCCTTTTCACTTTTAGGAAGTGAACCTACGGTCTTTGACAGAAATAAATAAATTTTTTGGGTTTCCAATCTACGGTATGCGTTCGTGGCAACCGGGCGGGTCCTAACTTATTTAAAAGCGCATTGACCACACCCACCACTGATCACTTGATTAACTCTTTGACATGGGCCACATCTACTTTTATGCCGGGGCCCATTGTTGTTGAAATGGCAATACCTTTCAGGTAAGTTCCCTTGCTTGCAGCCGGTTTTAAGCGCATAATTGTTTCCAAAAGGGCTGTAAAATTCTGTATGATTTTTTCGACGCCAAAAGAAACTTTGCCCATAGGCGCATGCACAATACCCGCTTTTTCAACCCTAAAATCGATCTTACCGGCTTTGAGTTCATTTACGGCTCTATCGATATCAAACGTAACGGTACCTGTCTTGGCGTTTGGCATGAGACCTCGGGGACCCAGGATTTTTCCGATCTTACCGACTGAACCCATCATATCGGGCGTTGCAACGGCCTTATCAAAACCTAACCATCCCCCTTTAATTTTTTCGATCAAATCGTCGTTGCCAATATAATCCGCCCCCGCATCCTGGGCTTCCTTCTCTTTTTCACCTTTGGCGAACACGAGGACCTTTACTTCTTTACCCAGTCCGTTTGGCAAGACAACGGTCCCTCGAACCATTTGGTCGGCATGCCGGGGATCGACACCCAATCGGAAGGCTACATCTAAAGTTTCATCGAATTTGGCAAATGAAGAATCAATCGCCAATTTGACTACACCGGCGAATTCGTTCAACTGCTGTTCTTGAATATTCCTTTTTATGTCTAAATACTTCTTCCCCCGTTTTGGCATTTTTAATATCTACTCCTTATGTACCCAACCCGGACATGCCGGAAATGGATTAATTATTGACGATTGATGATTGTCGATTGGTGGAAGTCACTACGCTCCATCAATTTATAGAAAATGATAAATATCCTTAAATCATCAATCAACAATCGAAAATCATCAATTTCTAAACCCGTTTTGAGATTCATAAATGTTATCCATTTAAACTAAATAATCTCAATCCCCATACTGCGTGCCGTACCTGCCACAATTTTACATGCCGCATCTAAATCGTTTGTATTAAAATCGACCATTTTCAGTTTGGCGATTTCTTCCAGCTGCGGACGTGTCACCTGGCCGACTTTTTCACGTTTTGGGTCGCCGGCCCCCTTGGCTATTTTGGCGGCCTTCTTTAACAGAATGGCAGCCGGCGGCGTTTTGGTGATAAATGTGAAGGACCGGTCTTGGTATACCGTTATGACAACAGGGATGATCATCCCCTCATCATTGGTAGTCCTCGCATTAAACGCTTTACAGAAATCCATAATGTTCACACCATGCTGCCCCAGCGCAGGACCGATTGGTGGGGAAGGATTGGCCTTGCCTGCCTCAACCTGAAGCTTTATCTGCGTAATAACCCTTTTTGCCATGTCGTGTTTGTACTCCGATTTGTTATATAAGTTAAATCATTAATACGCCGGATATTCATATTCAATTTCATAACCGGTACCCGATTAGAGCTTGCTGACTTGCACAAATTCTAATTCCACAGGTGTGGAGCGCCCGAATATGCTGACCAGAACCTTGATTTTTCCCTTTTCGTGGTTGACATCTTCAACGGTGCCGTTAAAATTGGTAAAAGGCCCATCGATCACACGTATCTCATCACCGTATTCGAAATAGTATTTGGGCTTCGGTTTCAGTTTCCCAGCCTCCATACGGCTTAATATTTTATCGGCCTCCTGTTCTGAAAGGGGCACCGGCTTCTCCCTTCCGCCCAGAAAGCCGGTGACTTTGGCTGTGTCGTTCACAGTATGCCAGGTTTCATCATCAAGTTCCATTCTGACAAGAAGATACCCGGGGTAGAATTTACGTGACGATGTCTTTCGTTTGCCTTTAACGAGCTCGACGATTTGCTCGGTGGGCACAATAACTTTATCGAACTTTTCAGATTGATTTGAAGATGCAATTCTCTCCTCCAAAGCGAATTTCACCTTGTTTTCAAATCCTGAATAAACATGGACGATGTACCATTTAAGTGCCACGCTAATTTTCTCCTCGCATATCGATCATCCCAGAACCAGCCGAACAATGTTAGACAGACCAATATCCACCAAACCCAGGAAAAATGAAATGATCATCACCAAGATCAGCACGACGACAGTGGAACCGATGGTCTGTTTACGCGTGGACCAAGTCACTTTTTTGAGCTCCGCTTTAACTTCACGCAAAAACTGGATCCCCTGCTCCAAATAATTTAACCGCTTAATTATCGGAACCGAACGCGTTGCCGTGGACGCTTTTTTTGATAAAACCGTCCCTTTCATCAAGGCTTTAGGAGAAACAGCCACTGAGGATGTATTTTTGCCCGATGCCGGCTTACTCGACTGGGTACCGTTAGTTCCTGTGGCCCCCTGTTTTTGCTTTTTCTTGCCTTTTGCGGCTTTTTTTTTCTGTAAGCGTCCCATTTTTCTCCTAAAAAGGTTAAAACTCAAAGCTGCCAGGATTTCGGCAAGGACCTCATCCTTTGAACTTAAAGCAATCCGCTTTTTTTCAGGAAGGGTTGGCAGGCCAGGAGGGATTCGAACCCCCAACACCCGGATTTGGAGTCCGACGC
>CAZNFS010000078.1:0-13143 GCA_964572695.1 uncultured Desulfobacteraceae bacterium
CCGATCGAGGCGATGAATCAAATCAGATTGGAGCAGATCGCCAACGCTCGCCAGCAACTGGAACATACACTCGGAACCGAAAAGAAGCGCCTGGAACAAAAATATACGCAGGCAAAAAAACAACTGGAAGAAGAAGCCCAAAAGATCACAGCGGAATCCAAACGGATCGAAGCATCGTCCGAAAGCAAAACAGTCAATGCGCCGATTGCCAAAAAACTCCTCAAGATCGTTCTTTCCATTTACTTTATCGTTGTACTTTCGGTTACTCTCGGTCTGATGGCATTTCAGTTCTACGAAACCAAGGCGCAAATTAATCTGGACCTGAAATCATCTGAAAAAATATTTATGAAAGGTCTGGGAGATGCGCTTTGGAATCTCGACTCCGGGGCGTTACGGGCCATTATCAGCGGCATGCTGGAGCATCCCGTCATAATAGGGGTAATGATACGCGATGATTCCGGCGAAGAGATGGGGGCCGGCGGTATCCTTTTGGATGATAAAGAGAAATATATCTCGTTCGGGGATAAAGTTTCAGTCGAAAAAGATGCCGATCCTGTCGAAATCGATCCAAAACAAAAAGGCGTCTCAGGCGTTTTCGGTCATACATTCCCTATCCTCTACGCTTCCGAAGAGGGAGAGAAGTCAAACGTGGGCAAGGCGATAGTTTATTCAACGACCGCGTTTGTAATTGACCGGATTAAGGTGGGCTACGGGCTCCTCATTGTAAATGCGATTGTTGTCGCCATCGCCCTGCTTTTTACTCTGTTGTGGACCAGCCGCCGTTACCTCGGCCGACCACTTTCGATTTTAACCCATGCGGTGACGCAATTAAATCTCAATAATCTGGATAGCCTTGAAGTCGATGTGCAAACCTCCGAGCGTAATGAGCTTAAGATCCTCGAGCAATCCTATAATCGCATGGTCTCCAATCTGATTAACGAGAAAAAACGCCTTGTTCAGATGTCACAGACCTTTGAAAAATTTGTACCCAAACAATTCATGAGCCGCATTGCCGATCAAGGCCTCAGCACCATCAAGCTGGGTCCCATGGCAAGTGACCGCCTCACCATCATGTACAGCCGGATTCAATCCTTCGATGCGCTTTCAGAGCAAATGGACTCCGAGGTTTTCTTTCAGTACCTAAACGCCTATCTGGCACGAATGGAGGCTCCGATTGAGAAACACGGGGGATTTATCTATCAGCTGCAGACAAACGGCATAATGGCCCTCTTCGATCTGAATGACCGCTCCATGGAAGCACTTTCATCGGTCTATGCCGCCATTGACATGCAAAATGCGCTCAAAGATTTCAACGAAATACAGCAACCCAGGGGGCATCCACCCATCGCGATCCAAATCGGAATTCATAGTGGTGATGTTGTTTTCGGCACCCTTGGCAATGAGACCCGTCTGGACCCCACATTGATTGGAGAGGCCATCGATATCGCCACGCGCCTACAGGAGGTTGCGCAGGATTATAACAGCCAAACGGTCATATCGGAGAACACTTTTAATCTCATTGCGTCGGAAGATGCCTTTAGATGGCGTGAGTTGGACCTGATGCCGATCGAAGGCCACCAAGACCCGCTTCGCATCTTTGAGGTCTTTGACGCCGAAGCGGTAATGGAATTAAAACAACAGATCGCAAAACCCTTCCGGGACGGGTTAACTGCCTTTCGCACCCAGAAATGGGATGAAGCAACGGCATTCTTCGAACAATGCCTGGACATTTATCCGGTTGACCGGGTAGCCCAGATCTATCTTCAGCGATGCCAAAACCGGAAGGCGGATCAAACCGGAGTGGGCAGCTTTTTGAGAAATGAAACCGAGGTGTTTAAAACCCTGGATGATAGTGTCGTGACGGAGATCGCCCCGTCTTTTCAGGAGCTGCCTTTCAAAAAAGGCCAGCCGGTCATAAAAGCTGGGGATGTCGGCAACCGCTTTTACGTCATTTATAAAGGAGTGCTGGAAGTGATTTTGAATGACGGCACGCAAATCGCAACCCTAAAAAGCGGTAATTGTTTCGGAGAAATGTCACTGATGACGGGCGAACCGATCAGGGCGACCATAAAAGGGGCGGAAGGAGGAATGCTTTTGACCATCAAGCGCGAAGAATTTCAGAGCCTGTTACGTGAACAACCCAGGCTGAACAGCTATTTTTACAAGCTTTTCCTCCAGCGCGTCGAGCAAAATGAGGATACCCAAAATGGTGCAACGCCAACGCCCTGACAGGTTCGGCTCCTCCAGATCGAACGGCAACACGGATTCCACCCACCAGATATACAAAATAAAAATTTCCAACGGTGTCTATTGGGTAGAAATACCCCGCGCCGGATTGTACATTGTTTGCGGATGCCCGGCCGATACCGTAAAACATTTATTGCGGGTTGGCCTCATCGTCTCTACCGAATTTAACGGCACCGCCTTTGAGACGGGACCAAATGCGATTTTGCTCTCGGACAAATTGATGCAAAACGGCCAATTCTCGAACCTATCTGAATTTCCTGTTCTCCAGATGCTGTACCGCCAGGGATTAAACCTCCCCGATCACCCCAACAACACCAGCATTAAACCCTTACTAATCGGATCTCAGCAACAGGTTCACTCCCAAAAGTCATATATTTATCGCGGCAACTACGGACTCGTCTCACCCGAAGAACTCATTGCGGCGGGGCTTGACCAAAACCACGCCCACCAATTGATGCGTCTTAAAACAAAGTTCGCCTTTGGCAAAATAAAACACACGGATGAATTGATCGATGAACGCATCGTGACCGATCAATCCGTTGAACTGCGTAATGGCGTCACGATTCGCCGCCTGGATCCCAATGTGTTCCAATTTCAATATGGGCCCGAAAACGTCCTCATAGACCTCAATCTGGCCAAAGAAGAAAATTATGATCCGGCTTACGCACTCGACTTTCACCATGTCCATCGAGAATATTTTGCCGTCATTCATTCCGGGGAAGGTGACGGTTGGGATGTGCACCGTCCCTGCATGGCCAGTATTTTGATGTTTCAGGGCAAAATCTACTTGATTGACGCCGGACCGAACATTTGGACCACGCTCATCGCCCTGGGAATTGATCCCAGTGAAATAGAAGGGATTTTTCATACTCATGCGCATGACGACCATTTTGCGGGACTGCCCACGTTGATGGCGACCGAACCAAAGATTAAGTATTTTGCCACCCCCGTCGTAAGAGAGTCTGTGACCAAAAAGCTGAGTGCATTGATGTCAATACCTGAAGAAAAATTCTCAGAATATTTTGATATTCATGACTTGGCCTATGATGCCTGGAATAATATTGAAGGGCTGCAGGTAAAACCGATCCTCTCACCTCACCCGATTGAGACCAATATTTTTAAATTTCGTGCCTATTGGAAAGGCGGTTACCGTTCTTATTTCCACCTGGCGGATATCGCCGGCATTGATATTCTTGAAGGCATGATCGCCGAGGATGAAAATCTGCCCGGAATTACACGCGAATATTTCAAACAGGTTAAAACCGCCTACAGTGATTCCGCCGACCTGAAAAAGATCGACATCGGTGGCGGGCTAATTCACGGCAACGCCCTCGAATTTGCTCAAGACCAATCAAAAAAAATTATCCTCGCTCACAAGGCAGGACCATTAACAAAACAGGAAAAAGCAATCGGATCGGACGCCACCTTTGGGGCGGTGGATGTTTTAATCAAATCGGATCGTGATTATCTCAAAATAAAAGCCGAAAAATATTTGAACGCGGTTTTTCCTTCTGTTACTCGTGAAGATCGGGAAATCTTGTTGAATTGCCCGGTGGTTCAGTTCAATCCGGGTTCTGTTATTTTTAAGAACAATACTCACAATGATCTGGTGTTTTTGCTCTTAACCGGCACCGTTGAGTATATCGATTCGGAAAAAGATATTCAGAAAACCATCAACACCGGAAGTCTTGTCGGAGATACCGATGTGCTGACAGAATATGATTACGCCGGCACTTTTCGGGCCACCAGCTATATTCAGGTATTGCAATTTAACGAAGACCTTTATCGGTTTATAACCCGACGATAGGGTTATTTTTTTGACCTTTTTACCTTGATGATCTTGTAAAAAATCGCAAATTCAATTATAGACGGCTAATTAAAAAGGTTTACCCGCCTTTGGCGATGCCGTAGGCGACCCGGTTCATATACAAGGCGTAGTGTTTTTTCAGGTACGTGGCTATACATGTAGTATGCCGAGGGTCAAAAAAAATTTTACAGCGCAGTAGATGGGACTTTTTACGGCGCCATCAACCTTAAGCAGAAAAGAAGAATCGATTTATGTCCGATATCATCAAACTTCTCGGCATCGAATTGCAGGACATCTCACTGTTTCTGCTAATCGCCACGGTCATCTGCTTTGTACTCATTTCCCTTATCAGCCGTTTAGTCGCCAATGTTTTACCATTCAAAAATCACCACCGCCTGATCTGGGTCATCGATGTGCTTTTATTGCCTTCGGCGATCCTTGTTTTTAATCTTCTGGTTACCAAGATAGTTGGCACTGTTTCGCAGGAGCATATCGCCGATGTCGATGCCGTTACAACAGCCTTGCTTTGGCTTATCGGAGCCTGGCTGCTGAACCGTGGGCTGCATCTTTTTGTTTGGAAGGCGGTTTTTATCAATCTCACCGGAACGGAATGCCCGGGTTTACTCCGCAACCTGATTTCAATCGTCATTTATCTCCTGGCCGTTTATGGCGTACTCACATTCGTTTTCAAACATCCGGTGACGGGTCTTGTGGTCTCCACCGGCATCGTGGCCGGTGTTTTGGGTCTATCTTTGAAAAGCGTCTTATCCGACCTGTTTGCCGGGCTGGCCCTGACGATTGAAAGACCTTACAAAATGGGTGATTGGATTGAAATAAGTGACGGAACGATCGGCAGGGTAATCGACATCGGCTGGCGTACTACCCGATTGCTATCATTTAACAACAGTGTGTTTATCGTTCCCAACGAGCATGCGATTAACAGTGTCATTCATAATTATGATATGCCGGAACAAACGTATGCCACCTGGTTCAGTGTCTCGGTAGACAGCGATGTCTCGCCCCGTCTGGTCCAGCAGCTTCTCCTGGAAGCCGCACTGAACTGCAAAAGTGTGCTCGACGATCCGGTGCCGGCCATTCGCGTTTCAGACGCGACGGGCCAACCGTTTCAATATCTGGTCTGGGTCTATTTCAAAGACTACCTTTCCCAATGGGCGGGAAAAAGCGACCTCTTTGAAAGCATACAAACTTATCTGTCGCAAGCCGGTATTTCGCCCTCAGCGGTAAAATATGAGATTGCCAGTGGTGAGGCCAAAACGTGCGTCGTCGAGGAATTGGGCATGTGGGAGCACCTCCGGCGCGTCGATATTTTCCAACCGCTGTCGGATGAAGAAATCAAAGAAATCGCCGGGTTCTGTGAAAGCCAGGTATTTTTAGAAGGCCAGACGCTTATCCGGGAAGATGAAGCGGGAAGCTCTCTTTTTGTCATCGTATCGGGTATCGTTGCTGTTCTGAAACAGGATGATAAGGATCAGAACCAGGAAATTGAATTGGCTCGTTTGGGGGTTGGCAATTTCGTGGGCGAAATGTCACTGCTGACGGGTGAGCCACGTACGGCAACGATTAAGGCGATTACACCTGTCACCGCCATCGAGGTCACGAAGGAGGGCATGCAGCCCCTTTTGGAAGCCCAGCCCGATCTGACCAACAAGCTGGCAGTCATTATGGCCAAAAGACGCTTCAGGACCAAAGAGATGATCGAATCACGGGGGACACAGCACGCTTCCGAGTTAATGCTGGCTTATGCCCGCGATGTTTTGAAAAAAATTAAATCCTTCTTCTCCCTAAGTTGAGCTCACCGTTTACCGTTTCCTGTTGCCACATGCATAGTTGCCTATATCAAACCTAATTTGAGCGATTCAAATATGATGATCTCGTAAAAAATCGCGAATTCAACCATAGATGGCTATGTAAAAAGGTTCATATACAAGGCGTAGTATTTTTTCAGGAACGAGGCTATACATGTAGTATGCCGAGTGTCTGAAAAAATATTACAACGCAGTAGATGGGACTTTTTACGACGCCATCAAATGTAATCGAGCAGCTGCACAAGATCGGTTAAAATCAGATCCGCACCAAGGTCCTTACACTGCGGATGATCTTCCCTTAATCTCAAAGACCTCTTATCGCCTGCAAAAAGAGCCGTTTGAAATCCGATCGTTTTTGCCGGGTAGATGTCATTTAGCATATCGTTTCCCACATAAAGAACCTCCCCTTCCGATATCCCTTTCGCTCTCAACTCTTCGCGTGCCTTTTGAAAAAGCAGTGCCGACGGTTTGGCCTGCCCAATCCGGTAGGATAAGATAATCAACTCAGCGTCGAAACCGAGCTCGCTCAAAGTGGCCCCCAACAGCCACTCGAACATATAAGGCGTGTAAAACTGAGCGTTTGAGATTAATCCCATCGCAAAATTATGACGCTTGCATTGAGAAAGGACCTTTTTGACATTCGGCATGGGATAAACGGGATTGGTCAGCAATTCCCATTCCAGGCCAAATTTTTTAGCCGTTGCCACCTCATCGATTCCCAGAATTTCCATCCATATTTTTTCAATTTCAACCTCCGGATGTTCGATTCCGATTGTTTTTTTTATTTGGTGCTGCCGCTTGATGGTTCTGGCAAGCGTATTTCTGATCATCCGGGGAGTCTCTTTAAATCCGTAATTACACAACAGCACCTCAAGGCCGCTGGAACCCGGTGTTTCTTGTTCGAGCTGGCCGATGTCTCCCGATGCGCTGATAAAAAGGGTCCCATATACGTCAAAAAGGATTGCTTGAATCTTTTGTTTGAGACGTCCTGCGGCCTTTAATCCGGTTTCTATCGGGAAAAGCGGACGCGCATATTTGTCAATGAGTGTTTTGGTAAGCATACACTTTATGGTGCCATTATTTAGTCGCGCTTGGGCGCTACCCAGGACGGTGCAATGGCGTTCGGCCCTGAGATTTCCCTGGTACCGTCTCTATCCTTAAATTTAATTTGACTTCTAGAAAATTGTCAGAAATATTTATCGTATTCAATCATTTTTTTTCTTAACAGTGTCTTTATCCGGGGGGAGGGTGAAAATGGTCGCCAACAAGCTGGTCGATATTATTGAAAAAGCCATTCAAAAAGAAGAAGAGGCCTATACGTTCTACATGACGCTTTATACTAAAGTCAAAGACGAGACGGTAAGGGATACGCTCAAGTTTATTGCCGCAGAAGAAAAAACACACAAGGCCTTCCTTGTAAACTACAGAGATAGCGGTTATGGGAATGAGACGCTGCAAATGCGCGCGGTGGCTTATTATCATATTGCCGAACATCAGAAAGAGCCTGAGATTAGCGACGACATGCAAAGTGAAGGGGTATTTCTACTGGCGGCACACCGCGAACTCAAGGCCTTTCACTTTTATTCGGAGCTTGCCGCCATCTACGCTGAGGGAGAGACCCAAAGTATACTGCTCAAAATGGCCAATGAAGAGCTAAAGCATAAGGAAAAAATGGAATACCTGTATGCCAATGCCGCCTTTCCGCAGACCGCAGGCGGGTAACCTGAAGTGTTCATTTTTTGAGATGGCTTCTACCATTTGACCGGTACTCGCACGGTACTCCCGGCCTTGTTTTTAAAAAGGAGATATTGGTTTTCGCGACCATATAAAAAAAGATCCCTGGTAATCGCCACATCATGCTGGCAGTATTCAATCAGGTCCCGAATACGGCCCTCGCGCCACCACTCCAGGGCCTGAAGGCCGTTGGCGGTCTTTTTTGATCCCAGAGTGACCTGGGCCAGGTGATCAAGGGATAATCGATATCCCAGATGATGATGAATTTCTTCCAGAATATCAAGGGTCGGAAGTGTCTCAAATTTATAATCAGAATACCCTCGCAGCACACGATAATCGAATCGCTTAATATTAAACCCAATGACCAGATCAAGTTTCCGCAGACGCTCGATGAGGGCGTCTGTCTGCGCTTCCAGGAATTCGATATAGCGGTCTTCATCTGAAATATAGAGCACGGCACAACTGATGCCCATCCGGTCGGCATGGTGCCACCCCCCGACCTCCTCCGCCGATCTTTGGGTTTCGAGGTCAAAGACCCCGAAGTGAAACTCTTTTCGATCCTGCGCTGCAGATTCCGTTGTTGAATCCCGATTGACTTCTGTTGACGTTAGCGCCTGATGGACGGCATTGATTGCACTTTTGGATGCAGGCGGTCTTTTTAGGCGCCTTTTTGAATCCGATGCCCGGGACGGATCCTGCATTTGCCTCAAGATAAAAACGGCGGCGGTTTTATCAATCGGCCTGTTTCCGGAACCGCACTTGGGGGAGTGCACGCATGAGGGGCATCCGATTTCGCAGGTACAGGCCGCAATCGCTCTGAGGGTGTGTTCAAGAAGCGCCCCGGCACTTGCAAAAGCCTCCCGGCTGAGCCCGGCACCGCCGGGGGTGCCGTCATAAATAAATACGGCCGCCGCCCCGACCTGGGGATTAAAAGTCGTGGATATGCCGCCCAGATCGTTTCGATCCGTCATGACCAAAAGCGGCAGAATCCCGATGGCGGCATGTTCGAAAGCATGAATTCCGCCCATAAAATGGTAATACTTCGACTCGCATGCGCTCTGTATAGCAGGGAGGATTTTAAACCAGATTCCTTCGGTTTCAAAAATCTGAGGCGGAAAATCGAGCGGGTAAATGTTGATGCGGCGTTTAACGCGGATGCTCCATTTTTCATACCCGGTTACCTGGTCGGTCACCTTGAGCCGCCCCAAAGAGACGGTCGTACCCCAAATAGATTTTTCTTCGAATATTTCAAGGATCTCGGTGTCTTTATGACCCCGCACCCTCGTGTAGTAGCTGACATCGGCCTTGGAGACCTTCACGGTGCGGGTTTCAAGTTCAAGCTTATCCACCAGATAGGTTTCACCCCGGTGAAGATAAATCGCCCCCGGGTGCGTTTCTCTAAAAA
This sequence comes from uncultured Desulfobacteraceae bacterium, assembly GCA_964572695.1. Taxonomy (GTDB): domain Bacteria; phylum Desulfobacterota; class Desulfobacteria; order Desulfobacterales; family CAZHA01; genus CAZHAH01. Next base: position 9,020 of record CAZNFS010000078.1, read on the forward strand.
CGCGAAATCCGTCGATCTCGCCCTTGTTGATACCGTTTTGGGTTGTTTCGATATTGAATCGGCTGCCGCTGCCTCTGAGATTGACATGGCGATGAGGTGATTTCCGACTTGCAAAATATTCCTGCCCGGTGGCTCCTTTTAATAGCCGGCCCTGATGGGTGAGAGAATCTGCAACCACTTTGACGGTTTGCGCGGCCATAAAAGGCTCATCGGCTTTTAATGGAAGTTCCGCGGCCGCACAAACCAGATGTCGTCTAAGAATTTGAGAATTATAGGGATTGACAACCGCGGCTTCGGGTTCACGCTGAATCAGATCTTTGGGATTGCGCATAAAATACTGATCGAGTGCATCTTCGCCTGAAATCAACACCATAGCCGAATCCTGGCCGCTGCGTCCCACCCTTCCTCCCCGCTGCCAGGTGGCCACAATCGATCCCGGGTATCCCACCAGCAAGCATAGATCGAGATCGCCGATATCGATACCCAATTCCAATGCACTGGTCGACACCACGGCCAGGAGATCGCCACTGGCAAGCCTGGCTTCGATATCCCGCCTTTCTTCGGGCAGGAACCCCGCCCGGTAGGCACTGATTTTCTCTGCCAAAGGCCCGGATGCATTCCCGGCCCAAATTGAAATCAGCTCCGTCATCTTGCGTGATTGGGTGTAGACGATGGTCCGCAGTTTACGGTGCAGGGCGGCCTTAAGAAGATGGATTGCCGCCTGCGCCGGCCCATCCACCGCATCAATGAATACCAAATGACGTTTTCCCTGGGGCGCACCGCTGCGGCAGACGGTTTGAGCCTTTAAACCGGTTAATTGCTCGACCAGTTGGCCTGGGTTGGCTACCGTTGCAGAGCTGAAGACAAAGGTGGGACTGGCACCATAATAGTTGCATATGCGACGAAACCGCCTAAATACCTGTGCCATTTGTGATCCCAGAACACCACGGTAGGTATGGACCTCATCCACGACCACAATCTCAATTCCCGACAGAAAAGAACGCCATGTCTGGTGATACGGCAGCAGTGACAGATGGAGCATTTCAGGATTGGTCATAACAACATTCGGCGGCGTCTCGCGAATTCGCTTCCTGCGGTAGGTGGTCGTGTCGCCATCATAAATCTCGGCCCGGGGCGTTGCTTCGTTGAAAAATGACGCCATTTGCGAAAAAGTCCTGTGTTGATCCTGAGCCAGGGCTTTTAACGGGAACAGATAGAGGGCCTTGGTCTCGTTTTTACGAAGGATTTTTTCAAAAACCGGCAGGTTATATATGAGCGTTTTGCCGCTTGCCGTAGGGGTCGCCACGACCACATGCCGGCCTGATCGAATATAGTCGAGTGCTTCGCTCTGGTGGCGATACAGTTTGTCAATGCCGGAATGACGCAGAATTTCATCCATAACGGGAGGCCAGTCCTGGCGGGGTTTGGCCCACGATACAGGCGATTTCGGAAGCACCGTATGGTAAACGACCTGATTACCTAACCGTTGGGACGATTTAAGCGAATCAACATATTCGTTTATCTTTGACCGTCCCCTGCCACCCCGTCCTGTTGGGTTGCCCAAATTGACCTGCCTTTTTCCGGATGGTTACGCTTTAAAGGTTGAAATTTTCAATAATTGGCGTATATTGATAGACATATGTAAATATAAAATATTTTTTCATGTTTCACGACCCGATTTCAGCATCCATCGCAAAGACGCTCAATAAATTAACTTTGGGGCCGTTTTAAACAGGAAGCCATCCATATTGGAAGATCCTTTTTTATCTAAAGCCATCATAGTATTTCTGCTGTTCATATCAAGCCTATTCTCGCGATTCTTGTTCCACCCATTTGCAGAGGGTCCCTTGCAACAGGATCTGCTCGGCTTTGCCTGTCCAGGGACTACAGGGAGTCGTATATCATGATGGAACAGGTTATCATATTAATTCTTTTGCTGGTTTTATCGGGTTTTTTTTCATCTGCCGAAACCGCGCTGTTTTCCATAAGCCGGACCAAGGCCAGGCATCTGGCCAAAACGGGTGAAAAATCCTTTGCTTTGATTGACCGCATGAAAGCCGATCCGCACACCCTTCTGTCCACTATTTTAATTGGAAATAATGTTGTCAATGTGGGCGCCGCCGCCCTGGCAACCTCCGTCAGCATACGAATATTTCCTTATTATGCGGTGGGAATTGCCACCGGAGTCATGACCCTTTTGATTTTGGTGTTTGGCGAATTTTTACCCAAGTCGGTGGCAACGCGCAATAATGTGCTCATCGGCCGAATCATTATCTTTCCCATTTACTGGCTCTCGCTTCTATTTAGTCCTTTGATTAAATTTTTTAATTTCATCCCCTGGTTAACCAAAAAAATAAATAAAACCGCAGCGGTTACGGAAGAAGAATTAATGACTTTTGTCGAAGTGGTGGAAGAAGAGGGTGAAATCAAAGAAGAGGAAAAGGAGTTTATCCATAATATTTTTGAATTCGACGACACCAATGCATCTGAAATTATGACGCCTCGCGCCGACATGTTTGTGATTGAGGTCAATCAGAAACTGGCCCTTGAAGAACTGGCCAGATCCGGATTTACGCGTATCCCGGTCATCGAGGACAACATCGATAACGTTGTCGGCATCATCAACATCAAAGATATCTTTTTACACCAGGCAACCTCTGAAGCGAAAATCGATGTGGCCAAATTGATGCGTCAGGCCTACTTCGTGCCTGAAAACAAAAAATTGGACACCTTGCTGCATCAATTCAAAAAAAGAAAGCAGCACATGGCCATCGTCGTGGATGAACACGGCGGGGTATCCGGGCTGATCACCCTGGAAGATGCCCTGGAAGAGATTGTGGGCGAAATCAGGGATGAAACCGATAAGGACGAGCCCCATATCGTCAAATTGAAAACCAATGAGTGGTTGGTACTCGGTAAAACCGATATCGAAGATGTCAATCAAGAGATCGGACTGAATCTTCCCGAATCGACTGAATACGACACTTTTTCGGGGTATATTTTGGATGTGATCGGAAAAATCCCCCAAGAAAACGAAACCATTAATACCGATGCATTCAGCATCACCGTCAGGCGGATGGACGGAAACCGGATTAAGGAGTTAATTGTCGCCCCCCGTGAACCGCTTTGACATGAACCCCTCTCATTGGTCAGTGACCATGGTTTTGGAACCCGCCAAACGCCGAAACCTGGGACTGATTTTAGGGTCGTTAATCCTCATCCTTCTAATCCCGGTGCCGCTTCATGCCAAAACCGCCGATCGCCTGGAAGTGGGAAAATTTTCATCAGCCGATATCAATAAGGGACTTCCTGACGGCTGGAAGCCCCTCACATTTAAAAAGATAAAAACACATACCGATTATCGATTGGTGATGGACAAGGGGATTGTGGTCGTGAAGGCCTCCAGCAGTGCCTCCGCCTCAGGCCTGGTGCGTAAAATTCAAATCGATCCGGCGCTGTATCCCATCATCTATAAAAAAAGCGATGTGACTCAAAAAGAAGGCGATGATTATCCGGCGCGCCTTTATATCACCTTTGAATACGATTCGACCCGGCACAGCCTGCTTGAAAGAGCCGTCTACAAGACCACCCGGGTTTTTTTCGGCGAATATCCCCCCACCGGAGCCGTCAACTATATATGGGCCAGCAAGGCGGCCATCGGCGCCATTGTGCCCAACCCCTTTACCGACCGGGCCCGGATGATCGTCCTGCAAAGCGGAGCAGCGCAACTCAACAAGTGGATAAATGAAGAACGGAATATCTATAAGGACTACAAAAAGGCCTTTGGCAGCGAGCCGCCGATGATTTCGGGAGTGGCCCTTATGACCGACAGCGACAATACCGGAGAGTCTGCCACGGCCTTTTACGGAGACATTATTTTTAGAAAGAAGTGAGATCTCTACCGGTTATTACCTGAATTTTGCACGCGGCTGAAATTTATGATAAAAATAGTTTCTCATCAATTTTCATGCAAGATTCAGGCATTATTTTTTGACCCGAGGGGAATATAGGGGACGTCCATTGGTTTATTGGTTGAGTTGGCTTCGAAAGCTTAATCCCAAATCTTCGCAAATTTTCTGTCCCCTTAAAATCGCCTGGCTGACTGTGGGTTGAGCCAAATTTAC
>CAZNFS010000079.1:0-12928 GCA_964572695.1 uncultured Desulfobacteraceae bacterium
TTTCTACAAATATTTGATAATATTTTATATGTGGGTCAGAACAGAATCACCCTGTCGGCAATCGTCCTCCTGATTGCCAATAATAACGAAAAATATAATGGTTGTCGTTTCGATAATAAAACGGGAAAAGAAAAAGGAAGAAGATAAGAAAAGTTTTTAAATCTAATCTTTGAGAAGAAAATACAGGCTAGGAATAAAACATTTTCAACCCACCGAATTTAATACATTTTCAGCTCGCCCCTGACATTGGGCACTCCATCCGATTCAGACCCAGGCCGTGACATATATTGTTCAGCGGATGACATCCATGGCAACCCTGTTCTATGTGCTGGGGCTTTATTTTTATCTGAAGGGAAGGGCACGTCCTTCGTCTTCCCATTCGATTGTATTCTTTGTCGCAACCGGTTTTAGCTTTGCCCTGGCCTTCGGATCGAAGGAGAATGCAATCACTTTTCCGTTTTCCCTTTTGTTGATCGAATGGGTCCTGTTTCGTCAATCGGGGGGCCATATACAACACAAGCGGTTTCTCTGGGCCGGGGCCGGCATTATCCTGGTCGTTTCCGGGTTGGGTTATATTTTGGCCGGGGCCGATCTGCTCGCATTTCTAAACGAATATGAGAACCGCCCCTTCACGCTGCTTCAGCGCCTGATGACACAGCCGAGGGTCATTTTATTATACCTGACGCAGATCGGTTACCCCATCCCCAATCGCCTCTCGATTGTGCACGATATCGTCACCTCCAAATCTTTGTGGCAACCTTGGACCACTTTGCCGGCAATCCTTTTGGTGTTTTCAATGATTGCAGCCGGTATTTTGCAGCTCAAAAAAAGACCCCTGCTGGCCCTGGGTGTTTTATTCTTTTTTATTAATCACGTGGTCGAATCATCGATTATTCCATTAGAAATGGCCTTCGAGCATCGTAACTACCTGCCGACAATATTCCTGTTCTGCCCGGTCGCTGCAGGAATAAAGCAACTCATGGATTATTACAAAAATAGAAACCTTTCGATGTATGCGATGATGGCCGGATTTGTTGCTTTGTTGGTCATAGGATTCGGAGTGGGTACTTACAGCCGCAATATGTCCTGGGTTTCGGAAAAAACATTATGGGAAGATGTGTTGGTAAAATATGCGCGTATTGGGCGTCCCTATCAGCAACTGGCTGTTTATTATAAGGGTAAGGGGGATCTGAAAACCGCATCGGCATTATACAAAAAGGCCATGACGCTTAAAGATCCCCGGCCAAGACAATCGCGCGCCTTGTCGTTGAACAATTTGGCAATTATGCTTCAAGAGCAGGGAGCGTTTGAAAAGGCCGTTACCCTTTATAAAAACGCGCTGACCGCATATCCTGAATACATCTATGCCCGTTACAATATGGTTCTGGCGCTGATCAACACGAATCAACTGGATGAGGCCTTAAGAAACATCGATTACCTTATATCAAAAAATCCCCATCAAGAAGAATATCTCAATATAGGCGGCTTTATTTTAATCAAAAAGAAACAATACGCTGCAGCGGTTCCGTATCTAAGAAAAGCCTTAGGGCTGGCTCCAAACCACCGCGGCGTGCTGGCCAATCTGGGGTTTGCATTCAGTCGTCTGGGTAAACACAAAAAAGCGGAGTGGTTTCTAAAGCTGGCGCATCAATCCAATCCCAAAGATGCGATTATTCTGCTCACGCTTTTGGAAAACAGTTTAAGGGGTGGCAATAGATCCGAGGTGGATCGATATCTGGAACGGTTGTTGAAATGGGTCAGTATCGAGGATGTGCGGCTTTTATTAAGGGGATTACCCCGGCAAGGTCTCGCCCTCCCATTGTCCCCGGAATTGTTAGGCCCTGCGATTGCCGAAAGATTGGACCGCTACAGCGAGCGTATTGTGAAAAATGGGATCAGGTGACTGTCACCTGATATTTCTTTATAAAATCGATAGGATGATAAGAAAGCTTGGCTTTACGCAATCCATCATCATCCAAATCCTGCTCACGATTTACGGTTTGATACGGATGCTGCCGATGATTCAGAAAAAACTGATTGATCGCCTGGTATATGCCTTTGAATTCCGGATTCCCTTTTTCAAAATGAATTAAGAGCATATCGTCCGCCAGGCGTTCTCCCACGGTGTAAGCCACCATTTGTCCTTGTACGACAATCGCTCCTCCCACCAGACCCGCTAAAGCTTCCCAGTTTTTCAAAACCTTCTCGATAGCGCGATTTTCCGCTGCAAGGGTGTGGTGTGACTCACAGTCACGCCAGGTACACCAATCGATTTGCATTGCCAGCGCCTGATCGATGGTTAACGATCCAAGACCGACATACTGATGGTCGTATTTTTTTTGAAATTGTTTCAGAAGGTTCTTCTTTTTGTGGAATCGATTACCTTTGAGTTCGATAAGCGCCGGGTAGTCGTAAAGATAATCCCAGTGAGCGCGAGTCTCTTCAACAACTATCCGGGAACCGAACGTTTTTTCCCACAAAGGGAGAAGACTTTCAGGGATACGTGAAAATACCACCGGAAGGTCAAGAACCGAACCTAAACGGCTTGACCAATCAACGGAAGTCCAGTTCCCAATTGGCGCCCATAATGATGGTTCGGGTATGGTTTGTCGTATCCACACCAGATCCTCTTCCCAGGCCCATTGAAGGCCGTATTCTTCGGCCCACCCCCAAAGGTTGATAAAACTGTAGTCGGAAGCACGATTTGCACATGCGGACAAACGTTGAAGGTAGATGGTACTCTTTTGAAGACTGACAGGTTCAAATGTTAGATTCATTTAGATTTCCTCGCTCAGTTTAGGACAAATAGTGTTGACAAAGGATGATCAGGTGCGGATTAATAGATACACATAATAATAAATTCCAACAATCAAAAAACAAACTCCAAACAAATCACAATCGTTCGACCTTGAGGTTTTCGACGGGTCACCAAGATTCCAAACAATCGGTTTTGGTTTTATTTAAGATTTGGATAATGGTATTTGGGGCTTGTTATTTCCGGCTTGTCCGGGTTAGGGAGTGCTTGATGGAAAATCAATTTTCAGAATCGTTCAAAGGGCATTTTTTAATGGCCATGCCGGGTTTGAACGACCCCAATTTTTCACAAACCGTGACCTGCATCTGTGAGCATTCGCCGGCCGGAGCTGTGGGGCTCATTGTGAACCGGGTTCATTCTCATCTGCTCATGCGGAATATCTTTGAGGAGCTCAAAGTCGAATTCTCCCCCGGAGCTGAAACCATACCGATCCAAATGGGCGGACCGGTTCATGTCGAAGAGCTTTTCGTGCTTCATGGCCCGCCATTCGAGTGGCAGGGCTGCTTAAGGGTTACCGAAACCCTGGCTTTAAGCAATACGCGCGACATTTTGGAAGCGATTGCCATGCAAAAGGGGCCCGCATCTTTCATAATCACTTTGGGGTGTGCCGGATGGGGCCCGGGTCAACTGGAAACAGAGGTAAAAGCAAATGCGTGGTTAACGACGCCTGTGACAGGGCCGATCATATTTGATGTGCCTCATGAAATGAAATGGGCAGAGGCGATTAAAAAGATGGGTATAGATCCCGTTTTTCTTTCAAACACGGCCGGGCATGCCTGATCTTAATACCATAGAAGAGCAAGCGTGCGCTTTTTAGCCGGACAGGGCGCATTAATTCATAAAATGGAATAGGGGGGGCTTTAAACAGGGCCTATTTTTTAGACTTGGGCTTGGGTTTCTTCTTTTTGAGACAGACTTTATCTTTCCTGACAAATGCGCAGAGTTTGGGGTTATAATACTCTTTACAGTTTAATGGATTATATAAAGGACATTCAGGATGTTTTTCGGACATATAGTTTTTCCCCTTCTGTTTCCCAATGGGAAACGGAAATTTCTAAGTTTTAAGCATCCTTATCATAATATCCTGAATTTTACAAGCCATTTATCGATACCGGTCAAAGATCGGTATTTTGGCGGGTCACACCATCAAAAACAGCTTCTTCAAACCCGCCCATAAAATCCGCTTAGAATGGTCAGATCGCATCTTTGAGCATTTTTAGATTCTGTTGTGCAAATTCAATGGAAGAATCCAATTCAAGCGCCATTTCATAATATCGAATCGCGTTTTCTTTTTTACCCATATCACGATAATTGGATGCGATGTTGGCATAATCAATGGCTGAGGCCGGATCGAGGTGGAGCACTTTTTTAAAGTTGTCGATGGCTGCTTGGTGGTCTTTCAATTTGAAATGACAAAATCCCATCAGATTATAGATATCGGTCCGTTCGGAATCCAATTTTTGACCTTCCGTCAATACGTCCAACGCTTTCCGGTATTCCCCCATATCTTTGAGGCACACCCCCATGTATGAGTAGATGCTGGGTATATCCTGAGACTTGGGATCAAGATCGAGGGCCTGGTTAAAACAGGTTAAAGCGGTTTGGGGATCATTTAAGGATAGATGGCAGTTGCCTAGATAAAAGTGGACATAATATTTGCCGGGCAGCATGGTGTTGATTTTTTTCAGTTCCGCTACAGCCTTTGCCGGTGGTTGCGAATCCGCAATTATCTTCGCCGCGAACATGGCAACGCTGGTTCCCAAGGCTCTTTCACGAAAATGTGCTCCGGGGATTATGGCATAAAAAGCGGGGATTTCTAGCAACGGATGCATGGTGTTTACCAAAAGTAATTCCATGCCCTTTCCGGCCAACGCTGCCAGCGCATTTTCAATTTCGATCTTCATGTTTTCATCAGAAATATCGGAAAGATCCTGAATCTTAATCTCCGTATCGGGATGGGTGATGTATTCGGCCTCTTCAATCTTTAAAAATTTTGGAAGTCCGCTGGCCACGTAATTCGAGCTGGAATTGAAATCTCCGGCCAGCTGGGCAACTTCCGTCAAGGCCCGGCTAAAGGCTTTTTGCGGGTCAGGCGTGGTTCCGGCGGTCCAAACGATCTCACTTCTGTGCGGAAAGGTGGATGGATCGTAGGCAAGGACGCCAACCGACGGAATTCCCATTTCCAGTGAAAAATCGGAAGCATATAATAAAATTCCATTCTGCCGGTATTTGTGTATCATTTCAACGACTTTCGGATCCGTGGCTGAATCAGGTGCAATTCCCGGAACCCTCAGTTCACGGTGACTTATGATCGACGAAGCATGTCTTTCCACGATTTCGCAGATCCCCTGAAGGATGGCTTCTTCAACACAATTGCCGGCCGATGGTCCGTTAAATTCATTGATCATAAAAAACCAGTCAAACGGAATCAGAACTTCCTTCTTTTGGGTGAGATTATACGCTTTGGTCCATTTGAGCGGTATGTTTTCAAATATTTTTTTAGAAATACCCAAATCGTGCGAGTCGTCGTGAACCGATTGGGCAATCATGTCAAACGGGATCGCTTCTTCTTTGATATTGCAGTATTTTTCCAAAAAAAAGTTCTGAGAATTTTTCGTAAAACTGAAAAAACTGAATCTTTCGGCCAGTTCCATCACTGCGCTGGCTTCGGATTGGGCCGGTGTGGCCCCTTTGCCCATCTGTTTTTTGGTACCGATAACGGAGGCGGCATCACTGCCGCAAATACTGAAATAGATCGGGATATCCAGGCGGCCGTTATCGATCCTTACGGTTTGTTCAAGTATGTCGAGGTTAAGTTTTTTCAACTTTGATTTGAACTGTCTGACCGTTTCTGCGGGGGCGAAAAGTTTGTCCTGATCTAGGGTAAATGTCTTAAACGCATCATTCAGCTTGACTTCGGTCTTCATGTAAATCCTCCTATTCTGGATGGACACAGACTACAATGTGGTATTTTTGCGAACCCTTATAAATGGAGACTATAAATAATACAAGGATTTTTTGAATTGACCCTATGTTTTCGATTTGCTATCGTGGCGCGAATTCATTGTGGGGATGTAGCTCAGATGGGAGAGCGCGGCGTTCGCAATGCCGAGGTCAGGGGTTCGATCCCCCTCATCTCCACTTTAACCTAAAACCTTTGAACCATGAACGCTGAACCACAAAGTTTAGGAAAAACATGACGCGTGCATCGGAAGTGGAGCGTAAAACAACCGAAACAGATATCAGCCTGAAGCTGAATTTGGACGGTCAAGGAATCCATGACATCGCGACCGGTGTTCCTTTTTTTGACCATATGCTGACTTTATTTACGGTGCATGGAATTTTTGATTTGTCCATCCTTGCCAAGGGTGATATCGAAGTCGACAGTCACCACACCGTGGAAGATGTGGGGCTTGTTCTTGGGGATGCTTTCGACAAAGCGCTGGGAGACCGTAAAGGAATCCGGCGCTACGGCCATGCGGTGATTCCGATGGATGAAGCCTTGACAAGTGTCACCATCGATTTGTCGAAACGACCTTTTCTTGTATTCAATGTTGCGGAGATTCCGGCAGAGATCGGAGGTTTTTCGATTTCAATTGCCAAGGAATTTTTCAGGGCGTTTGCCAACAGGGCGGGAATGAATCTTCACGTCAATGCGTTTTATGGTGAAAATGAGCATCATCTGATCGAATCGATTTTTAAAGCCACCGCCAGAGCGATGGATGATGCTACATCATTCGACCAGCGCGTACAGGGTGTTCACTCCACCAAAGGGATTCTGTAGTTCGATTTTCTTTTAGCAAATTCTTCCACAAAAGAGATGAATTAGTTCTTCATTTTGTTTGCGTTAATTTAGGGCATAAAAGACCTTCCAAAATGCGATTATTTTCTTGACAAAAACCATCTAAATAATTATTTTAGCTGTTTTAACAAAATAACTTTTCGATTCCGGTTTTTAACTAAAAATGATTAAAAAATCGATTTTATCGAATATGCCAGTGCCCATAAGGCAAAGAGCGATCCTTCATCCAATTTAAGATCCTTCCATGTTTGTCAATATTCCCAATCAAACAACTTTGGAGGGTGCTCTTCTTGGCAAATTATATCCCCGAAGGAAAGATATCAGAGATAAAACATACGGCCGATATCGTAGATGTCGTCTCTGATGTCGTGGTTCTAAAAAAAACCGGCAGAAATTTTATTGGATTGTGCCCGTTTCATTCCGAAAAGACGCCTTCTTTTACGGTAAGCCCTGAAAAACATATTTTCCACTGTTTTGGCTGTGGTGAAGGTGGAAGCGTTTTTGCCTTCTTAATGAAACATGAGGGGCTGTCGTTTCCGGAAGCGGTCCGGACCCTTGGCAAACGGTACGGTATCGAAATTCCGGAACAGTCCATGTCGCCTGAGCAAAGAAGAGAAATCAGCGAAAAAGAAAAACTTTATGAAGTCCATCTGCAGGCGGTGAACTTTTACAAAAACCAACTTTATCAAAAAGCGACCGATAAAAAGGGCCGGGATTATCTAAAAGAAAGGCGGATCAGCAGGGAGATACTGGATGATTTTGATATAGGCTATGCTCCCAAAGGCTGGGACCATCTGAGCCGTTTTTTTATGAATAAAAAAATTGCGCTCAACCTGGTAGCAAAATCGGGACTCATTATTCCCAGGAAAAACACCAACGGGTTTTACGATCGATTTCGAGAGCGGATTGTGTTTCCGATATTTAATCCAAGCGGAAACGCGATCGCTTTTGGGGGGCGGGCAATCGACGATTCACTGCCCAAATACCTGAATTCACCGGATACTCCTATCTTCAACAAACGGCGATCGCTTTACGGGCTTCATAAAGCCAAAAAAAAATGCCGTGAAACAGATACCGTTGTCATCGTTGAAGGCTATTTCGACTTATTGGCCTTGCACCAGCATGGCATTCAAAACACCGTTGCCACTCTGGGGACTTCGTTGACCCCTGAACATGTGCAGGTTCTGAGGGGGTTTGTCGGTAAATCCGGAAAGGCGGTTCTGGTCTTCGATTCGGATACGGCCGGGATAAAGGCGGCCCGGAGAAGCATAGAGGTGTTTGGAAAAGGATATGTTGATGCTCAGATTCTAATTTTGCCGGAAGGACATGATCCCGACTCCTATATTTTTGAATACGGAGCCGAAGCTTTCAAAAAGGCGGCCCGGAACGCTTTGAGCATTTTTCCCTATTTGATAGAATCGGCGATTGAAAAGCACGGACTCTCCATTGAAGGTAAGATTCACATTATCGCAGATCTCAGTGCATCGCTGGCATCTATCAGCGATAAAATGGAGCGATCGCTCTATCTTAAATTTATGTCTGAGCGTATTGAGGTCGAAGAAAGTGCTTTATTGGAAAAAGTGAGGCAAGCGCTAGATCGGCAGAAACATGTCGCCCATGATCGATCGAGAGCGGCCAAAGTGTTGAGTTCCGGATCGCCTAACGACAATCTTCTGCAAAAACGAGGACACCAGGATATTCAAAAGCCGGGAAGCCGGCTGGAAAAACAGATCGTCGCTATGATGCTTCAGTTTCCGGCAATATTACCTGAAATCCGCGACCGGGATCTGATGCGGTGTTTTGAGAATGAAACCCTGAAATCGATCGGAACGTTTATTCTTTCAATTAAAGATTTTTCTCCGGAAAAATTATCCGAGATAATGGATGGGATAGGGAGCGAAGACAAAAGAGGCATCGCAACGTCCTTGGCAATTGGCGAAGATATATGGGAATATGAGGGTTGCCTAAAACTAATAATTCAGTTTGAAGCAAGCCGGGACCGGCAAAATAAAGCATTGCTGCAAGAAATAAAAGCAGCCGAGGAAAACAACAACCAGGAGCTTTTGGTGAAGCTATTACAGCAGAAACAAGCCCAGGCTAAAACCAAGGGCCAAAGGTAGGACTGATTAATTAGGTATCCGCAGGGGGGAATATATGGCAGATCTGTCGACGGCAAAAGCGAATGCTAAAAATACCAAGAGAGTTCGCAGCTCAAAAAAAGGGAGCAGCGTGAAAAAAACTACCCGCAAGAAAACCACCGTTATTGAAACAAAGACAGAACCGATAAGTAATAAAAAGGTAAATAAAAAAGCCCTGAATGAACTGATTTCAAAAGGAAGAAGGCAGGGATATTTAACATATGCCGAAATTAACGAGGTGCTTCCGGAAAATATGCTTTCCCCGGAACAAATCGACGAATCGCTGATGCTATTTGATGATCATGATATTGAAATCATTGATGAAAAAAAACATAAGATCGCCAGTCGGGTCCGGAAGATAAAAGAACGCATTGCCAAGCGCGATCGACAGCAGGATTTGGATTTTGGAACTGTAACCGATCCGGTTAAGATGTATTTGCGAGAAATGGGGATGGTCACCTTATTGAGCCGGGAGGGGGAAGTTGAAATTGCCAAAAAAATTGAAGCCGGTGAGCAGGATATTCTAAAAGCCCTCATAGATACGACAACCGGAATCGAATATCTCTTGAAGTTGGGAGAACATATCGAACATGGAGATTTACGTCCCAAGCATGTTTTAAGAGATATTGACGAAGGCGACACATACGTTGATGAATCGATACAGATAGAGAAGTTTTTAAACACCGTAAAAGCGATTCGGGCGATTGACGACGAAAATATGGGATATCGGGAGAAACTTTTCACCGCCAAAATGCCCAAACCTGAAAGACGCAAAGCGAGAAGATCCATCGCACGCAGGAATGTCAAGATTTTTACCCTCTTAAAAAACTGGCGCCTCGAGGCGAGTGTCTTGGAAAAGATTGAAGGGCTAATCAATTACCAGATCGATTGGTTTGAGTCGGCCAACGGCAAAGTCGCCCGGATTAGTGATAGAATGAATGCCCCGGGGACCGAATTGCGCGCCCATCTAAAGAATAAACGCGGTTTTGTGAGATGGGGGGCGACAAAGTGCAGTTTGTCGAAAAAAGGAATTGGTTTGATTTATAATGAAGTCAAGAAAATTGAAAATCAAATCGCCGAAAACGAAAATGCAATTAAAGCCAATAGCCGTATGCTCACGCGGATCCATTCGCGTGTCGCCGATGGGCGCCGACGGGTAAAGGCTGCCAAAAGCGAGCTGACAAAGGCCAACTTGAGGCTCGTTGTCAGCATCGCTAAAAAATATACCAATCGTGGTCTTCAATTCCTTGATTTAATTCAGGAAGGAAATATCGGCCTGATGAAGGCGGTAGATAAATTCGAATATCGGCGGGGCTATAAATTTAGTACCTATGCTACCTGGTGGATCCGCCAGGCCATCACCAGGGCAATTGCCGATCAAGCCCGCACGATAAGAATTCCGGTGCATATGATCGAAACCATTAATAAGCTTATACGGACTTCTCGATATTTGGTACAGGAACTGGGGCGAGAGCCCAAGCCGGAGGAAATCGCAGGGAAAATGGAAATTCCACTCGACAAAGTGCGCAAAGTTCTTAAAATTGCCCGTGAGCCGATTTCACTTGAAACACCGATTGGAGAGGAAGAAGACAGCAATCTGGGGGACTTTATCGAAGACAAAAAATTCCTCCTCCCGTCTGATGCGGCGGTGAACATGAACCTGGCCGAACAAACGCGTAAGGTGCTGGCGACCTTGACGCCGCGCGAAGAAAAAGTCCTGCGGATGCGTTTTGGAATCGGAGAAAAAGCGGATCACACCCTGGAAGAAGTAGGACAGGATTTTACCGTGACCCGCGAACGAATCAGGCAGATAGAGGCCAAAGCCTTACGAAAACTGCGGCACCCGACAAGAAGTCGCAAACTCAAGAGCTTTATCGAATCGTAGCGCTTGACAAAATGGTTTTCTAAAGTTAGTTAACCCTGGTTAAGGCATATGATGGGCCCATAGCTCAGCTGGCAGAGCCACCGGCTCATAACCGGTAGGTCCCTGGTTCGATCCCAGGTGGGCCCACTTCTGAGCGGTTAAGAGACGCAGGTACAGGAGCTATGGCTCGGACACAAATTATTATGGTCTGTTTTGCGAATAGAAATTGACATGGGCGGGGTTATTTCAGCTATCCCCATGCTGAAATGAGGGCTAAAGGCGCGGTTGTTTATTAAACCGCGCCTTTTTTACGAGCCCGATTAGAAATTGATGATTTTCGGTTTATCCGGGTTAGGGGTTAATGAAATAAATTGAATCCAAGTGTTGAAGATATTATTGCGTTATTTGAAAAAATAGCACCTGTATCACTTGCTGAAGAATGGGACAACGTCGGTCTCCAGGTGGGGCAGGGAGATTGGCCGGTACAAAAAATATGGATCGCCTTAGATCCCACGCCCGATGTCGTGGAAAATGCCTGTAGACAGAATGTGAGCTTGTTGATTACACACCATCCCCTTATTTTTAAGCCGCTAAAGTCAATTGATTTCAAAACAACGCGCGGTGCGATAATAAAGATGGCGGCGTTGCATGAATTGGCCATATTTGCAGCGCACACAAATTTTGACAGTGTCAGTGAAGGCTTAAATGATTGTTTGATTAAAAAGCTTGGACTGCGCAACATCGACCTATTGAAAGATGGAAACATTCCGGAAAAAAGTGAGGCAGGTCTTGGTCGGATTGGTGAATTAAAAAAAGAGATTACGTTCCGCAAATTTATTACCGACACTAAAGAAAAGCTTGCGCTTTCTCAAGTAAAGGTCGCTGGAAATCCCGAGTTGACTGTTAAAAAGGTGGCGGTTTGCACCGGAAGCGGTTCAAGTCTAATGCCGGAGTTTATATTGAGTGGTGCCCAGGTATTTATCAGTGGGGATTTACGGTACCACGACGCCACTGCAGCCGAAGCATTGGGACTCGGTCTGCTTGATATCGGCCATTTTCAGTCCGAGCACTTATTCGTCGAACTGGTAGCTGAAAAATTAGCGAAACTTCTGGCTCAAAAAAAGATGGATGTGGAAATTGAGGCCTGCAAGCTTGAAACTGATCCATTTAGGATTATATAATGTGTAACCCTATATGTGCGAAAGATGAGGGTGCTTCAAGTCCAAGGCGCCAAGGGTGAAGCCATAGTGAACTATTGCGAGCCCTTGGCAACGAAGGAGGTGGAGTACCATCGGCTTTCCCATTGGGTAAAGAAAATGAAGAATTAATCTCAAAATTAGATTTCATCCATAGAAAAGATATGAAATTTTATATAAAGACTGAATGTGCCAGGTGTTTTATTGTATCCACCGTTTCTTCATTTTATTTACGCTCATTTAGGGTAAATCTAAGTTGGGGACTATTATATGGACAAAGTAGACAAAGATCAAATCGACATTTTAGTCAGGCTCCAGACAATTGAAATCAAAAGCCGGAAAATCGAAGCCCAAATCAGTGCGGTATCGCAGAGATATAAAAATTTGGACGGGAGGTTGAGTGAGTCTGAAACGGCCATCAATGAGGAAGAGGATCGGATCGAGGCGCTGCAAAAAAAGTACCGTTCGGATGACGCAGAACTGCAGACAAGTCTTTCCCTTATCAGCAAAAGTAAGGAGAAGAGCCGATCCGTAAAGACCAACAAAGAATATCAATCATTCCTCAAGGAGATTGAGGATCTACAAGCCAAAACCTCTCAAGCAGAAGATGAAATGTTGGAATGCCTGGAGCAAATTGAGGGAGGCGAGGCGCTGGTGGTAACCAAAAAAGAAGAATACGGGCAGTTTTTGGATGAGGTTAGCCGCGAGAAAGAAAAAATTAGTGCAGAGGCAGATGAATGGGAACAGAAACTGGTTCAGCTTGAGAGTGATAGGATTGAGGTTTCAGCTAAAGCGGATCCTAAAATACTAAGTCAGTTCCATAAGGTAAAAGAAAGCCTGGGAGGCGGGGTCACCATCGTGCCGGTAAGCAATGCTGTGTGCCAGGGTTGTAATGTGAATATTCCGCCTCAAATGTATAATGAATTACAACGGTTTGACAGATTAAGGTTTTGTCCGAACTGCCAAAGAATAATTTATTGGAGAAATGTCAAAAAAGAGGAGTGAACACCTAATTACGGCTAAGGCAGTCTAGACGATCGCCGGGTCGAGAGATGTGATTTGTTGTGAGATCCGGAGGAAAGTCCGAACACCACAGGGCAGGGTGCTCCATAA
>CAZNFS010000080.1:0-12909 GCA_964572695.1 uncultured Desulfobacteraceae bacterium
TTTAGGCCAATCAGGTTAGCATTTGCTTCAACTGCTCCAAAGCCTCATTGGACATTTTGAAAGAATGCTCCGCGGCCGGGAATTCGACCTCGGTGACATCTTTTTTATACGCCTGAAGTGCTTCCAGGATAATCGGTCTGATTTGGGTATACTGTTTGACAAATTTGGGTACAAATTTGTCGAACAGGCCTACCATATCGTGCGTGACCAGTACCTGGCCGTCCACATCAGGCCCGGCACCGATACCGATCACGGGAACTTTTACGGCTTCCGCCACCAGTTTGCCCAGGGGGGCCGGAACGGCTTCCAGAATCATTGAAAAAACACCGGCCTTTTCAAGCGCTTTGGCATCATCGATGATTTGTTTGGCAGCGAAGGCATCGCGGCCCTGCATCTTAAATCCCCCCAGAGCGCTGGCGGTTTGAGGGGTCAGACCGATGTGTCCCTGCACCGGTATGCCGGCTTTGACGATGGCTTCGATGGTGGGGGCGAAATCGATCCCTCCCTCCAGTTTGATAGCATCACATCCGCCCTCCTTCATCAGCCGGCCGGCATTGTGAATCGCTTCAGGTCTGGAGATGTTGTAACTCATAAAGGGCATATCACCGACAATAAACGCTCCTTTGCAGCCGCGTACCACCGCCTTTATATGGTGAATCATGTGTTCCATCGTGACTTCCACGGTTCCATCGAGCCCCATCACCACCATGCCCAGCGAATCCCCGACGAGCACGATATCGACACCGGCTTCATCCGCCAGGAGGCCGAAAGGGTAGTCGTAGGCTGTCATCATAACGAGTTTGCGGTTTTCTTTTTTAGCATTTAAAACATCTGGTATGGTTACTTTCGCATTGCTCATTTTTAGACTCCTTTGATTTTTCATTGATAATGCGCTTGAAGCGTTTGGATCAGCGCCGTCAGTGTCCGGTTGACCGGCACATCGAGACCCAGACGGTGCGCTTCCCGAACGATAAAGCCGTTGATGGCATCGATTTCGGTTTGACGGTGATTATCGACATCCTGGCCCATGGAGGAGCGGTTGACGGCCGTGGCTGCAGCAATTTTAAAAACATGGTCCACCGGTTCTTGACGCACTTCGATTCCCTGGGCTTCGGCCACCGAAATGGCCTCTGCCACTGCGGTTCGGCTTAATTCCCGCGTGGCCTCAAGATCGAGAATTTCACCATTCTTAATACCGGTCAGAGCCGTTAGCGCATTGATGCCGACATTGACAAGAAGCTTGTCCCAGATAATGGGGCGGACGTCCCCCGTCACCTCTGTTTTAAATCCGGCCCGAGACAAAACAAGCGCAAATTCCTGCGCTTTTTCAAAGCCGGAGTCGCTGTGTGACCATAATCCCATAACCGTGGGGCCTGGACCGGCGTGCCGGATTCGGCCCGGACCGAGTAATGTTGCCCCATGGGAGGTTGTTCCGGCCAGGATCCGTTTGGGATCAACGATTGCGGCAATTGCATCGGCGTTTCCCATGCCGTTTTGTAGGGTCAGGACATAGCCCTGTCCAGCAGCAAGGAGTCCGGCGGTTTGGGCGGCTTTTTGTGTCTGGGTCGATTTTACAAATATAATCACCAGTTCCGCGTGGTCGATTTCCTGCGGATTCGTTGTGGCGCGTATGTTTACGTTCCGGCAACGACCCTCCCGTTCAAGCGTCAGGCCATCGGCCCTAACCCTATCAACGTGTGCTTCCGAGACATCGCAAAGCCAGACTTCGTTCCCGGCTTCGGCCAGCAGGCCTCCGAAGAGACTCCCCATGGCCCCGGCTCCGACTACGGCAATTTTCATTGCGTTCCTTCCCCTTCTTGAAGATACAAATAATGCAGTGCTGTCAAAGCATAGATCTTAGCGGTTTCAAAAAGCTGCTCCAAATCAACCCACTCGTCAGCCTGATGGGGAACGTAACGGTCGCCGGCACCGATGGTGACGATGGGAATATCCTTACGTGCCCAGAGAAAAGTTCCATCAGTGGCTCCCGGCACACCGCCGTATTGCGGTGTTTTAGCGGTAACCATCTGTGTAGCCCAGTCCGCTGCCCGAACGACCGGATCGTTTCGATCGGTCAGGGTGCAGGGGCGGTCGGTCAGGATTTCCAGTTCGACGCTGAGATCGTGATGACGTTTTACCCCGAGCCCATGGTCGTAGGCGCGGTATTTTTGACGTATCTTTTGCTCGATTTCAGTGCCCAGCGAGGCGAATTGTTCGATCAGGGTTGGATGCGACTGGCCCGGAATCGTCCGAATGTCGACCAGAACCCGGGCCTGTCCGGGCATCACATTTAACTGGGTCGGGCCGGTCGCCGGGGCCTGGATCACGGTGGGTGTAAAACTGGGCCAGCCTAAATATTCATCTTTTCCGAAGTTTTGGAATGCGTCCGATTCGAATTCCTCCAAGCGGGTAATCAGGAGTGCAACGGCAGGTGCCGTGTTCAATCCGGAAAGCGGCATGGCCCCGTGGCTCATGCGTCCCTTCAGGGTAAATTGGGCGCGCAGGGCGCCTTTTTGAGAAGTACAGATCAACCCGTCTTCCGGTTCGCAAATGATAGCGCCGCTGATGTTGTCGGCATGACCCTTTTTGATGAAATCCCTGACGCCGAGCATCTGATCTTCCTCATCACACAAAACACCGCCGATCATCGCCCCGGCCAGATTTATGCCCGATCGTTTCAGAGCCGCCATTGCCACGAGCATTGCCGCCAGATTTCCCTTTGTATCACAAGTTCCGCGCCCGTACATCCGCCGGCCGTCAATTTCAGCGCCGAAGGGGTCATAATTCCAGAAGGTAAGATCTCCGGGCGTCACGACATCCGTGTGTCCTTCAAACAAAAGGGTGCGATGTCCCGGTCCAAATGTCCAACTGACAATGATATTGGGTCTTCCGGGTGCGACTTCATCCTTTAAAACCGAAAACGCTTCCCGCTGGGCCCAGCGTTCCACCACCAAAGCAGCTGCTTCCTCACCGGTTCCGGCAGAAGGATCCCATACGGAATTGACCCGAACCAACTCGGCCGTAAGGTCGACCAGCTCATCGTAATCAATGGCTTTCAGAACTTTGGTGATGGTGGCAGCTGGAATCATGGTCTGACTCGGAGATTTAAAGAGCCTCGCCTCCTCGCAAGTTGGATTTACACTTCATTAAATCTTTGACACGGATTACACGGTCCTTTATTTCATAAATGCGGCTGCATTTATGAAATGGAAGCATTGTTTGAACAATGATACCATTGTTCAAACAATATAAACTCAATCGGTGGCCATCCGTGGAATCCGTGTCTAAAAAAAATCCTTTACAAACAAGCTACGCAGCATGCATACGCTATTGCAGTTCAGCGATCTTCAAGATCACAAAACGCCGTCATACCGGCCAGGCTGCGGGCGGAAAGAATAGCGCCCATAATCGCCCTTGCCATACAATCGGCGGCGGCATGTCCTATGTCACCAATGGCCTGGGCTTTGGGTGCTGCAAAGAACCCGGGCTGGTCCGGCAGCTCTTTTTTCCCGGAAGCAAGGCAAAAAATAGTGTCACCGTCGAACATGGTATGCGCCGGGCGGATTGCACGCGCCAACCCGTCATGGGCCATCTGGGCCACTTTTTGCGCCTGCGGTTTGGTTAAGATCGCATCGGTGGCGACGATTCCGATCGTGGTGTTCTTTGCCGGTTCGGCTTGCGGAGGGGGCGGCAACTTGACGGCGCGCCGGCCCTGTTGGCCGAATTCAGCATTGATCTGCAGACCGATTTCCCATGGACGGCCTGACACAGGATCAATGACCGATCCGGCCGAATTGACCGCTGCCAACGCAGCGACGCTGATGCCGAAATCGAGAATCAGGCTGGCGGTTCCGAGTCCGCCCTTGATGCTGCCTGAGAAGGCGCCGGTTCCGGCGCCGACCGTACCGGTCCGGACGGGCCCGTCATTTGCGGTTTCGCAGGCCATGCGACCCCAGTCGGCCTGAATCGAAGGGATAAAATTTTTACCACGGTTCAGATCGTAAAGGACCGCTGCAGGTACGATAGGCGCGACATGACCTTTTTCGAGCGGAAACCCGAAGCCTTTGCGGGATAACCAGCGCACAACGCCGTCGCAAGCGGCCAGCCCGTATACCGATCCCCCCGAAAGCACGACGGCCTGCGCTTTTTGGACCAAATTGAGAGGTGCCAACAAATCAGTTTCACGTGTGCCGGGGGCTGAACCGCGCACATCGACTCCGGCCACGGCGCCCTCTGCGCAAATGGCCACGGTGACACCGCACGCATCTTCGGTGTTGTCGTAATGCCCGACGATAATTCCATCCACATCGGTTAAGGCGTTATTTTTCCCGGTAGTAGGCATGCTGCCCGTCTGTTTGTTTCATTTTATGCAACTTGTACGATGATGCTAGGATAAATAGAGAATCGGCACGCAAGTGTCAAGTACCGAAAGATGCTATTTATGGATGGACACTGAATAATATATTGACTAAATTATTTATACTGGGGTAAACAAAAAAGTTTATGCAAAGCACGGGCTATCAGGCACAAATTGCCGTGTAAATTATTTGAAAGGGCTGTAAGAATACATGATTCAGATCATCAGAGGGTTCAGGGACATTCTCCCGGGTGACGTTGAAACCTGGCAGGCGATCGAAAAAATCGCCCGGTCGCTTTTTGAGGATTTCGGTTACCGCGAAATTCGGATTCCGGTTATGGAGCGTACCGAGCTTTTTGCACGCAGTATCGGAGAAGACACCGATATCGTGGAAAAGGAAATGTATACTTTTCCGGATCGCAAAGGAGATCTGATTACGCTGCGGCCGGAGGCGACCGCCTCCATTGTTCGATCCTACATCCAACACAAGCTGTATCAAAAGGAACCCGTACAAAGGCTTTACACCATCGGTCCGATGTTTCGCCGAGAAAGACCTCAAAAAGGGCGCTACCGGCAGTTTTATCAGATCAATGTGGAGGTATTCGGCATCGCCTCGGCGCTGGTCGATGCGCAGCTGATTTATATGCTCGTGACCCTGTTTGATCGCCTAAAGGTAAAAGGAGTCGTACCGCATATCAATTCCCTTGGCTGTCCGGAATGCCGGCCGAATTTTAAAGCGGCGCTGACTGCTTTTTTGGCGGGGATAAAGGAACACCTGTGCGGTGACTGCATTCGCAGAACTGAGCGGAATCCATTAAGGGTCCTCGATTGTAAAGTCGAATCGTGCCGCCAGGCACTGGGCGGAGCCCCGGTGATCATAGACTATTTATGCTCCCCTTGTGCCGAAGAATTCGATGTCCTGCAAACCGCACTTAAAGAACTGGATGTTTCATTTGTGGTGGACAAACGCCTGGTGCGCGGCCTCGATTACTATACCCGGGCGACATTTGAGATACAAACCGGCGCCCTGGGGGCACAGAGTGCCATTGCCGGGGGGGGGCGCTATGACGGTCTTGTAAAGGGATTAGGAGGGCCGGATCTGCCGGCCACCGGGTTTGCAATCGGGTTTGATCGGTTAGCGGAAATTGTGGGGCTCAATCGCGATGATTTGGTGCCAAAAACGGATATTTTTATTGCCGCTCTGGGCCCAAAAAGCATTCTCCAGGCCTTCGAGTGGCAATGCGCCCTGGGATTGGAAGGGATCCAAACCGACATGGATTTTAGTAATCGCTCCTTAAAAAGCCAGATGAAAAAAGCCGGCAGGGCAAACGCCGGATATGTGTTGATGGTGGGAGAAGATGAGCTTGAAGCCGGCTCGGCCATTTTGCGCAATATGGCCACCAAAGAGCAGTTGTCGATTCCCTTCGAAAAAGTAATCGATCAAATTAAGTCAATGATAATAAACTAAAGGAGTTTCACCCGTGTCGGACAATCTTAAAAATATGAGAAGAACACATACCTGCGGGGAGCTGGACATAAAAGGGTTGGGGCAGGAAATCGTTCTGATGGGCTGGGTTCAGCGTCGTCGCGATCACGGCGGGGTTATTTTTGTCGATTTGAGGGATCGCGAGGGGATTACTCAGGTTGTCTTTAATCCGGCCATAAGCGCAGAAGTACATGCCAAGGCGCATGAAATACGGAATGAATACGTATTGGGTGTGCGCGGCAAGGTGGACCCAAGACCCGAGGGGATGATCAATTCCAAGTTGAAAACCGGTGCCATCGAAGTGACGGTGGTGGAGCTGTGCATATTGAATCGGGCGCAGACGCCGCCCTTCCTGATCGAAGATAATCTGGAGGTGTCCGAGAGCATTCGTTTAAAATATCGTCACCTGGACCTGCGTCGTCCCCAAATCCAGAAAAATATTATATTGCGCCATAAAGCCGCAAGTTCAACTCGAAATTATTTCGATCAGGGCGGATTTCTGGAGATCGAAACACCGGTCTTGACAAAGAGTACCCCGGAGGGAGCCAGGGACTATCTTGTCCCCAGCCGGGTCAATCCGGGGCAGTTTTATGCCCTGCCGCAATCGCCGCAGATGTTTAAGCAGCTTTTTATGGTGGCCGGGTTTGATCGTTATTATCAGATTGTGCGGTGCTTCCGGGACGAGGATCTCAGGGCCGACCGCCAGCCGGAGTTTACCCAGATCGATATTGAAATGTCGTTCGTGGGTGAAGAAGATGTGATGGAAATTACAGAGGGAATGATGGCCGCGGTTTTCAAAGATGTGTTGGACCTAGAGCTGAAACGTCCTTTTCCACGATTGACCTATGCCGATGCCATCGGACACTATGGGCTTGATAAGCCCGATGTCCGGTTCGGGTTGGAGCTAAATGATATTTCAGACATCGTGGCAGGATCGGAATTCAAAGTTTTCGCCGATGCCGTCAGGAAAGGCGGCATCGTAAAGGCGTTGAATGCCAAAGGATGTATCAATTTTTCGCGCAAAGAGATCGATGATCTGACCGATTTCGTATCGATTTACCGCGCCAGGGGAATGGCCTGGATAAAAGTCCGCGAGGGTGAATGGCAATCTCCGATCACTAAATTTTTTACAGCCGCAGAAAAGGAAGCCTTGACCCGACGTATTGGGATGGAGCCCGGAGATCTGGTGTTTTTTGTGGCCGATCAATCGAAGATCGTCAACGAGGCGCTGGGGCATCTCAGAAACCATCTGGGACAAAAATTAAAACTGATCGATGAAAATGATTTCAACTTTGTTTGGATCACACGGTTTCCCATGTTTGAATACAGCGAAACCGAACAGCGACTGCAGGCCCTGCACCACCCTTTTACCTCCCCTCTTGAAACGGATTATGCCAAGCTTGACCAAGATCCGCTGTCGGTCGAGTCGCGGGCCTATGACCTGGTCCTGAACGGTTTTGAAATCGGGGGCGGAAGCATCCGGATACACCAAAGAGATATACAGGAAAGAATCTTTGAGACGCTCGGTATGACTCCGCAAACCTCTGAAGAGAAGTTCGGATTTCTCCTGGCCGCACTCCAATCCGGGGCACCGCCGCATGGAGGGATTGCGATCGGCTTTGATCGGCTGGTCATGCTTCTGTGCGGAGAGTCCTCTATCCGGGAAGTGATCGCCTTCCCAAAGACCCAGAAGGCCGCTTGCCTGCTGACCAACGCACCTTCCGAAACGACAAAGGCTCAGTTGGATGAGCTGTCTCTGCGGTTAAAGGTCATCGGTTCATAGCCCGAACCGTCCTTGCGTGAATGTTCTGACTCAAAGGAGATAAAAATGATCAAAGTGCTAGGCATAAGTGGAAGTCGCATTAAAAACGGCAACATGACGGTGTTGTTAGAGGAGGCACTTGCCCATGGGCAGCAAGCGCAAAAGATCCAAACAACCATCGTTACTCTGGACGACAAGGAAATCAATCCCTGCAACCACTGTAACTGGTGCGTCAAGAGCCAAACCCGTGAGAAGTATTGTCTTCAGGAAGATGATATGGATTCTATCTATCCCAAGCTCCTGGAAGCAGACGCCATCATGATGGGCTCTCCGGCCCATTTTGGTCGCTTATCCGGTTTGATGGCGGACATGATTGATCGGACGCGTGCATTCGTGCATGGAAAGGTTTACCGGCTCCCGTTGAAAAATAAGATCGGCGGGGCCATGGCCGTTGTATTTTTCAGAGGCGGCGGAATCGAATCGACGCTGTCGAGCATCAATATGTTTTTTTACGTGCACCAGATGATTGTCGCCACATCGGGATTATACCAACTTGGGGCCGGCGCCTGTTCAAGCCGCGATGGCAAAGGGCGCTTCGAAAAAGAGATTCGGCATATGGTGCTGGAAGATGATTACGGCGTTTCATCGGCCAAGCTGCTGGTGGAAAGGGCGGTGGAATTGGCCCGAATCTTCCGGGCCGGTCAAAAGGCGCTTCAGGAATAAGAGAGATTCCTCCAACCCTGACATTCCAAAACTGATATCAAATGAGATCAATGCTATTACCCTAAACCTAAATTGGGCGTTTCAAATTTTTGAAATTCAAATTGATTCAATTCCTTAAAAATGTAATGAAATAAGCCATTTTAATAATTTGAAACGCTCTAATTAGGCTAAAATAATCTTAACAGGATATAGTCTAATGAAAAATCCTGGCCCGTGCATGGTATTTTTTGGGATTAAAGTGCACGGGTTTTTGTTTTCAGCCAGAATGCCTTTTAGATCCCGTAGGCATTATCATGAGGCCCGAGCAGAACGAACTTGATGGTATGGCCTGGTGTCTCCCGGCAATCCGAGCAGGCAACGACAGCATCATCGCCCTTCTTCCGGCACACTTCGCAATACAGGTAGATGATTATAAAATTGCGCTTCACGGGACATGAATAAAAACCCTGCCATTTACCCTTCAATGGTTCACCAGTGGCAATTGGGGCTTCAATTATCATGTCGACTTTTTTTTTGACCAGTTTCCGAATTGAAGCGTGCGTTTTAACGGCCTTTAGGAAAGTGGCTTCAAATTTGGTTTCCATTAGTCCTTGAAGACCTCATCATATGAATGCCACTGAACGGTTCCGGTGCGCAGCTTGGCCTGAACCTCTTCCATCGCCTGCTGGAAAGCAGGCTGGGCGAACGTATTTTCCATATGTTCACCGTCGATACGCCGTTTCAGGGCCAGCAGGTATTGCGTTACCATATCTGCCACCGATATACGATTTTCAGCAGCAAAGACCTTGGCGAACTCAGCGAGATCCTGGTCGAGACTTACATTGAGCCTTGTTTTAGGCATAACAAACCTCCTTAAAAATTGTTCCTATTATACACACGACATGAACATGTGTCAATGTGGGTTTTGTAAATGTCGGTCTAAAGCAACTTAAAGCGGTAATAAGATGGGGGAGACGTGCAAACGATCTGCTCTTCGTACCCTTCTTCACCCACTTCCCATTCGATAAATCGCATAACAAACCTCCTGTTTTTTCTCTGAAATGATGACGTACCGGCTGGTCACACCTATTATTTTTTTCTTTTGCATGTCCGCCATCCCCAGTTGCGGTCCAACCTTCGGGGCTGATGGTTCCGGATTTGCAAACCGTTTAAATTTGTTCTCTGAGACCTTTTTCAGTTTTGCCAGTGCTTTGATCTGGGATTTGTTCAGATTATGTTGAATTGAGGCATCCTGGACCTCTTTGCAAGTGGACAGCAGTAATGGCAGGTCATGGATGTAAAAAGATCGCCATTCCAATGGCTTAGGTAGGTTTTTAAAGGTTTTTTCTACCTGTCCCACAAATTTGTGGGACAGCGGTTTTGCATCATCCGATATTTCGGACCCTCGCTGCTTGCTGCGTCTGACAAGGTCCAATTTGCCTAATAGGGTCTTCAACCGCTCTACAGGGCTCTTACCCATTGAGGCGTATTTTCGATCCCCGATCAGTTCTGCATCCACGAGTTTCACAATAGCTTCAATCGTTTCAAAAACAGTGAGATCTTCGTGCTGAATATTTTCAGTAGCGGATATTCGCTGTGCCTCGATGTCATCAACCTCTACTATCCGGGCCGCTATGGTCTGGGTCTACGGCAATGACAACATGCCTTAGGGATAATCAGTCGGCGTCAGGATTCTCCAAAATTTTCCATCCGGTTCCGCACAGCGGCAACAGGTGTTTCAAGCTCAATTTTGTTAATCTGGATAGGAAATCCAGATCGGCATCGGTTTCAAGAAGCCTTTTTACAATTGCGACAAGCTGTTCACCGGTCATGTGATCAGAATAGCCCACCTCCAATTTCAGGTCAATTTTTGGAAGCAAGAGCATTGTAGGTTACAGTGTTTTTCTCCATGGCAATGGCGGCCGATATAGCCGCGGTTTCGAAACCTGGGGATGAAATTTCATTTTTGGCCTCTTGAGTTAAAACCTTAGATGCAAAATCACCTGTGGTCTGATAGGCGTCCACAGATGTAAGAAACTTTTTTTGATAATAATAGAATTTGAACTGTTCCGCTTTGAATCCGCCTGAATAGTAATCGTCGTTCACGAATATTTGATGACTCAATTATCTAACGAGTCTTATGATTCTCTGTTTATTTCATATCGTGAAACTTGACCCATATTACTGCACCAAGTTCTACACTTTTTTCTTTACCGGCATGCCGTAGCTTGAAATCCGCCTCACTTAAAGCAGCAAATCCCCACCACCCGGCTTTGGGAGCAGCATAAGTAAACACACCGTTTTGGTCTGCTTTTATGGTCTGGGTAATCATGTAATCCGTTGGGGCTTTAGATTTTTTGTATTCGTTATAATATTCCACTTCCACCTCTGCATAAGGGATTGGTTCACCATTCAGCTTGACGATTCCCTGAAAAACATTTCCGGTATACAGACCATATGGTTTGGATAGAGGAACAATTTCAGTTTTAAGGCCAATTTCCATGTCCCAACCCTCATTATCGCCAAAAGCCGTTACCACCGTTTTGGTGTAGTGGATGACAAATAAATCCTCAACCGGTTCCCAGTACGGTTCGGGTTCCATATAAAACATATAGACGCCCGGGCGTTTTACCGGATAGGCCGCCTTCCAGGCCTTGTGGCCCATTACCTGTGTTGCTTCAAGTGAACCCAGCAGATCCTTTTTCTTTCCCCCGGCCAACACATTAAAGGCTTTGGGTTTGACCAATTTCATCCCCACCATTTCAAAAGGGTGGGAAAAGGAGAGGGTGACCGTTACCGTCCGATTGTCGTCCTGCATCACCATTGAACCTGTAGGAATCAACATCCCAAAATGCGACCAGACCGGACCTGTCGCTAAGAGTATTGAAAAAACCATCAGGACTGTCATCTTGCAAAATTTCATTTTTTCTCCTCCAAAAATCCGAATAGATTTTCAATCGATCCGGGGAGTTCCCCTTCGTCTTATGAGAGTCAGTCATTTCAAAAGACTATTAATAGTTTATGACAAGTAGCTTACCGCAAGTACACATAAGGCACACGATACATCACATGCACATTGCATGTATTAATGTCCTGTACTTCATAACGTTCAATGATTCCATTTTTAAGCGGAATCAGGTCTTTCGAATTGTTTTTCAGCACTGTGAACAGATCGGCAATGTTGATATCGTGGGCGTATATGTTGAATGGATAGCCATGAATCGGTATTGTTGAGATTAATCCAAAGTAATGAATCTCCTTGTTAATTTGCTTTTGAGTGATGCCTGAGTCCGAAGGCACATAAAGTATTTTTCCATTGTCATTTTTCTTCGCTTTTTTTACTTTCGGAGTTGTTTCTCTTGAATCAAAATAGCTCAAATTGGGTTTTTCAATCATTTTTTTCTCCCGTTGCTTGACTGTACAATCTACCACCAGAGCCCCTCGTTAAACCATGTGAATTTAAAGGATTTGGAAAAAGAAAGGACCCCCCCTGCCGAAGGTATCCTTTCTTTTTCCATGGTGGGTGCATGCTTCGCACGTTAACCGGTATTCAGGTCGAAAATAAAAAGGCCTTTGAATTAAGTGTTAAGGTATAGTTGAGATAATCAGTCAAAATGACTTATAATATCACGAATATGGCTAACCCAAATATCTAAAAAACTATCATATTCCGCAGTTCCTCTGAGAATCGGTACACATTCAATTCTGGCCTTGGTGAGAATAGATTTCCAAGAGTCGGCTTCATCGCCTGCCATATCGTTTTTGGCATGATCACCGGCCACGGACATAAAGGGCATCAAATAGACTTTTTTGATTTTCTTTTTAAGCATCATTTTTTTGATCATGTCGACTTCAGGGTAGCCTTCCACCGTGCCCACTAAAATGTTGGGATCTATAAGCTGAAGCTGAAACATCAAGGCCGCATAAAACGCGTTTGATGGCTACCGTGGCCCATCAGCACCACCGCGTCGCTTTTCTGGCGGTCTTTGGGGATCGATTCCAAGATGGCATCCACAGTGCGCTGCATATCTTCCTGTGTGGCCAGTAAAGGATATCCCAAAATGATACGCTTAAATCCGCCCATTACCTTGAAAGCGCCAACTGTTCGACGTAGATCGTGGTATTCTGAGCCGCCGATGGTATGCAATGATTGGACTGCCACGTGGGTAAATCCTTCATCCAGCAATTTGGCAAGGGCAACTTCGGGTGAATCCAAATGCGTGCCCTGTTTGGCCAGTTTTTTGCGGATAATGTGAGATGTATAGGCCCAGCGCACCGGTATTTCGGGATGAGCGGCTTTGGTTTTTCTATCTATGTTTTCAAAAGACACCTGAGCACTGGGCAGGCTGGATCCAAAAGCGACCAGCAAAATAACCCTCTTTTGGAGTGCATTGTGCCCGTGATCACCGGCATGAGCCCAAGAACCCAAACACGCGATTGCCAACAAGGAAAAAATTGTTATTGTCCATTTTTTGATCATTATTTCATCCTCCTTTCTTCGATTACGGTTTTTTCACAACAACACCGCTAAATATCGACCAAAACCGCCAAAAAAAGATCTCAAAAATGGACCCGCCAAACAAAAAAACCCCGAACCGATTT
>CAZNFS010000081.1:0-12821 GCA_964572695.1 uncultured Desulfobacteraceae bacterium
ATTGTGACCAAGTTTGCCCTGAAGGAAATGATCGTACCGGCCCTGTTGCCGGTGGCGGTCCCGATTCTGGTGGGGCTGATTTTAGGCAAAATCGCGCTGGGCGGTCTGTTAATCGGCAGTATTGTCACCGGTCTTTTCCTGGCCGTCTCCATGACCACCGGCGGCGCTGCCTGGGACAATGCCAAAAAATACATCGAAGACGGTCATCTGGGCGGCAAAGGCGGAGAGGCCCACAAGGCAGCCGTAACGGGTGACACGGTTGGGGATCCTTACAAGGATACTGCGGGACCGGCCATTAATCCCATGATCAAAATTCTGAATGTGGTGGCCCTTCTGATGGTGCCGTTTCTATTGTAAATCAGTCACTTTTTAGTCGAAAGGGGTCGGCACATGTGCCGACCCCTTTTTTTATTGATTCTTAAAGGCAGAGATGGTATCATAAATTTTTTAAGAGATCCAAAGACGCAGAAAATAGAAAAGAGTGGAATTGGTGTCATTATGAGTGAAAAAGCTGAAAATGTAAAAACAAGTGTTCTGAACTCACAAGCCCTGACATTTCAAGCAGGCGACCTCGCGGTTTATCCGGCCCATGGTGTCGGGAAAATCGAGGCCATCGAATGCCGGGAGATCAACGGGGAAGAGCATGATTTTTATATCATGAAAATTATCGAAAACAATATGGTTATTATGATTCCGGTTTCAAACGTGGAATCCGTCGGTTTACGAGATCTGATCAGCGAGAAGGAAATCCCAAAGGTATATAAAGTCATGTGTGCGGAGCAGGAGGCTAGCGCCGATAACCAAACATGGAACCGCCGCTACCGGGATTATATGGAAAAGATCAAAACCGGTTCCTTATATGATGTGGCCGAAGTCTTTCGGGACCTTTCGCTCTTAAAATTAAATAAAGACCTCTCCTTTGGTGAACGCAAGCTTTATGATACTGCCCAGGGGCTGCTGGTAAGAGAGCTTTCTAAAGCCAAAAACACAGACGAGAAAACGATTCTTTCAGAGATTGATGCGCTTTTTGTCGTCAATCAGTAACCCTTTGTTTTGATAATACCCTCCAGCGGCGAATTTGCTTTTCCTGCCCCGGCAGATGATGCCGGCAAGCGCCTTGATACCGTCCTCACCCACCATCTTTCAAATTGCACCCGATCCTTTGCGGCAAATTTAATTCGCAAAGGAGAAGTAACCGTTCAGGGGATATTGAAAAAACCGGGATATCGGGTTCAGGAGGGAGACGCCATCGCGGGCCGGGTTCCTCCCAGCCAACCCATTGCCCTGCAGCCCGAACCGATCGATATCGACATTTTATATGAGGACGAAGATCTGGTTGTCATCAACAAACAGCCGGGACTTGTGGTCCATCCGGCTCCCGGGCACCATGGCGGCACCCTTGTGAATGGGCTGCTTTATCACTGTTCCGATCTGAAAGGAATCGGCGGTGAGCTGCGCCCCGGAATCGTACACCGGCTTGATAAAGATACCTCCGGGGTTCTGGTTGCGGCCAAAAATGATGCAACGCACGTCCATCTGGCGGCCCAGTTTAAATCCAGAACGATTAAAAAAACCTATCTGGCCCTTGTTCACGGTGACATGGAAACAGCGTCGGGAACGGTTGCATTGCCGGTCGGCCGGCATCCGGTTTTAAGAAAAAAAATGTCAACTCAAAGCCGGACGGGACGCAAGGCCGAGACGCGCTGGCGAGCGCTGGAGCGCTTTGGCCAGGCTACGCTTCTTAAGCTGCAAATCAAAACCGGTCGAACCCACCAGATCCGCGTGCACTGCGCCGCCCTTGACCACCCGGTCGTAGGCGATCCGCTCTACGGTCGCCGGAATCGGAAAAAAGGGGAATCAAAAAATGCCGCCGCGCAACTGGTCCGCACGGCACCGCGACAAATGCTGCATGCCTGGCGGCTGGGGTTTGTTCATCCGGGCCAGGAGAAAAGGGTCGGTTTTGAGGCCCCGATTTCGGCCGATATGCAGACACTGCTGGATGCTTTACGGAATCTTTGAGTAACCGTGCAGAGGTTCAGAGTTCAACGTTCAGCCTGCGACGAGCTCAGCCGAATCGGGTTAGGGACAAGGATAAAGAAGTCTATATCTTTAAGAACCGTTTTGGAAGGACTGCGATAGAAGCGGTTTCTGGGTCGCGTCTTTGTCCTTGTTGTAGCACAACCGGCAGCAAGCCAAACAGCGTTCAGATTCAGCCAGAGCGTTCTCTTCGTTTAGAACCAGATCCACCTCATCAAAAGTGCGGATGCGTTCGCCGGCAGGGAGCTCCGGCATCTGAGCCCGTTGAGATTGATTGAGGCCTTCAACCGAATCAAAGAGAGATTCGGGGATATGCTTTTTTAGAAGAGAGCCGGGGATCGACACAACGGGTTCATCGGAAAGGTATAAATGAATGGCCCTCGCCGCCCTTCGGCCGCCTCCGATGGCATCCACGACCAGAGCGGGGCCGGTCGCCGCATCACCGGCGGTAAAAATGGAAGGGATGTTGCTTTGAAGGATTTCCGGGTCGGCCTCGATCGTGTTCCAGCGGGTAATGCTTAAATCGTCGGCCTGCTTAAATCCTTTGACAAAGGTAAGATCCGGGCGTTGCCCAATGGCGCTGATAATCGTATCCACCTCTATAAGAGTTTCGGAGCCTTCGATGGGGACCGGCCTCCGCCGCCCGCTGGCGTCGGGTTCCCCCAGCTCCATTTGCAGGTATTCCATCTGCTTGACCTGGCCCGCATCATCACCGATAGCCCGCACGGGAGCGGCTAAAAAGTGCAGCTTGACGCCTTCATGTTCAGCCGCGACGATTTCGAAATCGTTGGCCGGCATTTCTTTACGGGTGCGGCGATAGATGATCATAACCTCTTCGGCACCCAGCCGGACGAGCGTGCGGGCACAGTCGATGGCCGTATTGCCGCCGCCGACGACGGCGCAACGACGTCCGATCGGAATCGCTTCGCCTATGGAACCGGCTTGCTGATACTTGGCGAAATGGGTCAGAAACTCTATCCCGGTGTAGCATCCTTTTAAATCTTCACCTTTGACTCCGAGGCTATAATCGCTCCAGGCCCCGACCCCCAGGAAAACGGCGTCATATCCGTTTGTCGTCAATGTGTCGAGACTGAAATCAACTCCCAGCTGAACATCGGTTTTGACTTCAATTCCCAGCTCGACGATTCCTTCGATTTCCCATTCCAAGACTTCCTTGGGGAGCCGATATTCGGGGATTCCGTAGCGGATCATTCCGCCCAGCTTGGGGTTGTCGTCATAAATGGTCACCTCATGGCCCAGGCGGCGTAAAAAATAAGCACAGCTCAGTCCGGCTGGCCCGCCCCCGACGACCGCCACTTTTTTACCGGTGGCCGGTGCACAGGCGATAGGGAGCCGATTTCCGGACTTCATTTCATAATCGGCCACAAACCGTTTCAGTTGATTTATGGAAACCGGTTCCTCCCCAATCCCTCTGCGACAAAATGATTCGCACGGATGCGGACAAACACGACCGCATGATAACAACAAAGGATTGCGTTCGCGAATGGTATTCACCGCTCCGACATAATCGCCCTTTTTGATTTGAGCGATATATTGAGGAATGTTGATTTCAGAGGGACAGGTCTGAGCGCAGGGCGCCAGGGCGTCGTGCTCCTGATTGAAATGCAGGAGCCTTTGGGACATGGTTCTGACCTTTAAAATATGTTTGGGACAGACCCGCTCGCATGCACCGCAACCCACACACTTGAACTGGTCGACGACGGGGTAGCCATCCGGGCCCATATGGATTGCATCAAAAAGACAGGACGTTATGCAATCCCCCATACCGAGGCATCCCACCCCACAGACACGTTTGCCCCCGTAAAGGACCGACAAAGCCCGGCAGCCGGGTGCTCCCAAATAGGCATATTTGTCATCAGCACGATCTCCTCCCAGACATTCATTCAGAGATCGCAGGGGTTCGGCACTCCCGGGATCAACACCCATGACGGTGGCAACATTTACGGCCGATTCCATCCCGGCGATAACACACACGCTGGGTGCCGCCTTGCCGTAGACAACGGCTGCGGCGGCCGCTGCACAACCGGTGTATCCGCAGCCCCCGCAATTGGCTGCGGCCAGATAACCTTCGACTTCGCTGATGCGCGGATCTTCATAGACATAGAATACTTTAGAGGCCACGGCCAGGATTAGACCGCATGATGCCCCCAGTAAAATCATAAAGGATATGGCTTCGGTCACGCTTTACTCCTTAGAGTCAATTTCAAAACACTCCATTTCGGCCAATCTCTGCGTCAAGCTCAAATATCGATCCTGCCCTATACCATCCCTTTGAAGGCAAAAAAGGCAAGTGAGAGCAGTCCGGCTGTTACGAGGCCGATGGAAGAATCCTGAAGCGGTTTGGGGACCCGGGCTAACAGAATCCGTTCCCGCACACCCGCAAACAGAATCAGGGCCAAACCAAATCCGACGGCGTAGCTCAAAGAGGATACAAGGGTCTGCAAAAAGGTGTATTCCTCATTGATATTGATAAGGCAAACTCCCATCACGGCACAGTTGGTCGTAATCAGCGGCAAAAAAATCCCCAGACCGGCATACAGGGCCGGGATCGATTTTTTTAAAAACATTTCTACAAACTGCACCAATGATGCAATAACAAGGATGAAGGCGACGGTCCTGAGATATTCCAGGCCATATCGTTTTAAGACGAATGTGTCCGCAATCCAGGTGATGACACCCGCCAGCACCAGTACAAAAACCACCGCCATCGCCATCCCGACGGCCGTCTCCATTTTTTTGGAGGTTCCCAGGAATGGACAGTTACCCAGATATTGGGCCAATAGAATATTATTGATGAGAATGCACGATATGGCCAGAACGATGTAGTCAGTCATCTGTACGCTCCTATTTTTGACCCACAAGATTCATCAAACACAGCATCAGTCCGAGGCAGACAAAGGCCCCGGGCGCTTCGACCATAAATGAAAATGGCTGAAAAGAAGGGCCAAAGAGTTGAATCGGTTTTTCCCAAAAAGTTAACGTGCCGCTGCCGATTGCTTCACGCACGGCACTCAGGGCCATTAAAGAAATGGTGAATCCAATTCCCATGCCAAGACCGTCGGCCAGTGAGCGAATGACACCGTTTTTAGCCGCAAAGGCTTCGGCCCGGCCCAGGATAATACAGTTCACGACGATCAGCGGTATGAAAATACCCAGTTTTAAAAAAAGCGGGTACGTAAACGCCTGCATGAGCAATTCCACAACCGTTACAAATGTGGCGATGATGATGATAAAGCAGGCAATCCTTACCTTGGACGGTATGACCTTACGCAAAGATGAAACCAGTACGTTGGAACAGACCAGCACAAAAGTGGTGGCCAGGCCCATTCCAATACCGTTTTCAACCGTTTTGGTGACTGCCAGGATAGGGCATAATCCGAGTACCAGTCGAAAAGGGGGAACTTCGGCCCACAACCCTTTTGTAAATTCCTGTGCGATCGATTTTGCCATTTTGTGCTCCTATTTTGAAAAACGCTTTAGATTTGCCGTAATTTGCGGTTTTAGTTCTTTATACAGCTTTCCCGCTTGAGTTATGGCATAACTGATGCCGCGGCAAGTGATGGTGGCGCCGGACATGGCATCCACCTGTCCCCCGTCGGTCTTGACCTTGAAACTGTCGATGACTGGTAATCCCTTAAACTGACTGACAAAGGTGGGGTCGCTTTTTGCACGCGATCCGACACCGGGGGTCTCGCTGTGCGTGGTGACGCCCACTCCCAGGATGGTATCATCGGCCGTGTTGACACCGATCATCACACCGAGGTCGCCTCCGAATCCTTTGCCGTAAACTTCAAAGGCAACAGCGCTGGGGATATTTTCAAAAATACCCACAAAAATATCCCTTTGTGCATCCTGGAAAGGGAGTTTGAATCGATCGACGATGGGGTCATTGGAAGATCCCTCTAAAATAGAGCGGATGGCCGGTCCTTTTACAAATTTAAGCTGCTGATATTCAATGCGCTCCATGGTGTTGTTGCGAATGGCAGCCAAAAGACCACCTGAAAAGGAGCTTAGGATGGTTAGGACGACGACCATTTTTATCATTTCACGCATTTTATAAAACCTTTCCAATCGCCCTGGGACGGATTTTGTCCAGCAGCGGGTTGACAAGATTGATAATGAGAATTGAAAAGACCACCCCATCGGCGTAGGCACCGATATTGCGGATAAGAATCGTTAAGACGCCTCCCAGAGCCCCGTAAATAAGCATGGGGATGTGGTTGACCGGAGAAGAAGAATCCTCGGTGGCCAGAAAAAAAGCGCCTATAAGCGTATAGCCGGTCAGCAGGTGAAAAACAGGGCCGGCGTAGCGGGTTGGGTCGGCCAGTTGAAATAAAAAAGCGCTGATAAACAAACCCGCTAAAAAGGCACACGGGATTTCCCAGCGAATAAATCCTTTTAAAATGAGATAAATACCGCCCAGTATCAATCCGAGGCCAAAAGTGGCCCCGAGGCCTCCCAGCTGGCGCCCCAGCAACAGGTCGCCGGCGCTGAAGGGATCTATAGATGCAAGACCGAAATTTTTAAGGGCGGCAAGTGGATACAGCATGGTGAAACCAAGGTCGTAATTGACCAGGGCGCCGTCAAAGTCAAAAAAATCCGGCCAGGAAACGGTCAATATGGCTGCGGCCAGCAGAGGCGGGCAAAAAGGATTGCTCCCGATACCGCCGAAGATTTGTTTGCCGATGACAATTGCAATAAAAGTACCGGTGAGAACCACCCACCAGGGTGTGGTCGCCGGCAGGAGCAGGGCCAACAATAATCCGATCAGGGCCGCATTGCCATCGCTGATGGTGATCGATCTTTTGGAAACCAGGTTAAAAAGCAGTTCCCATATCATGGCCGTAGAGATGGAAAACGTCACCACAGCCAGCGCCGTTCCGCCAAATTGCGCCAGCCCGAACAGAACGGCAGGCAACAAAGCGATCATCGTATGGTGGCTGCGCTCAGATATGCTCCTTCCCGAATGCCAGAAAGGCGCATGTGAAACGATAAACTTTTTGGCGTTATTCATTGGCTGCCTCCAGTAACCGGGTCCGGGCAAGTTCATATTTTGCCAGCCGAATATATTGAAATATGGGGATTTTGGATACACACACAAAACTGCACAGCCCGCATTGGAGACACGAATCGAGGTCATAACTTTCGAGCGCTTCTTCATAATGTCCGGCTTCCAAAATCCGGATCAGCATATTGACCTGCATCCGGGCCGGACACGCACGCACACATTCTCCACAGTTGATACAGGGATAATCTGAAACATAGGGGATGTCTTTGTGGTCCTGGATCATAACCGCATCGGTGTCGGGTCTTATGGGAAAGTCTTCCGAATAGAGCGCTTTGCCGGTCATCGGTCCGCCCAGAATAATCCGGTCGTGCGCGTTGAGAGTGATATCGAAGGTTTTAAAAACATCCGTAAGCGGCGTACCGATACGGGCGGCTACCAGAGTCCGGGATCCTTCTTTGGTAATCAGCGTAAATATTTTGGTCACCGGAATTTGACGCGTATCAAAAGCCGTCCCGAGCGAAGCCACCGCTTCGGCACTCATGAAAACGACTCCCAAATCCTCACAGCTTTTTCCGGCCGGGACGATCTGCCCCAAAACATTTTTCATGATAAGGCGGGGAAGCCCGGCGGGGTGGTAAGGTTCTACCGCTTTGGGCTCCGCCTCCAGGTGGCCGATACCCTGTAGCGTATCGCGTGACAGGGCCAGGATAACGTTTTCCACGCGAGTGATAGCCTTAATGATTTTAATCCCTTTATTAACAGCTTCGATGTTTGATTGGACCAAGTACTGATTGGTACATAGCAAAAGGTCGGGGTCGACTCCGCATATAACAAGGGTATGGATGGGTGCCGTGTCTGCGGCTAAAGATTTGAGCGGTGGATTTCCGGGTGCGCCGACAAGAAAATCCTGTGCGATCTGTAGACTCGGATTCTGAGCCAAATCCATAAACTGCGGGTCAATCTTTTCCTCTGCTTCTGTTTTAATAGAGATTTCCAAATAATTTTGACCGTAATCGCCAACGAAAGGTGCTGCTGACGCAATGGTTCCGGTTACGCTGGAGATCACATAATCGTTACCATCTTGTCGGGGGGCAATCTTTTGGCCGGTTGCAACAGAATCCCCCGCTTTGAGTTGGCAGGGAGCTTCGATTGAATCTTCCAACAGCAGTCTTACAAGGGGGGGAGATACAACCGCATGCGGTTTGGTGAAACTGCCATCTAATCTGGCGTAGGATAACTGTGTTGGGCCGATATTAAAAAACGGTCTATTTTGCATAATTGTACCTTTTTAAATCTTCAACATGGATCGGAAACATATCAGGGAGAACCGATTCTACGACTTCATGGCATGACAAGATTCGCATTCGATCGGACCGGCCTCAACCTGCTCATGGCAGCCGATACATTGCAGATGAAAGGCATCGACTTGTTTGGGGACATCTTCATCGTCGAGGTCCGGCTCGTGACACTCTGCGCAGGCCAGGGCTTCCCCATCTTCCTCAAAGGTATGATGGCAATCTTCGCAGGAAAGCCCATACCCGGTATCCGCCGTATGCGTTTGATGGTCAAATAAAACCTTTCCGGCCGTCCCTTTGAACATGATCCGCAAAGGTTCTTCCGGCGTTGGGGCCGAAAAAGCGACATAACTGAAAAGTCCAACGAACAACAATACGCCCGCCAGAGCATAAGCCCGTTTGTAGTCTTGTTTGAGGGTCATTTTATAAACATGATCCTTTCAAGGTTTGATCCGTTAACAGTCATTCGATAGAAAATTCACTCGGATAGAAAATGGGCTATCTATCACAACGAAAAAGAGCTTTCAAGTCATTTTTAGAATTCTTTTTTGTGGCATCAGGCTAAAGATTCCAAAGACTTAGGCTATTGAAGTTAAAATTATATAAAAATGGATTGCAAGTTGATTCAAGACGTATTATTACGTGCCCAATTTTTAAATACAGACAAGATCCTAAGTTTGAGAGCATGAGATTAAAACACGTTTCGGGGACAAAGATTTTACGTAAGGGGGATAAACATGAAATGGATGCGAACGATATTAGTGTTGATTTGCATTTTTGGGTTTAGCAGCTCAGCAGCGGTTTTGGCTGATCAGGATGAAGACGATACATTATGCCTTCCGACCGGAACCATCACCTTGGAGGCACCGGATTCGGTTGAACTGAAAAGAACGCCCGTGGAATTCCCGCATTCAACACACTTTAATTATAATTGCAAAACCTGCCATCATATTTGGGAGGGTGAGCCCGAGCTACTTAGCTGCACCACATCCGACTGCCATGATTTGGAGACTCTGCCCAAGAAAGGAACTCTCCAGGATGCACCCGAGGACCTGGAGATCCTGTATTATAAAAAAGCCTATCACACCCTGTGCATCGGATGTCATAAAGAAATTAAACTCAATAATAAGCAAATGGCTTTATCCGTAACGACGGCGCAGGACCGATTGATGAAAGCCGGCCCCACCGGCTGTGTAAAATGCCACCCCAAGGAATGATTTTTACTTCACCAGGGGATTCACACAACGATGGAAATCGAAGAGCAATTCAAGCTGCTGCCCAATGAGGGCAATCACAACTGTTTTGCATGCAGCTCCCAAAATCCTTACGGTCTCCAGATGCAGTTTTATGCCGCACCGGACGCGGTATTTTCGCGTCTGAAAATTCCTGATCATTTGGGCGGGTGGAATAACGTGGTTCATGGGGGCGTCATTTCAGCCATGCTGGACGAGGTCATGAGCTGGGCGGCCATGTATTTATTAAAACAATTCGTTTTAACCCGGTCGATGCAGATCGATTTTATTAAGCCGGTGACCCTCGGAGAAGAAATTAAAGTTGAGGGACGGGTCCTGAAAGTTCAGCAGAAACGTGATGTCCTGATGCAGGGGCGGCTCTATTCCGGCCAGGGGAAAGTCTGCGCCACATCAGAGGGGACTTTTGTGCGCTTCTCCCCCAAGGTCGCCAAACGGCTAAAAATAGCCGACGAATCTCTCTTGAAGGGTCTTGAACCGATTATCACCTGACGGGGTGTTGGTGGTTTAGGTAGAGGCTATAAACACCATGTCTTTGCCTTCACTTTTGGCCTGATACATGGCTTTATCGGTTCTATCGATAAAGGATGTTGGTTGTTCTTTAAGCAGGTATTGGGAGACGCCGACACTGATCGTCAGATGTGATTTTTTCCCCGCAACGGGAAAGAATTCAGTTGCTTTAAGGCGGGTTCGAATCCTTTCAGCGACGACAAATGCCTCTTTAGCCTGCGTTTCCGGCAAGATCACGGTAAACTCCTCACCGCCATAGCGGTAGGCCGTGTCTGTAGCCCGTATGCATTTGTGAATCACCTGTCCCAGCTTGACCAGGACGCGATCCCCTTCAAGGTGCCCGTGAGTGTCGTTGTACTTTTTGAAACTATCGACATCCAGCAACAGTAAAGAGAGTGGATGCTCATAGCGATTGGCACGCTTGATTTCCTGGCTGAGTTGGGTATGAAATTGTCTTAGATTGTGTAAAGTGGTGAGCGGATCTATAATGCTCAGGTTGCGATATTTTTTTTCACTTTTCCTTAAGGCATTTTCGATCTGTTTAATTTTGGTAACGTCACGGATGACACCCTGATATCCGGTGATACCTTGATCATTATCAAGTATAGCGTTTACGGTAAGCATGCAATCCATTTGGCCACCGACTTTGTGGCGCAGTTTTACCTCATAATCTTTCACGAAGAGCTTTTTATCAATCGCCTGCTGGAATTTCACACCATCCGACGGGTCGACGTACAGCTTTGTAAAATTTGTCTGCATGAGGCCTTGGCGCGTATACCCAAAAAGATCCAGGGTGGCCTGGTTGACGTCCGTAAATTTTCCGGATTTGTCCGTCATCACGATGGCGTCTCGGGATGCTTCGAAAAGGAGACGGAATTTCTTTTCATTTTTCGTCAATTCCTCTTCGGCCTGCCTACGTTCAAAGACTTCCCTTTTCAGCTGTCTGTTGGCTTGGACCAGATCGGCCGTACGTTCATCGATCATAGCCTCCAGGCTGCCTTTGGCTTTTTCAAGGGCTTGCCCGATGCTCCGGCGCTCCGACACCTCGCGCTGTAAATCGAGCATTTTCTTTTCCAGTTTATCAATCAGACGCTCGTTGTACAGTTTGAACAGATCTTTTTCGGTCTCGGGATCTTTGTCCCGGGATGGAGCCCTGGGCCCATGATCATCCCGCATCAACGCTTCCACCGTTTCTTTGATCAATTCCCGCTTAGCGGGTTTGCAAAGGAATTTATCCCCGCCGAATTTTAAGGCCAGCTCTTCATCCTTTTGATCGGTATAGGTGGCGGTATGGAAGACAAAGGGGATCGTGTTCAGATCGGGGTCGGATTTGCACTCCTGGCAAAGCCTGAATCCATCCATTACGGGCATCAGGATGTCAGAGAAAATAAGGTCAAACGTCTCTGCTTTTAAGGCTTCAAGCGCTTCGACGCCGTTGACGGCGACATGGGTTTGATGTCCCAGATTGCTCAGGATCTTAGCCACTCTTTCGCGGCTGACAAATTCATCATCGACGACTAAAATTTTCATAGTCCCTTCATTAAAC
This sequence comes from uncultured Desulfobacteraceae bacterium, assembly GCA_964572695.1. Lineage (GTDB taxonomy): Bacteria > Desulfobacterota > Desulfobacteria > Desulfobacterales > CAZHA01 > CAZHAH01. The sequence continues at coordinate 11,668 of CAZNFS010000081.1, forward strand.
AAAATCAAAATAAATTCAAGCAAAATTCTCCTGCCTTGGCTTATCGAATCCGGGTCGGTGGCGGTTTGAATTGTTAAATCATTTGTGTTAGGCATTGGTGCGAAACTTGACTAAAGCAGATTAATGAAAACATTTTCACGATTCGAGACTGTAACAAATGAAAACATTTTTTGAAGTTACCGATTTAGACAAGGTTTACAGCCATATTTTGGGTTTTCCTCAGGTTGAGACGGAAGCGGTTCCCCTGTGGGAATCATTTGGAAGGGTTTTAGCCCAAGACATTGTTTCAGATGTCGATTTGCCGGACTTTGCCCGTGCAACGATGGATGGCTATGCGGTATGTGCGGCGTCTACTTTCGGCGCATCGGAGGGCACTCCGGCCTACCTGGACGTCAGAGGCGCCGTTAAGATGGGGCAGGCGCCGGCATTCAGTGTGGGGCCGGGCGGGGCGGCCCATATTGCCACCGGCGGAATGCTTCCGGAGGGTTCCGATAGCGTGGTGATGTTAGAACACACCTCCGCAATCGATGACACGACCATCGAGGTTTATAAAAGCGTGGCGCCGGGGCAGCATTGCATTGAAATCGGCCAGGATTTTAGTAAAAATGCCACAATCCTTTCAAAAGGACAGGGATTGAGGCCCCAGGAAACCGGTCTTCTGGCCGCTTTCGGTTATTCAAAAATAAGCGTGTTCAAAAAACCCGTGGTGGGGATTGTCTCCACGGGCGATGAAGTGGTTTCAATTGAGGAAATGCCCCCCCCAGGCAAAATCCGTGATATCAACACTTACACGCTGGCCGGTCAAATCTATGCTTCGGGCGGCATTCCGGTCAGTTACGGAATCGTCGGGGATGATTATGATTCCCTGCGCTCAAAATGCAGTTTGGCGGTTTCAAATTCGGACATGGTGCTGGTTTCAGGAGGAAGCTCGGTCGGCATGCGCGATTTAACCGTTGAGGTTCTGGATGCATTGACCGATGCCAGGATTCTTTTCCATGGAATTCCCATCAGCCCGGGAAAACCAACGATTCTGGCCAAAGTCCAAAACAAAGCGTTTTGGGGCCTTCCGGGGCATGTTGTTTCGGCCATGGTCGTATTTGCAAGGATTGTTAAACCGTTTATGACCCATATGGGGGGCCGGCAAATCGAGAGGC
>CAZNFS010000082.1:0-12766 GCA_964572695.1 uncultured Desulfobacteraceae bacterium
ACCTTGGCTTGAAATCACCAACAGTACTCTAATAAAAACCGATCCAATTAAACATTAACTATCATTAAATATTGGAGAATACTATTATAGGCCATCTTGGCATGAATCATGCGTAACCAAAAAATGGTGCAGTTTTTTCCCTCCTTGATTAATGCTGCGATTAAAAAATTTAGAGAATAAGCGAGGATGCTTCATTTATGAAAATGCCCCTGCCTGATATTTGCTCCGTTTCCGGTTTGCCCATCTATGGACGACCTGGATGGACGGATGTTAGCTTCGGTAAAAATTACAGGGCGATGGGAAACGATGCAAGGAATTAGGGATTAAAGGGTGTTTGACCAAACCAATCAGACGCGATGAACTACGAAAAGCGATCGGATCAGTCTTAGGCTTCGCCACTAATGGTGAAACCCAGGAAGGCTCACAACTGATTACGCGGTACAGCATTGCCGAGGCAGCGTCATTTCGTCTTCTCAAAATGGACTCTAAAGAGATTTCAGAAACGAAAGATCAAGTCAAGAATCGTATGGAAGAAATGTCAGCGATTTTTAAGTGATTTTGACATTGACACTGGAATATGATAAGCACTTGACACTTCCTCAAAGAGAATCAGGGCGAGGTACTTATGATTGACATAAAAACAATGAGTGTGCTGCTCGTGGATGATTTCAGCACAATGATTAGATCGATCCACCGTATGATGAAGACAATCGGGTATGGAAAAAACTTCCACCATGCCCAAAACGGCAAAGATGCCCTGCGCATATTGCGAAAAGAATCAATTGACTTACTTCTGATGGACTACAATATGCCTGAAATGTCGGGCGGAGAGGCTTTGGATCAATTAAGGGCGGATAGAAACTTGAGGGATATGCCGGTAATTATGATTACCGCCCAGGCATACCAGGATTATGTGGCCGAAGCCGCAGAATCTTATGTTGACGCCTATATTTTAAAACCCATTACCATAAAGGTACTTGAGGCCAAGGTCACCTATGTCGTTGAGAAAGCCAACAATCCTCCGCCTGTTGTCGCCCATCTCAGAAGAGCCGTCAGTTTTGAAGACGAAGGCGATTTGGATGGCGCCATATCCGAAGCCAAACTGGCCATGCAAGCGGACTCAAAGTCGACCAGAGCCATCCGTGACCTGGGTTATTTTTATTATAAAAAAGGTGAACTTGCAGAAGCCGAAAAGTGGCTCTTGAAAGCTGCAAAGCTCAACCATCTTGACGTGTTTGCTTTTCATCATCTGGGAGAGATTTATCTAGAGCAGAGAGATATTGAAAAGGCGCAGGATTATTTTGGAAAGGCCATGAAAATCAGTCCGCGTCATTTAGACCGCGGTATTAATTTTGGGAAGACGCTGGTCGAAATAGGTATGCACCCCCGGGCGGCTCAGGTTTTTAGCGAGGCCCTCGGCCTGGCCTCAAACCCTGTGGAACTGCGGGAGGAAATCGCTGATTTCTGTATTGAAAAGAGCAGTTATCAATATGCCGCCAAGCTTTTGGAGTCGATTTTGGACGAACATCCAAACCAAAGCGGCGTTTCCTACAAGTTGGGGCAAGCCCTGGAAGGCATGGGTAACATGGGAAAAGCGGTTATCCATTTTGCCGATGCGGAAAAAGCCGATCTCCAAAACCTGGACATAAAAATCCACTTAGCCAGGGATTATTTAGACTTAAACCGGCCAATCTGGGCCGAGAAGGCTTTAAAACGGCTTCTCAAGATCGATCCCAATCATAAAGAAGCCCGGGAGTTGCTGAAGCTTTGCGGTTGATTCGGGAACCTAATAGTGAGACTCCATGACCCAGACAAAAGAACTGTTTCAAATTTTATTAGAGATAAATACGATTGCCAATAAAAGGCAGCTCAAGTTTGAAAGAAAACTACAGCATATTCTCCTGGCCACGGTAAGATTCTTAAATGTCAAAAGCGGCTCGATCATACTTAAAAAAAAATCTAAGCATATTGAAATCACCGCCTCCACAGACCCTCAAATAATCGGCATCACGCAACGGATCGAAGAAAATTCTCCATCCATGCGCGTTTTTGAGACTAAAAAAAGCGTGTACATCAAAAATATATCCGAAAGTGATGTTTATCACAAAAGATACGCTGATCGCCATGAAGGGTATGCGTGTTTGCTGGCACCCATATCAAACAATAACAAAGTTATCGGTGTGTTCGCGTTAACGGACAAAATCGGGGAAGACTATTTTTCCCAAGATGAGCAAAACGCCTTCTTGACCATTGCGGGGCAGGTCGTTGGCGCCCTGGAAAATCGACACCTGATGCAATCTTTAAAAAAGCAGAAACGCGCTCTTCACCAGAAAAACCTTCAATTAGTCCGGCTGGAACAACTGAAAGCAGATTTTTACAATATGCTCATTCACGATTTAAAAGGGCCGATATCGGAATTGGTCGCGAATCTCGACATTCTCTCTTATACTGTTTCGGATGAAGATCAAGAATGTGTCGAAGCTGCCAAAGGGGGATGCAATACCTTATATTCAATGGTGTCCAATTTGTTAGATGTCTCCAGATTCGAAGAAGGTAAACTCAATTTGGTGTGCGAAACAATTGATCCCCGGGATCTAATTAAGGAAGCCCTGGATAGGCTGTTCGGGCTCGTGGAGATGGAGCAACTGTCATTTGATGAAAGATTTCCCTCAGATGATAAGGTCACTTTTTTCCAGGGTGACCGCGCTATTTTGCTCCGGGTTTTGCAGAATCTTTTGACCAACGCCATCCGGTATTCACCATCGGGAGAAACCATAGAGGTTGGGTTCGAGAATCTTAAATCCTCGCAAATCAGGTTTTTTGTAAGCGACAGAGGATCCGGAGTACCATCGCAATTTCATCAAAGCATTTTTGAAAAATACTTTCAGGCTGAGAAAGTAAAAGATGGCCGCCAGTATACCACGGGCCTGGGGTTAACCTTCTGTAAAATGGCCGTGGAGGCCCATGGAGGCAGCATTGGCATTGAGAGTGAACCCCTGAAGGGGAGCTGCTTTTTCTTCATACTGCCTGTCCGTATGGCCCAAAAACGTTATCTGCCAAAATCATAAAATTCGGATTCGGATTGGATTCATAAGGCTATAGAGATCGGTTCATCGATCCATCTTTTGAACCGATTCCAAAACTTCCGCCATGATATGGCTGATGTCTTTTTCGTTGATGCCCGTAATCTCCATAGCTTTTGGGTCCATTTGATAAGTCATGCCATCCATTCCAAGCCCCAGACCGGTCATCATGGAAATCACATCTGCCACGTGAACAATGTAAGTTAGAGCACTATCTTTCGCGCGCGATGGATTGTGGTGATATTTTATGGCCGTAGTCAGATTATGGGGAATATCCCAGCTTTGGCAAACTTCTGAGGCGATTTCAGAGTGATCAAAGCCAAGAATCTCTTTTTCGGCGGAAAGGAAATCCCGTTGACCATCGGTCAAATATTCCCGAAATCGTTCTCGCTGCTCAAAGACGTATGGGTCTAGGATGAGTTTGCCGGAATCATGCAAAAGACCTGCGGTAAACGCATCGACGGCTAAATGAGAATATTGCTTTTTGGCGATAATCCGAGAGCCGAAAGCAACGCCTAAAGAATGCCGCCAAAGATCCCCGGGCTCAAGATCATATCCCTTTAATGAATTTCCCAGAAGACTTGAGGTTCCTGCAATGGTAACGATTTCTCCCAACGTTTTTTGACCCAGGATGACTCCCGCCTGTTGGACTGAAGCGACCTTTCCACCCATACCATAATATGAAGAATTGGCTACTTTTAAAACCCGCGCTGTAATCGCCTGGTCTGATTCGAGGGCCTGACCGAGATCCTTAAAACTGGAAGTCGGACTGTCCATTATTTCACGCGCTTTCATAACGGTTTGGGGCATGGCGGGTAAATCGCTCACGGTTCGCAAGATTTTGGCTTTTAGTTCGGCACCCCTTAACTGATCCTCTTCACCTGGTTTGGGTGCCGTATGAAGTCCGGGGCCGGGACTCGAAGAGGCGTTTGATTCTAAATTGAGCGTTATGTTCCCTTTGCAACTAGGACAAGCAAATGAAATCTGGTCTACTTCGGGCAACCGCTCATCGGGTATATTAAAGACTTTGTGACAATTTTGACATTCTACGCGCACTTTTTCGTCCTTCCTCAGCAAAAAGCATTTGCTCCCTCATGAGTTAAATCCCTCATGCGGTTGCGGTCTGTTTTTATTATCGGTTAAATATAAGAAAATATTAACATTTAATATATTCCTGTATGCTTTGGGCGTATTGAGCAGTTGGATGTCAGCACAATAATATGGGGTACTAATCTTGACTTTGCACTACATCATGTATTAATACTTTGATTGAGATAGCTCATAAAAAACGACCTGAAAAGTAGTTTGCGCTCAATGAGGACCAAACCTTTGCTCAATTATCGGTTACATCCATCTCACTGGAGACACTTTCAACCGCATCAGCCATTTTTCCCATAAGTTGCGTTTGGTCGCTCTCACCGAGACCCAGAAATTCCATGGTGCCTTCCTCCGGTTCATATAGATGACTGTCATCGCCGGATCCAAAATTGTTTCGCATGGCCAACATATCGGCCGCGTGCAGAATGTAGGCCAAGGGATCCTTTTCTGAAGCAGAAGGCCCGTGATGCATTTGAATGGCCACGGCCAGCGTGGAAGGGATATTCCATTTTTTGCAAAATTCAGATGCGATTTCGGCATGGTCAAACCCGAATATTTCTCTTTCCGCCCAAAGGAAGGTTCTCTGTCCATTTTGCATGGCCGCTTCAAAATCAGCGCGGTTGTCATACACATACTGATCAAGAATCAGTTTGCCGGTGTCATGAAGCAGCCCGGCCGTAAAGGCATCATTTTCTATTGCCGGAAACTTTTGACGGGCGATTATTCTTGATCCCTCAGCCACTGCCATAGAATGCCGCCAAGCGTCATTTGCTTCCAAGCGGTAGCCTTTCAAGGAGTGATTCAGCAGGTTGGAAACCCCAGCCAAAGTGACAATTTCTCGCAACGTTTTATACCCGAGCATGGTTGATGCATGATGAACCGATGCCACTCGCTTACTGCAACCATAATAAGCGGAGTTGGCGATCTTCAAAACACGAGTGACGATTGCCGGTTCGATCTCAACCACCCTTACCAGCTGACGCATGTGAAAATTCGGATCGGATAGGATTGTCTGGGCTTTAAAAACGATGTCCGGCATTGCCGGCAGTTCGTTTAAACTCCGCAACAGTCCGAATTTTAAGGCCATGTGCCCGGATCCTTTTTTCGGAGAGCTATGCATCGGTTCCGGTTGGGTCGCAACTTCGTTTGCTCGGGCCGGTTTTTTCTTCGATGCCTCAGGCACCAAATCCTTTTTGCGCATATCGATCCGGATAAGCCCTTTGCAGGCCGGGCACCTGGTGGTGATCTTTTTTCCGACGGGAAGTTTATCGTCACGAATTTTATATTTTTTATGACAACCGTTACACGTAATTTGCATCGTAAATCTTTAAACCGATCACTTTAGAGTCAATTTTAAAATACCCCATTTGGGCAAACTGAAACGTTTTGAAATTGGCTTTTTAGGAAAAATATTATTCCCTTGCACTATTTGGAGCCTGCTTTTTTTTGCTTGTATAAATTTATGAGAACATCTTCAGCCCGATTCAATCTGGCCGCGATAACTTCAAAAAGATGTTTGGCAACCTCGGGATATTTTTCGATAATTTCCGGTAATTTTTCTCCCGGGATACGTGAGACAACCGATCTGCGTCTTGCAATGACGGTGGTTGACCGAGGGGCATTGCGAATTGCGGCCCTTTCTCCGAAAAATTCACCGGGAGTGACGACTTGGCCGATTTTCCGGCCGCCTTTATAGATATCCAAAGATCCCTGGATCAGACGGAAAATATCGACGTCTCGATCCCCTTCCCGGAAAATGACTTCTTTATCGGCAAAATGCTCGATATCGGGATTTGAGAGATATGAGGGCATCATTTCCTTTGAAATGACCGTTCGTTTTTCCACTTCTTCCATCGAAGTAGCCCCCAGTTTCACTTTTCCCAAGCCCGCTTCTCTAAGGGTAGCCATCCCTTCCTGCATCGCGATTTTGCGCAGCTGGTCTTCCGCCACATTAGAACTAATGGCTTTGGCCACTTCATCGGTAACTTCCATCAGTTCGTAGAGCCCCACACGTCCTTTGTAGCCCGAACCGTTGCAGACTTCGCATCCTTGGGGGCCGTAGATCTCTAATTTTTCAATTTCAGCGCTTTGGAATCCTATGTTTTCCAATTCTTTGGGATCGATATCCTTGACCGGTCTTTTGCAATTGGGGCAGAGTTTTCGGGCCAACCGCTGTGACAGGATCATCGTAATCGCGGAAGCCAACATGTATGGGGGTATCCCGATATCAATAAGCCGACCGATAGTTGAGGGGCAATCATTCGTATGCAGCGTGCTAAACACAAGGTGTCCTGTCATGGCGGCCTTGATGGCAATTTCAGCCGTTTCCATATCGCGTATCTCGCCCACCATGATGATATCCGGATCCTGCCGCAAAAATGACTTTAAGGCGGCCGCAAACGTCATGCCGACGTCTTCCTTTACCAAAACTTGGTTGATGCCCTTGAAATTGAATTCCACCGGGTCTTCGGCGGTTAGGATTTTGATATCGACCTTATTCAATAAATTGAGAACCGAATAAAGCGTTGTGGTTTTACCGCTTCCGGTGGGGCCCGTTACCAGCACCAAACCGTAAGGAAGTGTCACACAGCGCATCAAAGCCTCAAGGGTTTTACCCTCGAACCCCAATTGTGCAAGATTGATATTCAGAGAAGATTGATCCAGAATCCGCATCACAACGCTTTCACCGAAAAGGGTGGGCAGCGAGGAAACACGAAAATCGATCGTTTTTTGCTTACCAAGCCGCATTTTGATACGGCCGTCCTGGGGGACCCGCCGTTCGGCTATGTTCAATCCGGACAGTATTTTAATCCGGGAAGTCAGCGCATTTTTGATCGTAATCGGCAAATTCATGGATTGGTAGAGGGTCCCATCCACTCGATATCTGACCTGCACCAGTTTCTCAAACGGTTCAATGTGAATATCACTGACACCTTCATTGATGGCCTTGATCAAAATGCCGTCAACTAATTTAATAATCGGAGCATCCCCGGCATTGTATTGATCACTCTCCATGGCGGCGCTTGGATCTGCCACTTCCATTCCGACAACTGCCTCAGAGACCAACGAGCCGAAATCCTCCACATGCGTGACCGGAAAGGACTCTTCATCGACATCCTCTTTGGCACTAAAAAAGCTTTGATATTCTTCGTCACTAATTTTGTAATATTTTTGATAGGCCTCAATGACATCCTTTTCAGTGGAAACGGAAATTTGTAAATTACACTTTACTTCATTCTGTAAATCGGCGACCGCCGTGGTATCGGTGGGTTCCGTCATGGTGACGACGAGGTCTTTATTTTTATATTTTACAGGGAAGGCCATATATTTCTTGGCCATCTCATAGGGCATCAGCTCGAGCACGGCCGGATCCGGTGTGACTTTGGATATTACCATGGACGGATAATTATGAAGCCGGCTTAAGGCGTTGACTATGGTTTCATCATCAATATATCCGAGTCTGACCAGTATACTCCCCAGCCGCCCTCGATTCCGCTTCTGATAATTCAAAGCATCTTCTAACTGCGTGCTCGTGATATAGCCCTCTTTAGACAGGATCGTGCCGATTTTGATTTTTCCGGCGCCTGATTGGTCGATAATCGTTGATTTCAGACTCGAGTCGGGTCTGGTTTTACCGGGAGCAGGCCGGGCGCGTTGCTTTTCTAAAGATATTGCCATCTTAATCTTGAGATCCTTTAATTAAGAGAAATCGTTTACTATTTGGTAGAATGCAACAATGTCGAAATGCAATAAATGTGCCATTTAGAAAGCATCACTCCGCAATCGTACAAATGCGTTCTAATACCCAGGATTTCAACAAGTTGCATAACCCCAAACATTGAAGCCCGACTTATGAACAGAAAAAGGGGAACTGTCGCTGAATGATAGGATAAGAATTTTGTGGAATTATTGGTATCAACAGACAAAAAAGTGACGCAATATCTAAGTATGCTGATTCCTAAATACGATAACGTATAAATTGAAATTCCCCGCAGCCCTGCTGAAACGGGATTTCCGCTTTGCTCCAACAAGCTACGGGGAAGTTCTGCCTACCGGCAGGGCTTCGCAGCACCGACGGCGGGATCTGTGCTTTCAGCTTTTGCAACAAGGGTTAAGGCAGTGAAGCAAAATTTACGATTCGATCTGTATTTTCCCAAAACTTAAATTTAGCCTTCATCCCCGCTCCCTGCCGAACTGAAACCGTACCGCTGCTTTCGACCACATCTTGTCCTTCCGCACTAAGAAGCCAGTCCAAAAACTTTTTGACTTCCCCGGCCGGTTTTCCTTTTGTGGCAAGGTAAAGGGGCCTGAAAGTCGGGTAGGCTCCGGAAGCAATATTTTCCACGCTGGCCTCGTTCCCATCAACCTTTAAAATCTTCAATTTACGACCTTTGAGCTCACGTCGTTTGGCACTGCTGATGCCCGTGATACCGAATCCGGCAGGATCTTTGAGGATTCCCTTTTCAAGGGGGCCCGAACTTTTATGGATCTTCGCATCGGGTGCAAAGTCCTCATCCGGGTTCCCGAAAATGACCTTTCTGGCCATATAGCCGACGCCACCGATTTTGCCTACGCGAGCCATTACCTGAATCTTCTGGTCACTACCGCCTAACGCTTCCCAGTTGGTAATTTCGCCCTTCATGATCTTTTTTAACTGATCAGAAGAGATGGAGCCGACGGGGTTATCCGGGTGGACAACCGGAACCAGCGCATCCCATGCCGTAACTGTCATATAAACCTGACCCTCCTCGGCTGGGAATTTATCTTTTAACGCCGGACGACAACTTCCGCCTATATCGGCCATACCCGAGTTGGCGAATCGAATCCCTTTTGTTGCGCCACCTCCTGAAAGCTTTATGGTAACTCCGGTCTTCTTTTTATAAGCGGCCGCAGCCTCCTTCATGAAGGCTTTTTTGGTAATGCCGCAACCGGTCCACTTTAGGGTTGTCTCTGCCGCGCTGAGCGTCGTCAGGCCAAAAAAAGTCAGCATGGCAAGTACGCTAACGATTAATCTCATTTTTGTTTTCGTTGGATATATTTTTTCCATTTTTAAATTCTCCTATACTTGTTGATCTTATTTATGTACGACTAAAACTTCTTAGAAACTATGTTAATGGGAAACAAGCCCTTATCACCTCCTAGCTTGGTCTGTTTTTGAACTAAAAATCACTAAATTCCTCATCATCCATTGGAAGCACCATATCAGGTTTAGATTTATTCTGTCTGTAACCCGTGGCGTCTTTGCCACGGGTTAATTTGGGTGGAGTCGGATTAGAAAAAATCTTAGGGGATGATGATTTGACCGTTTCTTTTGTCTTCCCGCCGACTAAGGTTACTAGCTCCGCCACCATATCCTTCATCAGTCCGGTCTGAACATTCATCTCCTCTGAGGCGGAAGCCGATTCTTCTGCATTGGCCGCATTTTGCTGGGTTACCTTGTCCATTTCCACTACCGCTTTATTTACCTGCTCTATGCCCTGAGCCTGTTCGTTGGAGGATATCGAAATTTCAGCCACCAGTGCACTAACCTTGGAAGCACTTTGCGCCACTTCAGAAAAAGCCTGGTTCGTTCCGTTGACAAGCTCTGATCCATCCCCCACCTTATTTACCGTCCCCTCGATAAGATCGGCTGTATTTTGGGCTGCATCGGCCGCACGCATGGCCAGATTTCGGACCTCATCGGCAACCACCGCAAATCCGGCCCCGGCCTCACCGGCCCGGGCCGCTTCTACTGCTGCATTAAGCGCAAGCAGATTGGTCTGAAAAGCGATCTCATCAATGGTCTTGATAATCTTGGATGTATCTTCACTTGCTTTGGATATCTGCTCCATTGAGCTTATCAATTTAAGCATTGAATCGTTTGCATGACCGACAACTGTATTGACCTCTCGCATGAGATTATCGGCCTGCTGAGCGTTTTCAGCATTTTGTCTTGTCATGGCGGACATCTCTTCTAATGAGGATGACGTCTCTTCGATGGATGCCGCCTGCTCGGATGCGCCTTCGGCCAGAGAATGGCTGGAGGAGGAGACCTGCCCCACACCGGATGCCACAAGCCCCGCACTACTATTCATCTGATCTGAGACCCTCTGGAGCCTATTTATGATCCCCCGGGCGATCAAAAATGCGATCAGGATACCGGCAATGATGGCCAAAAGAGCGATAAGCGTCACATTGCGTTTGGTATATTGGGCCGCCTCAAGCATGACTTCGTCGGTTGTGGTGCTATTTTTTGTTTCGGTGCGAATCTTTTGCAAAAGATTCTGGATACCCTGAAGGGCCGGAAGGGTCTTATAGGCATAAATACGATTCGCTTCCTTGTTGCCGTTCACCAGACGGTCGGCCTCGGCTTTTGCGGCTTTAAATATTTCCATGAATTGGTCTAAGTTGGGCACAATTTGAGTATCATAGATACGCTTGGCAGCCTTTTGACCTCCAATAAGAGAAGTTTCGGCATCGATGGCATCTTGCAAATGTCTACTCAACTCCTCCATGGCAGGCAAAAGATGATCAATGAATTTCGTCTCGGCTTGAATTTTTTCCGATTCATTCAAGGCATCGTTGATCTCAACGGCAGAACCATACAATCGTTTTTGTAATCCGATTGCCGCCCCAAGAGCAGATTTCAACTCGGGAAAGCTTTTCAGATAAGCAGCGGCCATATCAGAGGCCAAAAATTTGCTTAAGCCACTCTGGGCCGGATTCAGCTCAACATCCAGCTCTTCGGCCTCTTCAATGATGGATATGGAGATATTGGCAGCCCATTTGCGATATTCGGCTAAACAACTTTCTAAAATCCCTGCAAGTCCGGGATGTATTTGGCGGTAGGTTTTTTGAATTGAAATCGCTGCTTGGTTGAGCTTTTGATGAGATTCTTTGACCTTTTCTAAAATCCGCCCCAAGGCTTTATGTCCTGTCACGGCTCTCTTGGCGCCCCCGCCATAGAGCCATTCACCAAAATTACTTTTTTGGGCATCGGTTTCAATAATAAGGGCGGGCAAGTTTTTCAAAAAAAGCGCTTTTATTATATCCACCCATCTTAACTGTTCTAATTCTTTGGCCACCAACAGGCTTGGTAAAGCCTCGTCTATGTTGTGATAGTGATCGCTGATTTCAATGGCCGATTGGTGCAATTGTCGGTGCGGTTTCTCTATCCCTTTGAGCAAGGTAGCAAGGCTTGGCACCCATTTTTGCGCCTGCGTGCTCCCTTCGCCGTACAGCCACAGGCCGAACCCACATTTTTGGTCGTCTGTTTCGACCGTCAGTTTGGACACATTATGATCAGCCAACAGCGCGTTAACCTTGTTAGCCCAGTTCAGGTGATCCACTTCAACCTGGGCCAAATATCCATCTATACTATTGCCGTTAATGACTTGTTTTGCATAGTTAACAATTCCATCAACACCGGAATAACTCAGCAGACCGCTAAGGGCCAGCAGCAGCAATACAAAACCAAATCCCAGGCCTATTTTTTTACCAATGGTTATTTTTTTCCAACTCATTTAGGACGCTCCCTGATGCTTTGTCTGAAATGTGACAAAGTAGAACTAAGTATGATCAAATTCAGGATATAGTACTTTAACGCATTCCGGGCAGATACCGTGACTGAACTGAACCTCGGAACGATCCTGGATGTATTTTTCTAAAAACTCCCAGCACCCCTCATCGTCACGGATATTTTTACAGCTGGCACAGATGGGCACAAGCCCGCTCAGCCGCTTAACCTCAGATAGGGCTTCGCGAAGCTCGTCAATCAATTCCTGAATTTTTAAGTGCGTGCGCAGTCTGGCCTTTATAATCGGCAACCTGAAGGGCTTGGTTATATAATCGACGGCGCCCAGATGGAACCCTTTGGATTCGTCTTCTTCCTCACTCTTTGAGGTTATAAAAATAACAGGAATATTCTCTGTTTGCTTATCCGCTTTTAGTCTTTTGCACACCTCGTAACCGTCAATGCCCGGCATGAGGACATCAAGCAGAATCAGGTCTGGTAGCCAGGATTCAACCCGTTTCAAGGCGCTTTCTCCGTTCAAGGCAAATTCAAGTGCATACTCATCGTTAAGTGCATGATAAAGGATATTTATATCCGCTTTGATATCATCTACCAGCAGCACTTTGTTTTTTCTAGGTTGCTTCATTATATTCCCGTGAGACTGCTTTTAAATATTGTCCACATTTCTGAATTGGACGCTTTAGAGTTCCATTATTTTCCCGTGGATGGGAACTAAATAGGGGACTCCAGAGATCAGGGTGCTTTTTAGTCGGTTACGTCCTTCCTCTTTTGCCTCATAAAGCGCCTTGTCGGCGGCTTCAATCAGCATTAAGGGCGCCGCGTTTGGGGTTGGAACGACAGTCGTTGCTCCCTGACTTAGGGTAACCTGCCTTGCGGCGGCGGAGGATGAATGTTCAATCTCGAGGGCCTCAATATCATTTCGCATTTTGTCGGCCACTATTAAGGTACCCTCGGAATCTGTTTCTGGAAGAAGTGCCACGAATTCCTCGCCACCGTACCTGGCCACAAAATCGATTGGGGAGCATTACCAGTTTGTTAATGAATCAGATCGACTCTGTTAATGAAAAAATCA
>CAZNFS010000083.1:0-10754 GCA_964572695.1 uncultured Desulfobacteraceae bacterium
GTCTTCAAATGCAAGGCCCAGTGTTTTGCGGGCGACAGTCGAAGCCGCATCGGTAGGCAGCGCAATCGCGGCCAGAATCGTTCCGGTGCGTTTCTGTAAGACTTTGCCGCTGGAACGGTCCGGTTTGACTTGCGAAAATGCGGTTTTCCCGGCCCGTAAAACCAGATGATAAAGCGGATCCAGACGCTCCAACAGTCCGGGATCAAACGGAAAACCGGCCGGATCAAAACGAAAATCGCGAATCAGACAGGCACGTCGGGAATAGGTTTTGTCGGGCAGGGGAGCGTCGGCACGGACGACATCGGGGGGAACAATCCAGCGCTCCTCAGGTATGTCGATCACCGCGTCTTTTTTGTTGATAATATTATGCCAGAATCGATCGATATCAGGAGCACCCGGAAATACGCCGGCCATCCCCACCACGGCGATTGGCGGTCTTGGTCCTTCTGCGCGGTTTTTTTCTGAATTGCGACTCATAAAAATCAGCGCGGCATCCTTTTCAGAGTTTGGTTTTGGAGGAAGCAATACCGGATCTAATCATCTCTATTTTTTGATATAAAGCGATCAGCGTCTTGATGTCTCGGGTTTGAATAGTGGTCGTGGACGTGGCGCGGCCATCAGCCATCCAAACAGTCGCGTTTATGCGCCCCATTTCTGTGGGGGGGCCGCTCATGTTTAATGTTTTTTGCAGCAGTTGAACGTATTTAGACATATCAAGATCAAAAGCAAGTCGAGGTGCCGGGGAAGGTTTCGGTTTAAGCGCCTTCGCTTGCAAAAGTAAATTATGAAGCTGTTTGTCGTCACCGGCGGCGAGCAGTAGATTCCCATGGGTTGTCATCCGCACTTCATATTCGAAAAGCTCTTTAAGGGTTTCCTGCAGCGGAGTGGTCATTTTATCGCCGGACGACGGAATTCGGACTTTAAAACCGATGACCTCATGCTCTGCAACCTTGCTGTCTTGGGTTCTGGTAAAGACGGGTTCAATTTTCTGACCCGAATCTTTTTCCATCCTGACGGTAATTTCGTGGTTCAAATTTGTCAGCCACGGCAAATATTCTTTTACCAGGAATGCACCTGATATGTCCGGACGGGCAAGGACCATCATCATCTCAAATTCGATTCCTTCTTCAGCCAGGGACATGCCCGCCGCCATCTCGCCGGTAAATTCATCGCTGATCTGTGAAAAGGCAGCAAAATCGAACCCGATTTGCTTATAAAATTTGCCGAAAATGGCGTCATTAAACCGAATTATCTCTTTGAAGTCATGACAGCCGGATCTGATGTTGATTTGAAATTGGGGACGATAATCGAACAAATAAGTGTTTTCACAAGACTGCGAAAAAAGCGCGAATACATCAGTATTCGGACGAGCCGTGGCCTCAATGGATGAAGTCAGCCCTTTAGGGGTAAGATCAAATCCCAATCCGATGGACTTCAGCTGGGAGGCGTGATCTATCAGGGCCATGATCAGGTGGCGAAGATCCTGTGGCGTCATTCCCTTTTCTTTTTGATCCGGGGGTTGAGGCATATCTTTCAGAGAAGCCAAAAATTGTTCGATGGGGGCATTTTTTTGGGTCAGGAGGGTGTGCGGATTAAAATTCAGATATAAAGATTTTTTTTGGTCTGAATTCGATATCGCCAAAAGCGCCTCGATGCTCTCCTTGGAAAAAGACCGTGCGTTATGGGGTGGCAGGGATAAAAAATAATAGTCCGGACCGACTATCGGTTTGTAAATTGCGCGAAAGTTTTTATTGGGCCGTGTATAGGGGATAAGGACTGCGGTTTTGATTTTGGGGTTCTCAAGTTTGACGCCGATCGTAACCAGGCGGGACGGATCGATCCATTTCGTTCCTTGAATCATGACCCGCAACAGGTTTGTGGGAGATTCAAATGGTTTTTCAGGATCGTACCCCATCAGGTCGTCGATCAGACTTAACGTCTTTCCCAAATGGTTTATCGAAAAGATAACATCGAAGTCAGCGTTCTCGGATTTCTCGGCCAGGGCCGGTGACAGGAATACAAATACCAGCATTATTCCGAGGAGCAGCAGATAAATGGACCATTTTTGTTTCGTAATTCTCATTTTGACCATTTCAAGTTTGTTGGAATTTTGATGAATGATAGAGAGTCGGATTTGAAAATATCCTATAAAAATCAGAAAGTTGATCGAGGCATTTTGATATCGGCGTGTTTGATATATTTTTTTAGAAGACTCCGATAAATTCCTTTTTTAATAATGTTTTTCAGGCCCTGGTTGAATTTCTTGAGCACGACCATGGCGTCGGGGTTTTTCTTGGACACCATGAGATGCAGCGAATCTTCATTCAGCGCCTTCAGAGAAGCGCCGAAGCGCCACTTTTCATCCGGAAAAAGCTTTTCGATGATAAGCCAGCCGACAAATTCGTTTTCCGGTACAAGATCGACCTGCTCCAGATACAGCTTTTTGAAAGCAATTTCAGAATTGCTTGAATAGCTGACATTTAATTGGGCGCGTTTGAACATGGGAACATAATAATATCCTTTAACCCCGGCAATTTTATACGTTTTCAGATCCCGGATCACCTCAAAATCGACGGTTTTAATATTTCCTTTCATGTAAAAAAAAATGCTCTTGGACCGGGCAATGGGATCGGAGAAATAAGCGAATTTTTGCCTTTCAATGGTTCGTTTGTGTGGAAAAGAAGCGAAATATTTACCGCTGGCGATTTTCTTTTCAGCCTTTTCCCATGATGTAAATTTAAATTCGGTTTCGATCCCAACCGACAGAAAGGCATAGGATATGACTTCGGCCGTAAAGCCGTAATTGTCCATGCCGGCGGAAACATAAGGTGCGTATTCACCGGTCAGCAATATGATATTACGGGCATTGGTATCCTGAGGACACGTAAGCAGAATGATAAAACAAAAAACGACGGCAAAGCGGTGTATTTTCATTTTCTCCCGAGATAGAAAGTGTCCAATTCAGAAATGCGGATATTTTGTGTAGTACAAGGCCGCACAAGGGTTTGCGGTGAGGCGTACTCAGTGTACGTCGCAACAGGAGACCTGCGGAGAACGCCGTACTACGCAAAAAAAGACCATTTCTGGATGGACACTATTTAGATTCTGGTTTAAATGCTTTAAAAAGGGAACCGTCCATAATGGCCTCGTAGCCGAACACTTGAGCCACAATTTTATCATTTAAGTCCACAAACGTAAAGTCTCCAATCATTTTATGATCGGATACATTTTTAACCTCCAAAATAGCGGTGACGCCCTCGGAAGGAAACTGTCCGCGATATTGACGATACTGAGAAGCGTAGCTCGGGAGGGAAACAGCGCCGGATTGTTCAAAACACCAGACTGTCGCCATCTGAAACGCTGTGTCAAGAACAAGCGGATCGCCGATCCAGGTGCTCCTCAATGGATTCGACATCCATTTTTCAGGGGAGGGCGCTGCGGCGATCTTGGCGATCATGCCCTTGGCGGAAAGGTGGGTGATTTTTCGAAGTCCGTGCAGATCGGCACCATGAAACAGGATTTGTTCATAGATTTCCCCGACGCTTTTTTGATAACCGTTTGAATCAAAATGCGATGGTTTGCGGAACTGCGGCGGAGTGGACAGCTGGTCTGTTAAAATTGCCTTGGCGCCATAATGGATTAACTCCTGACCCTCTTGAAAACCGTCTCGAATCTCGACCGCGACTTCAAAATCGCGGCCTTTGCGCTTGATTTTTCCGGCCATCAGGCGGATGGTCTTTTTTTCCTGATCGAGTTTGATCCCATTGAAAAGCCGCAGATCATCAAGCCCCTGCAGAACGAGACCCGGATTTTCATGCAGCGCACTGTGGCCGAGCCATTCGGATATCAGCGCAAAGGGGACCACCGGTGTTTGATCCAGCATGTGTGATTTCAGAATTGGATACAGTTCCAGCTCGAGTTCACGCTGGCATGTGAGCAACAGTTTTTCGGTTTGCGTCTGTGCTGGCTTCGGGATCGGAACCGCTGTCATATTTGCGCCAATAATGACCTCCACCGCATCATTGGCTTCCCCCCGCATTTCGTTGAGCAGGCATTGCCCTCCCTGGTTTATGGGTATCAAGTCGATATTCTTTTTGCCAAATTCGCGCTTCAGAGCGGGTGAAACCATTCCGCCATCCCAGGGGCCCCAGTTAACGGACACGACGCGGCAATTCGGCCGGCGCTGGGATTCGAACTGCGCAATTTTATTGAGGACTTCATTGGCCATGGCATAATCGACCTGACCCCTGTTGCCCATGCGCGCGGCAACGGATGAGAAAAAAACCAGATATCTCAGGTTTTCCGCATCGATTGCGTCCAGGAGATTTCGAAGTCCTTTAATTTTGGTATCGAATACCCGCTCAAACTGTTCTGTGGTTTTATCCGCAATAAGGTGATCCGCAAGTACCCCGGCGCCGTGAATCAGACCGGTCACCGGTCCCATTTGGCGCTGAACCGCTTCGATAACTGTTTTTACCGGATCGATATCACGAATGTCGACGGTGTAATACGCGGCTGTTGAACCCAGTCGCGCGAGCATTTGCAGGTTTGCGGAAATTTCACGATTGGCCATCCAGGCTTTGTATTTTTCTTCAAGTTTCAGGGGCGAAGCCGGGACATCATCAAATTCATGTGCCAGGATCTCTTTTTTAATGGACGCTTCATCTGTCAGTGGAGACAGCCAATCCGGCTCCGGTGTCGGTGCCGGCGACCGCCCTAAAAGGGCCAGCTTCGGATTTGCTTCCCGGGCCAGGGCCATGGCCGCAGCGGCCGTTACGCCCCGGGCACCGCCGGTTATGATAAACACGTCCTGCGGGGTAATGTTTGTCTCACCTTCCGGGAAAGGCTTGGATTCTAAATCAAGCCGGTATCTGAAGCCGGGTTTTAGATGTGAGTCGAGACCGATCTCAACCGGTGCGGATGGATCGGAGTCCAAAAGCTGTGTCACCACCATCCGGGCGATGTCATCATAAGCATGCGGGTCGCAGTCGATATCAAAGGCGCGGCATGTCACACCGCTCCATTCAAGGGCAGCTGTTTTTGCCAGTCCGGCCAGGCCGCCCTGGTCCGGATTATGGAAGGGGGCCCGTTTAAATCCAAAAGCACCGTCTAGGCGTGTAATGGTTGCAAACAGGGCCCCGCCTGACTGGGCCGAGGCCAAAAGTCCGGGAGCCGCCATGCGGGTGATGCGAAAGGCCTCCTTCAACCAGCCGGAAGTCTCCGGGAGGTAGGGAATGATCAGACCGCCCAAATTCGACAGATCGTTTTGGCTGCTGAAATCGGAATAGGGCAGACAGACCGCATCGACTTCCATCGTTCGAAATTGAGCCGCAATCATTTCACTGAGTCCGCTGTCATCCTCGATGACATAAACACGGCGACCGTGGGGGATCGAACTTGCGGCACCCGTCTGAACCGGTTCTTCAATTAGGCGGATGACTCTTCTTTCCACCGTGGGCGGGTTTTCTTCAGCCGTCATCTCATCTGGGGCAGGGGCCTCCCTTTGTAAAGCTGTTTCTGCATCTGATTCTTCAGCTGATGAAGACTGGGCCAGGTAAGCTGCAATTTGGCCCAGCGTTTTCAGGCGTCCCAGCATTTCGGGCGGGATCGTGGGAAGGTCGGGAACCTTTTCTTCCAGGGTCGAAAGGATCTCAACCCGTTTGATGGAGTCGATGCCCAGATCGGATTCAATGTCCATATCCATTCCCAGCATTTCATCCGGATACCCGGTGAGCTGGCTGACGACTTCTAAAATATGATGCGTGATTTCTTCTATATCGCTCTTCACCGGCGGTGGGGCGGCATCATCGGGCAGAGGTTGATCATGATGATCGGAAAGAACCGGGGTTGAGTCTATTTCGGATGATTCGATCGGTGTTGAAAGCGCCGGTGCCGCAAGGGGAATTCCCGCCACGGGTTGAGCTTCTTCCGTCGCCGGCCGGGCTTCCGAAACGGGTTGGCCTGGCCCGGTTTCCCTGTAAGACCGGGGCCTTGGCTCAAGCCCGAGGGCGGCTTCGGCCAGTTGCTCGGTTTTCTCCATCATGACCTGAAGCGTTCGGCTGGCTTCGGCCTGCGTTTCCAGGAATTTTTGATGGGCTTCGGCAGTCACCTGGTGAAGGGCCTGCATCGATTTGAGTCCTTCCTGAACCACCTCAAAGGCGTTCGTAAGGGCCGGATTGTTTTTCTTCATGACATCTCTCTGTATGGCTTTTGGGTGCTCGAATTGATGTGTGGGTTTTGGGTTGTGGTGATGATCTTCCGGGCGAAGCCGCTTTTCTGCTTTCAGCTGTCCTTTTTCCCTTTTGTCGGGCGGGGGGCTCTCCGGTGTATCGGCAGCGCGGTAATTTGTGCCCAGGATCGGGATCCGCATCCGGTTTTTACGCTGTTTTGGGGGTGCTGTTTCCCATTTTGTCAGATCGACCGTGTGGCCCGACGCTGCCAGTCGGCAAAGAACCTGCGCCAGATCGGTGAGTCCGAACCGCTTTCCGGAAGAGGCGTCCAGCGCCAGGACATCGGTCTGTTTATCCGATATTGTCGACTTGACCAGACCGCTTAACACCGCCCTGGGTCCGATTTCGATAAATGTTCGGATTCCGGACTGATATATATTTTCGATTTCTTTTAAAAAATTAACGGGTTGCAGCAAGTGTCGTCCCAAAAGCGCTTTTGCTTGATCTGAATCCGGGGGATAATGATCACCCGACGTATTCGAGAGAACCGGAATGCTTGAAGGAGTTATTTTGACGTTATTGAGAACATTTTGGAAAGGTTCCTGTGCATCTTTGACCAGGGGGCTGTGAAAAGCCGCCGAAACCGGAAGCCTGATCGCAGAAAATCCGTTCTCTTTGCACATCGTTTCCGCTTTTAACACGGCTTCGGAAGTACCGGATAAAACCCCCTGGTTCGGGCTGTTACGGTTGGCCAGGAGGATGTCCGCACCGATTTGACGGATGATCGCGGTAATGTCGTCCAAAGGAGCCATCACGGCCAGCATGCCGCCCCTGTCCTGATCGTTCCGGTGGCCGGCCGCGGCCATAAATTTGCCCCGGTCGACTGCCAGGTCAAAGAAGGTCTTTTCTGCTATCCAGCCTGCGGCACACAAGGCGGTTAACTCTCCAAAGGAGTGCCCGCATACGGCCGCCGGGGTGATGCCGAAGGTTTGCAAAACTTTCAACATGGCCAGGCTGACAGCGCCGATTGCCGGTTGGGCGATTTCGGTGCGCCGCAGCAATTCCATCTGGCGGTTTTTTTCGGTTTCGGTTTGGCCGGGGCGCGGATAAATATAGTCGCTCAGGCGTTGCGCGCCGTCAAAACGCTGATTTGCCAGTTCAATCGTATTTAAGGCTTGCGGAAAAATACAGGTCACATCGCGTCCCATATTCACATACTGGTTGCCCTGGCCCGGAAAAAGAAAGGCCGGTTTTTGCTGCGGTTTGATGCTGCCAAAGAAGATATTATCCTGATGCCAGGAACTGCGGTCGCGGTTTTGTTTAAGGAGCTTGGCGGCTTTTTCGCAAAGTGCGCGCAGCTCCGTCACCGGGTCGCTATGCGTCAGTGACTTTTCAAGCAGCAAAAGGAGTCGCAAAGGGGATTGGGTGCTGAAATTTGAGCGTGATTCGTCGGCCTGAAGGGCAATATCGGCTTCCGACACTTCCGGTGTGAGGATCTCCTTCAATTGTGACAGCCGGTTGACCAGCTCGCGATGGTCTTTCCCGGACAAGGCGAAGATATCAACCGATCCATCCCAGGCGGCCTCCGGTTTGGAAGGTGAATATTCTTCAAGCACCAAATGGAAATTGCTCCCGCCGAAACCGAAGGCGCTCACCCCGGCCCGTCGCGGATGTTCAGATTGTGAAAGCCAGGGGCGTCTGTCTGCGCTCAGATGAAAGGGACTCTGATCGAGCTTTAGCTCGGGATCGGGATGTTCGACCTTCAGGGTCGGGGGCAGGACTTTGTGATAAAGCGCCAGCGCCGTTTTGATCAGGCCCGCTGATCCGGCCGCGGCTTTGGTATGGCCGATCATCGATTTGACCGAACCGAGTGCGCAGCCGTTGGGGTGGTTTTGGGATACATCATCCGAAGTTTTAAAAACATGACACAGGGTCTCGAATTCGACCTTGTCGCCTACGCGGGTACCCGTGCCGTGCGCCTCAACGAGTTCAACGGTATGGGGATTCAGACCCGCCTTTTGATAAGCCGCCTGAAGTGCCCGGGCTTGTCCTTCGATTCGGGGCGCATATATGCTCTGCGATTTGCCGTCACTTGAAGAACCGATGCCTTTTATGACGGCATAAATTCGATCGTCGTCGCGCTGCGCGTCTTTGAGCCTTTTCAAAACGAGCAGGCCCACGCCCTCACCCAGAACGGTCCCATCCGCATCTTTGGAGAAAGGGCGTACATCTCCGGATTGCGAAAGGACCAGGGTTTTTGAAAAGCACATATGCATGAAAATGTCATTGAGGGTATCGACGCCGCCGGTAACCACAAGATCGCTGTGCCCGGCTGAAAGTTCCATCAGAGCGAGATGGATGGCACCTAAAGAACTGGCGCAGGCGGCGTCCACGACACAGTTGGTTCCGCCCAGGTCGAGCCGATTGCAGATACGGCCCGCAACCACATTTCCTAAAAGTCCCGGAAAGGAATTTTCCTGCCAGGGCACATAGGCATCTGAAATTTTCTGCATCACCGAGCGGGTTTTTGCGGGTGAAACCCCGGAATCCTCAAGCGCCCTGCGCCATATGGGATGCCCGAGTCTTGAACTTAGCGGAATGACCAGTTCCTGGGTCCCGGTTACACCCAGAATAACGCTGGTTCGGTCCTTGATAGAGTCATTTCGATGCAGGTAGCCGGCATCCCGGAGAGCCATTTGAGCGGCAATCAATCCCAAAAGCTGAGATGAATCCGTCGCTTCAAGCGTCGATGGCGGTATGCCGAATTCAGTCGGATCAAACATAACGGGTGGCAAAAAGCCGCCCCGTTTGCAGTAGACGTGATCCGGTTTTTTGGGATCCGGGTCAAAATAGTCGTCAATTCCCCAATGCGTCTCCGGCACTTCGATGATCCCGTCGACACCACGGTATATCATACGCCAGTATTCTTTTAAGCCGGGTGACTTGGCAAAAAGGCATCCCATGCCGATAATGGCGATCGGTTCCTGGATCTCGGATTTTTTAAAATTCGACTTCAATTCTTATATGTCCGTGTTTGCCTGACCGGTTGTGATTTGACGTGTTCCGGATAATGCATCTATTTCAAAATTCATAATCTCAATAATATAACGCTCCATTATCGATTGACAAGAGAAAAATAATTGTGCTATTGATATAACAAGCTAATACCTTAATCTTGCATAAAAACTGTATTCAGGTAAAAAAACCATGATAAACTTTTATACAAACAGGGAGTTGGCTCAAAAATTCGGCCTCAATCTGGCCAAATGGAAAAGATGGTCACGCGAGTTCCTTCCGCCCGACCCCCTGGGCGGTCTGCAGTCCGGATTTGCCCGCCAGTACACCCTGAAAGATGCATTTCGGGTTTACCTGGCCGGGTTTCTGGTTTCCGAACTAAAATATAGTATTCCGGCTGCAAAGGAGATTATTGACGATTTGACGGGCTGGCTTGAATCGGAAGAATTTTTAGCCAATCATGATATTGTCACCAAGAGCTCAAAAAATGCGACCGTGCCGATCGAGCGGTATAAGATCATCATTTCTCAGAGAAAAAGCGCCACTGACGCGTCACGGGCTGAATTCGATTATCAGATTAGAGGAATTATTTCCAATACACCTGATCTATATGAAGGGATGCCGATACGTGTCGAGCGTTATGTCGAAACGCTCATCCCGCCTTCAGATGATTCGGCTGTGCCGGCTAGTGCCGGAAGCAGTCAAATCCTGAATCTGACGGATATTATTGAATATTTTATGAATTGTCTAAATGGGCATTTAACCGATTAGTTATAAAGCGGATATATCAACCGACTAAGTTATTGGATAAAATCGCTTGTATGTCAAGGATGAGGCCGCTACCGCATCCAACCACCGTTTGTTGGAAGAGCAGTCATTCAATGTGCCAAGGATTTGAGTTTTTTGGAAACGGCCTGCCGCTCCTTCTCATACATCTGGTAGTTATGGTAGAGACCGTTGGCCCCTTTAACCGCATTACCTGCGATTTTCATACCGCTTTTAGCCAGTTTACCTACGTCCTGGTAGTCGACTCCTACCTTTGAAGCAGCCAGAGCGGTCGTGAAAAGCTTTTCGATAACGGTAACCGCCACATATTTTTTATCGGCCAACGCCTTAAGAAGCGGTTCCGTTGCAGCAGCCCATTTTTCGCCCTTGGTGATTTGTTCCTCCATCTGGACAACGGTATTTAAAAGCTCGGTCATGGATGCGGCCAACTTCGTCATGGGTGTGTTCAGATCCACGATGGCGTCCGGGCCGCGCCGGGGCATCTTGTCCATCGCTTTCAAGGCTTTGTTCAGTTCCAGGGCAACCTTGTGAGCATTCTGATCAACTCCGATAAGTTTCTTAAGATACTGTTTGACATCTTTTTGGCAGGAAGAGATCGTGCTCTTACCCATCCCAAAAACGGTTTTGAACATGGTGGCGGAAAAATCCTTTCCGGAAAGTGCGGCTTTGCCGCTTTTCAGGTAACGCTTTTGCAAGGCATTGATTTTTTTTTCGGTTTTTTCCCGGAAAGGTTCTGCTGCCTTTGCAAGTTTTACGGTGTCATTATAAACCGATAGAACTCCG
>CAZNFS010000083.1:10764-12720 GCA_964572695.1 uncultured Desulfobacteraceae bacterium
GCCAGAAGTCCCGGTCCGATCGTAAACGGGTTTGAAAACAAGCCAATGACCGCGAAGGTGACCGCCGCGGTCCGCAGTCCGATTGAAACCACGGATTTAATTTTATAATTACGGTAGGATTTATTTTTCGCTACAATTTTTTTCCATGCATCCATCACGGCCTTGGGAACGGCCTTTTCCAGGTTTTTCTGATGGGCCATGATATCGGTGCCCATTTTTTTGTGCGCGGTCTTTATTTTGGCGAGGGTTTTTGCAGGCCCTAGATCGGCCACCGCATTTTCGATGCTGATTATCTGCTTGTCGGTTGCGGTAAAGGTCTTTTTGCACTTGGCAATAAAATCATAATAGCACTCCGAGGCGGCTTCCCAGAGTTTTGCCTGTAGTAATGGGTCTTCGTCCAGTTTGGCATAAAGCCCCTTGTCAAAATCTATCTCGATTTTGATAGGTTGTTTAGTCCAACCAATTTTTTTTAGTTTCCATTCCGTCTGCATCAACCGGGCAAGGTCGGCTTGGATTACAACCTGCTTTGGCATCTTTCCCCCCTATTCATTTTGCATTAAAAAAGAAAATGGGTCTATATGCCGTCATTCGGCGAAACTGACAAAACCAGGAGTTTTTAAGGATAAAGATAAAAGGATAAGAAGTTGTTTTTTATAAGATTTTGTATGGCAAAAGTGCGCTTGTGTGTCAAGGAAAAGAATTGTCCATCACATAGGGCCTCCAAAAACCAAAGCGGCTCTGATACCGTTCATCCCAGGCGGCTTCCAGCTAAAAAATTTACCGAAAATCGATTCAGGCTGTCTGAAGCGCTTGGAGAAGAAAAGCGAATCTTCTTGGCCCAATACAAAATGTTTCTATTCACTTGATGCTTTTTCATGTAATATGACGGTATGCCACTGACGTTTTGAGTTATCAGGAACGGATGTAACTAAATTACATCTTTCGTGGATAAATTGCTTTGGAACCAACGTCCCCTTTTACGTCCCGGGATCTTAAACTTCCCCTTTTCCTTCCCGTAATCCCCATTTTATATAGGCATTTTATTGGTGAATTATCAGGTTTGACCTTCATCGTATCCTTAATTAATAATCCTTGTAATTTTTTATAGTTATGATAAAAGCTTAACTCGATTCCCCGTATTTCAAATTAAATTTGTACGAAACTGAGCACCTTGTATTGAGGCTGCCATGGATTGAAAATGAAAACCCCGTTTCTTTTCAGAAGAGAAGTGGGGTTTTTTGCTTTCGATATGAAGGATCGAACTTTCATGTCCCCCCTGTCCACCGTTATGCAAAACGGAACTTTGGAAAAGAGCAACTTAAAATGACTGAACTGGTACTGATTGAAAGGATTGCAGGTAAAATATACCTCATACGAGGCACAAAAACTATGCTGGATAGGGATTTGGCAGAGCTTTATGGCGTGGAAACAAAACGTTTAAAGGAACAGGTTCGAAGGAATATCGAAAGATTTCCGGAAGATTTCATGTTTGAACTCACCAAAGAGGAATTAATAAATTGGAGATCGCAATTTGCGACCTCCAATCAAGATATAATGGGTTTACGCATTTCTCCATTTGCATTTACAGAACATGGCATCCTTATGCTTTCTTCAGTCTTGAAGAGCGAAAGGGCTGTTCAAGTAAATATCCAAATAATGCGGACATTTATGGGACTCCGCAAGGCGCTTCTTGACAATAAAGACCTGAGGAGGGAGTTGGAAGAATTTAAGCAGGTAGCTGAAGAACGATTTGGAATTATTTTTGAAGCTTTAGATAAGCTGCTTCAAATTGAAAACAAGCCCAAGAAAAAAATCGGGTATACGGTAAAAGAAAAGCAGGCGCGTTACGATAAAAAACAGAAGCGAAAGAAGAAATAATAAATAAACCCCCTCCCAGATCTTATTCGAGGGCGGAAAATTGCCGTAGAGGATGGATTTAAGCTATTGGAATAAGCA
>CAZNFS010000084.1:0-12543 GCA_964572695.1 uncultured Desulfobacteraceae bacterium
TTGTATATGAACCTTTTTACTTAGCCATCCATAATTGAACCCGCGACTTTTTACGAGACCCTCAGGCTTTGGCCGCCTCCCGGATTGCATGCAGCACTTTGCGGGGTTCTAAAATATCTCCGCCAGCGCGATGCACACCATACACCACCGCACGGCCCGCAGCACACCGCTCCACCTCCCGAACCATCTGCCCCATGTTGATTTCCGGTACAACGAAACCCCGAACCTGCCTCGCCAGCGCTTTGATTTTTTCCTCGGGAAAGGGCCAGACCGTTATGAGCCGAAGGTAACCGACCCGGATCCCTTCCCTGCGGGCCAGTTCAATGGGCCATAATGAGGTTCGGGCGGAAATTCCATATGAGACGAGCACAACCTCCGCGTCGTCCAAATGCTGCGTTTCCATCTGGATGATATCATCATGATGGGCGCGGATTTTGTTCATAATTCGATCCACATTCCATGCCTGGGTTTCCACATTCATCCCGGGATATCCCCGCTGATCATGAGTCAGTCCGGTCACATGAATCCGATACCCCTCTCCGGCGACCGCCATCGGCGACACATGCCCGCCGCCGGCAGCGGATGCGTTTTCGCCATAAATCCGAAAATGATCCGGGGGCATTTCCCCCTTTCGAACCTGGGGACGCTCGTTAATTTTAATCTCTTCGGCGGGCGGTATGACAACCTTCTCGGTCATGTGTCCCACTTCAGCATCGGTCATTACCAGTACCGGGGTACGATATTTCTCGGAAAGATTAAATGCTCGAATCGTAAGATCAAAAAGTTCCTGGGGGGAAGTGGGAGACAGGGCGATGATCTCATAATCACCGTGGGAGCCCCAGCGTGCCTGCATCATATCCTGCTGCCCCACTAAAGTGGGTAGTCCGGTGGATGGCCCGCCCCTTTGGACATTGATCAGCACGCAAGGCGTCTCCGTCATAATACCAAGGCCCAGATTTTCCATCATCAATGAAAAACCGGGACCGCTGGTCGCCGTCATGGATTTGACACCTGCCCAGGAAGCGCCCAGGATCGCATTCATGGAGGCCAGTTCATCTTCCATCTGGATATAGACTCCGCGTGCCTGTGGCAGCCGCATGGACATTCGTTCGGCAATTTCGGTGGCAGGCGTGATGGGATAACCGGCAAAAAAACGACAGCCGGCCATGATGGCCCCCTCGGCCGCGGCATGATCTCCCAACATAAAATGCTCACCCAGCATCAATCCTTCGGGCACATTCATTCTTTTCCTCCGCTGTGATCGGCCGCTGTCATCTGGTCCGGAGGCTGGACACCGCCATCCTCGACGTAAATGGCGAAATCCGGGCAAAGGAGGGTGCACAATCCGCAGTTGATACAATGGGCGGCGCCCTTATGCACAGGGGGATGATACCCTCTGGCATTGGTGCCCTTTGACATAATGAGGACTTCCTGGGGGCAGAATTCCACGCAGAACCCGCACCCCTTGCACCGTTCTTCGATTATATGGACGATACCATAGGGCACTTTGTGGCGGTCCTGGTCAAGCGGTTCTCTCCAGAAACGCATGTCTATTCACCTTGTCCGACAAGCGCGACCTCTGAAGGGCCGGCGCGGTTTTAAGAAATTAGGGTTGCAAACAATCCATCACCTGTCGTCGCGTTCCGATAGATTTATACAAAAGACCGCTGCGTCGCAATAAAAATTTCACCAAAAACTTTTAAAAACCCCTTGCATCTCCGCCAAACTCAACAATCGCTCAATATAGGTATTTGTAAATCTTCGCATAATCATATATAGTGCCCATCCACGAATCATTAATGGCACTCAAAAATGTTCAATTCAGAAATGCGGACACTAGAAGTCATCTCAAAAAAAAGATTTTGGTTCAAGGTCAAGGCGGAACCAAGCTTCAGCCCGCAGGCATACTCAAGTATGTCGAGGACTTGAAGCGAGGGCTAACGCTGAGATTGGGCCAAAAGACTTTTTTTGAGATAGCTTCTATATAGAAGCGTAGGGATGGGCGCTAAGTGAAAACAACTGCCAGATTTCTAATTACGGTCGCATTTATTTCTTTTTCGGTCTTTGCCTCCGGTTATCTGGATCTTCTCCTCTATGCCCGGCACCCGGCTGCATCCAAAGCGAATCCGCTGTTAGTTGAAATCAGCCCGGGGCAGAGATTTAGACAAACCACCGAGTTGCTTTTTAAAAAGAAAATCATTAATAGCCCCACTAAATTTAAGCTGTTTGCGCGAATCAAGAGTTATGACAAAAAGATCAAAGCCGGCGAATATGTTCTTTCAGCGACCATGTCGCCGCTCACGGTTTTAAGCACACTGGAAAGCGGACGGGTTCAGCTTCATAAATTGACCGTACCTGAAGGCTACAATATCGACCAAATTGCGGCAATCATCGAAAAGGCAGGTTTTGCACCCCGCAAGGTGTTTTTAAAACACGCCCTCAACGCTACCTTTGCCCGGACCATGGGAATCGACGCCGATACTTTTGAGGGCTATCTGTTTCCGGATACTTACTTTTTCCCCAAAAATACGCCCTCTGAAAAAATAATTACAGCTATGATGAGGCGCTTTGAGTCTATTTATTCACCTGAATTTCGGAAACGATCAAATGCGCTCAAATTTTCGATCCACCAGGTGATAACGCTGGCCTCGATTATCGAGAAGGAAACCGGCGCACCATTCGAACGCCCCCTGATCTCATCGGTATTTCACAATCGCATCAAAAAGAGGATGCGGCTGGAAAGCGATCCGACCGTAATTTACGGTCTCAAAAACTTCAATGGCAACCTTAAACGCAAGCATCTGCGAACCCTGACACCCTATAATACCTACATGATCAGGGGGCTTCCAGCGGGACCCATCTCCAATCCGGGCCTCAAATCAATTGAAGCCGCCCTTTTTCCAAAAGAGACAGGGTATCTTTTTTTTGTCTCCAGGAAAGATAAAACGCACCAGTTTTCTTCCAACTTAAAAGACCACAATAAGGCCGTCAGAAAGTATCAATTGCGCAAATAACCCAAATTGTATAAATGAGCTTTACAAAGGGTTGAAAAATATGAAAGACCAATCTCAAACGTTGGGTTCTATTATGGATGGGCAGACATACTCAGAGGAGCAAAGAGCGGGACAGCGTCTGATGGTCGGTTTTGACGGTACCGAATTCAACGATGACCTGATGTTTTTGATAAAAACCTTAAAAGTGGGCGGCATCATTCTTTTTGCCCGCAACCTTTCATCTCCGGACCAGATAAGAAGCTTATGCCAGTCGGTTCAGCAATATGCCGGAGTCTGCGGTCAGCCCCCCCTGTTTATCGCTATCGATCAGGAAGGCGGACAAGTCGCACGCTTAAAAGAACCGTTTACCCAGTTTTCCGGAAATCCCGGTATGAAAAGCCATGTGGGGGCTGAGCACTTTGCCAAAGTGACTGCCTCAGAACTTGCCGGTGTCGGAATCAATATGAACATGGCGCCGGTTATGGATGTGGCGCCAAAGGATTGCAATAGTGTCATGGCCGGCAGGGCCTTCGGGCATGATCCTGCCTGGGTGGCCGACCTTGGCGTTAAGGTCATCGAAAATCTTCAAAAAAACCACATTATCTCCGTCACCAAGCATTTCCCGGGAATTGGTCGAACTTCCCTGGACTCCCATTTGGATCTACCCGAACTCGATATCGATCTTGCCACGCTCGAATCCACGGATCTATTCCCTTTTCAAGCCGCCATCGACTGTGGTGTCGCCGGAATCATGCTGTCCCATGTGCGCTATCGCCCTCTTGATCCTGACTGGCCCGCGAGCCTTTCCAGAATACTAGCCCGAAAAATACTGCGGGATCGTATGGGCTTTGGCGGTCTCGTTCTGACTGATGATTTGGATATGGGAGCGATTGCCAAACATTACGATATCAAAACCGCAACCCGAAAGATAATGGATGCCGGAATTGACATTGCTCTTATCTGCCACCGAAGCGCTAAAATCGAATCCGCTTTTGAAACGATCGTAAAGGGATTTCAGGATTCGGAACGACTGCGGGTCATGGGAGACGAATCTATGGCTAGAATACTACGCCTGAAACAAATGTATTGTAACCGTTCACAGGTTTAGGGTTCAACGTTCAGGGTTAAGGAGAACATGGAGTTCTCGGGGACTAGACGTAACCTTGAACCGCTGAACCTGGTCGCCTCCGGCGCCGCCAAAGGCGGGTAAACCTTTGAACCCGTGAACCCTTAAACTCTATTTTGGGGCACGTGAATAAACGTCATCGCTTAATTGGGATCTTTTCCCGGCCACTAAATAGTGATACCCTACGGCAGCTATCATGGCGGCATTATCCCCACAGAGATGCGCGGACGGGATATGAACTGTCAACCTGCCGGGAGCTGCTTCGGCTTTGATTTTCTCCCGCAGCCGATTGTTTGCCGCCACCCCCCCCACTACCGCCACATGACCACAGGCCTTTCTTTCTGCCGCCTGTATTAGCTTATAAGATAAAACATCCACGACCGACTCCTGAAAACCGGCGGCGATATTTTGAATCTGTTTCTGATAATCGGGTTCATGGTTCTGGATGTATCGCCGCACGGCTGTTTTGATGCCGCTGAAACTGAAGTCAAAGCTTGCTTTGTCAAGGTAGGTCCGTTTAAATTTGATCTTCTGCGGATCGCCCTGATGCGCGATCCGATCGATGGCAACCCCTCCCGGATAACCGAGACCGAGCATCTTGGCAACCTTGTCATAAGCTTCGCCCGCGGCATCGTCGCGCGTTTGCCCCATGCACTCCATCCGGGTATGAGACATTACATAATAGATACGGGTATGCCCCCCGGAGGCCAAAAGTGCCACAAATGGAAATGGGGGCGGGTCGGGTTCGAGAAAGATCGAATTGACATGCCCTTCAAGGTGGTTGACGCCGATCCACGGAATACCCATGGCCCAGGCCAAGCTTTTGGCAAATGCAAAACCGACCAACAGGGACCCGACCAGTCCCGGTCCCTGCGTAACGGCCAAAGCATCGATTTTTTCAATAGAGATCCCGGAGTTGCGGACCGCTTCTTTTAACACGGGAATGATTGCGGCCATATGGTGTCGCGAGGCCAGTTCCGGCACCACGCCCCCATATGGATGGTGGACTTCAATCTGAGATGCAACCTGAGATGAAAAAATGTTTTTGCCGTCGGCCACAACAGACACGGCGGTTTCATCACATGAGGTTTCGATGCCTAAAACAATCACTCGCGCTCAATCCAATCTTCCCAATCATATTGCTGATGGCGTCGTAAAAAGTCCCATCTACTGTGTTGTAGTATTTTTTCAGACATTCGGCATACTGCATGTATAGCCTCGTTTCTGAAAAACACCACGCCTTGTATATGAACCTTTTTGCTTAGCCATCTATAGTTGAACTCGCGACTTTTTGGTGAACTAGAGTTCCAAGTCAATCTCTTCTAGATGGATGGAGAATCGTCTCAAGAAAATATTATTGACACGCCCAAATTCCTTGAGGGAATCGTAATTGGAGCTAGATATTTCATGAAACGACACCAGAATTCCGTCTATCCGGTATCGTTTTATCAATGCATCCAGATCTTGGCGGGCTCCCAAGACGGGATAACCCATCAGCTTTTTTCCGGTTTTCAGTTCGTCGTCATCAACGAATCCTATTGGCTTTATTTGGCGCCTTTTATTGTTTAAAATTTCTCTTAATAGTATCTCGCCCCCGCGACCGGCGCCATAGATGAAAACTCTTTCACCTTTCAGTGTTTTTCTTTGGGTAATCTCGACAAAAAAACGGAAAGAGCCCCTCGACGCCAGGAGAAATCCGGTTATCAAGAGGAAGTCGATAAAAAAGATGCCTTTCGAAAAATCCTTGAAGCGGTAGAGATACGTCACCGTTACGACCGTCAACGCCGTTGCGATAAATGATGCCTTCAGATACAGAAAAACATCATTGGTACTCATATAGCGCCATATGCCGCGGTAGATGCCGACCGCAAAGAATGCCGCAAACTGGCACACGATGACGGCCGGAAGTGACTGCAGAAATACTTTGAAGTAATAGGCAAACTCCCGGTCGTCAAAGCGAAGCCGATAGGAAAGATAATACGCAAAAGAAATCAAACAAAAATCGAGCCCAACCATCAACAGTTGTTTTTTGTAAGTCAACTCAATAAGGATCGGGGTATAGATTCGATCACGCAACAGTGAAAATTCTTTCTCCGGGTATACCCGGATTTGGGCCAGATAAATTCCCATCAACAAAACCGACAGCACAACCGGTACGATGACGGTCGGAGATGTCAATGTATCGCTTTTGTTTACAAACACCGCCGCTAGACCGGATACGGCACAGATGCCGTACAAAAACAAAACCGAACCCCTCTCGCTGAGCCCCATCAGCACCAGACGATGTGAGGTGTGATCCTTTCCACCCACAGATGCTTTGCGGCCGCTCAACATTCGTATGAAAGTAACCAGGGTGGTATCTAAGATGGCCACCAGCAATAGCAGGATGGGGGTCGCGTATGCCGACAGTCTGTTGGCAGCGCCGACTTTGGCGAAATAAAGAGACAACATTGCAAGATTAAATCCGATCAACAGGCTGCCCGAATCTCCCATAAAAATTGAGGCGGGATTGAAATTATAAATCAGAAATGCACCCAGAACGAGCGCCAGACCAAGCGCCATCCAGCCGGTTGGGGGGGAGACGTCAACAAACAAAAAGGCCAGATAAAATGCCGCAATCATCCCGATTCCCGCACACAAGCCATCCATGTTGTCGAGAAGATTGAACGCATTGGTGATACCGATGATCCATACGATCGTAATAATGGTATCGAGGGTCAAAGACGTAAACCAGTGCAGCCGAAATCCCAGAAAAGCCGCCAGTGAAGCCACCAAAATTTGCCCCAGCAGCTTGGAATGGGGTTTGATACGGATGAAATCGTCCAGAAGTCCCAGAACAAAAAGAAGCGTCATGCCGAGCCATATAACGGCTGCAACGGACGGCAGCCGGAGCGGGTCTGAATTGCGGGCAAGGTGGGGTAAAAGTGTAGTGAAATCCGCCAGGTACAGATACAAAATGGAAATCCCGATGTAAATGGCGATCCCACCCAGCAAGGCCGTCGGCTGTTTGTGCCAGCGTTGCCCGTCGGGACGCGCCAGCCAACCGTGTTTGACCGCCGCCATGCGCACCAGCGGAGTGAGTACAAGGCAAGTCAGAAATGACAAAGCGATCAACAGATATGGCATGGTATGACCATTGAGTTCAGAAGGAGGCGGACTTTGAATCCCTGGAAATGACTAGGTCCAGATCACCTGTGCTTGCGATCCTTTCCTTTTAACAATTTCACCGATGATAAACGCGTTTTCGTTCATAGCGCTCAGCCGTTCCATAACATCCTGGGCCGCTGTTTCGGAAACAACGGCAACCATTCCGATCCCGTTGTTAAAGGTACGCATCATTTCCGGATCAGATATATGGCCCGCTTTCTGAAGGTAAGCAAAAATCGGATGCGGGTCCCATTTTCCCTTCTTAAGGACCACCCGACACGCTTTGGGTATGATACGAAGAATATTATCGGCCATACCGCCACCGGTAACATGAGCCAATCCCAGAATCGGAAGGTCACGCTTTAGACGGTGAATAGTTTTAGCATAGATTTTGGTTGGTTTCAGAAGCTCTTCGCCCAGTGTGCAACCCAGCTCGGGTATATAACTATCGATATCGAGTTTTAACTTGTCAAAACAAATTTTACGAACCAGGGAGTATCCATTGCTGTGTAAACCGCTCGATGCGATTCCGATCAGCTGATTGTTGACGTGAATTTCGGAGCCGTCGATGATTTTTGGATTGTCGACGATTCCAACGGCGAATCCTGCCAGGTCATACTCATTTTGAGGATAGAAACCGGGCATTTCCGCCGTTTCTCCGCCGATAAGGGCACAGTTGGCTTGCCGGCACCCTTCGGCAACCCCCTTAATGATATCGGTGGCGACGCTTGTGTCCAGCTTTCCCATGGATAGATAGTCGAGAAAGAAAAGCGGCTTTGCGCCCTGTACGATGATGTCATTGATACACATGGCCACCAGATCGATTCCGACGGTGTCATGTTTATTTGTCATAAAAGCGATCTTGAGTTTTGTCCCCACCCCATCGGTGGAACTTACGAGGACAGGCGTTTCCATATTGTCCACGATCAGTGAAAAAAGGCCCCCGAACCCGCCAATTTCTCCCATGACCCCGCCACTGGCACCGGCGCGATGTGTTTTTCGGGCCATTTTCTTGATGGTTTTTACAAATGCGTTGGCTTTATCAATGTCGACGCCCGCATCTGCATAGGTCAAAGATTTATCCATGACAGCCTTTCTTCAAGTAAAAATCGAGTCAAAGTTAAAATGTGGCGGCCAAAAAGTCAAAACAATTTTTTTTGACAACCAGCCGCGCTTATTGTAATTAGGCCTAACGCTTAATCCATAACCGTCATTCTTAGGATAAAATTAGCCATGACCGAATTTGCTCGTCTCCAGCGCCTTCCACCCTATGTCTTTGCATCTGTCGATCAATTAAAGATGGGTGCAAGACGAGATGGCATGGACATCATTGATTTGGGGATGGGAAACCCGGATCTTCCCACTCCCGAGCATATTGTGGCAAAGCTGTCCGACGCGGCTCAAAAACCCCACAATCACCGCTATTCGGCTTCCAGGGGAATTACTCGACTTCGAATCGCCATCGCCGAGTGGTACAAACGCCGATTCGATGTGGACGTCGACCCGGAAAGCGAGGCGATTGTTACCATTGGAGTCAAGGAAGGAATATCCCATTTGATTCTGGTCACCATTCGGCCGGGCGATGTCGTATTTACACCCAATCCCACGTATCCGATTCATCCTTTCTCTTCGATTATTGCCGGAGGGGATGTTCGCGGAATTCCCGTGGGCCCGGGCATGGATTTTTTCGAAAATCTTCTCTCGGCCACCAAGCAGACCTGGCCCAAACCGAAGGTACTTTTATTAAGCTATCCGCATAATCCCACCACCGAAGTGGTCGATCTCGACTTTTTCCAGCGCCTGGTCGCCTTTGCCAAAGATCATGGCCTCATGGTGATTCATGATTTTGCTTATGCCGACCTTACTTTCGATGGATATAAGGCCCCGAGTTTCTTACAGGCCAAAGGTGCCAAAGATGTCGGCGTCGAGTTTTTCTCCTTGTCAAAAAGTTATAGTATGGCCGGATGGCGGGTCGGATTCTGTGTCGGCAACAGAGAGATGATATTTGCATTGCAGCGGATTAAAAGCTATCTCGATTACGGTATTTTTCAACCGATTCAGATTGCATCGATAGTGGCCTTAAACGGCCCTCAGGATTGTGTCGAAGAGATCCGCAAAACCTATCGCACCCGCCGCGACGCGCTGGTAACCGGCCTGCAGAGAGCCGGTTGGGACATCAATAAACCCAAGGGAACCATGTTTGTTTGGGCCAAAATTCCAGGCCCATTTCGCCAGATGGGATCGGTCGAATTCTCCAAAATGCTTATCCAGAAGGCCCAGGTTGCGGTGGCTCCGGGTCTTGGATTCGGCGAATATGGCGATGATTATGTCCGCTTTGCCCTGATTGAAAATAATCAGCGCATCAATCAGGCGGTTAGAGGTATTCGCAAAATTCTGGGTTAAAAGCCTATTGGCATATAAATTTTCTTTATTGGGATGGAGTGATAATGACAAAAATTAATATCGGTTTGCTCGGATGCGGAACCGTGGGTACCGGGGTGGCCAAAATCCTTGTCGAAAAAAAAGCCCTCATCACCTCAAAGGTCGGGGCCGTCTTAAATTTAAAATATGTGGCCGATATTGATTTGAAAACCGACCGAGGCATACGGTTTGATGAAGGGATTTTCATCTCCGATGCGCAGCGGGTGGTTGATGATCCCGAAATCGACATTGTTATTGAAATGATCGGCGGCCAGGGAATTGCCAGGGAACTCATGTTAAAGGCCATTCATAACGGCAAGCAGGTCGTCACGGCAAATAAAGCCTTGCTTGCCGGCCAGGGCCATACCATATTTCAGACCGCTGCTGAAAAGGGGGTCGATCTCGCTTTTGAGGCCAGTGTCGGCGGCTGTATGCCGATTATAAAGGCCATCCGGGAGTCTCTGGTGGGCAACCGTATCATGGCGATGACCGGTATTCTCAACGGTACCTGCAACTATATCCTGTCCCAGATTACCGATGCGGGAAGCACCTTTGCAGAAGCGCTTGTCGAAGCGCAAACCAAAGGGTATGCCGAAACGGATCCGACTTTGGACATCGAGGGAATCGATACCGCCCACAAGCTTGCCATTCTGTCATCGCTGGCTTACGGTATGAATATCAACTTAAAGGATATCTACATTGAAGGAGTCTCCAATATCACCCCTCTTGATATCGAATTTGCAGACCAATTTGGTTACCGTGTCAAACTCCTTGCCATCAGCAAAAATAATGACGAAACGATTGAGGCCCGCGTTCACCCGACTATGATCCATTTTGACAACCTTCTTTCCAATGTAAACGGCACGCTCAATGCGGTCACGATTTCGGCCGACGCAGTGGAAGATGTCTTGCTTTACGGGCATGGTGCAGGCATGATGCCAACGGCCAGTGCGGTTGTCGCTGACGTGGTGGACTTGGCGCGCAACCTTTTATCAGGTGCCACGGGGAGAATTCCGCTACTCGGTTATCAAATGGAAAATATCCGTGAAATCCCGGTTCTTCCGATTGCCGAAATTTTCACCCACTATTATTTCCGTTTTTCCGCCTTGGATCGTCCTGGTGTTTTATCTAACATATCAGGAATATTAGGGAAATATGACATCAGCATCAAGGTTGTGCTGCAAAAAGGACGTAAAACCAATGGTTCGGTGCCGGTGGTGATGCTGACGCACCGTGCCAAAGAGGCGGATGTAAAAAAGGCGATTTCGGAGATAGAGCTGCTCGATGTTGTGAGTGATCGGCCCGTTTTGATCCGGATTGAAGAAGAAAAGCAAACAGATTGATTTAGAAACCACTACTTTATCAGATTTAAAGAGATACTATGAATATCATTTGTGCAGATATGGAAGGGATTTTTACGCCGGAAATCTGGATTAATGTCGCTGAAAAAACCGGTATCGAAGATCTCAGACTAACAACCCGCGATATTCCCGATTATGACGTTTTGATGCGAAAAAGGCTTTCTATTCTTAAAGCCAATGGGATAAAAATACAAGATATACAGGCCGTTATTGCCGGGATGGAACCCCTGGACGGGGCTTTGAGCTTCCTCAACCGGATCCGATCCATTGCCCCGGTCATCTTTGTTTCCGATACCTATACTCAGTTTGCCGGCCCCCTCTTGGCCAAACTGGGGTGGCCGACGCTTTTCTGCAATACATTGTCCATCGACACCGCCGGCAATATTGTCGATTATCATTTGCGTCAAAAAGACGGCAAACGCATGGCGGTTCTGGCATTAAAATCGCTATATTATAATGTCCTCGCCATCGGCGACTCCTATAACGACATTTCCATGCTAAAAGAAGCGAACTGCGGTGTTCTTTTCGGCCCGCCGGATAATATACGCAAAGAATTCAATTCATTTCCGGTCTCATACGATTATGATGAACTGAAAACAATAATTTCGGAAAATATACCGAACGCATGATAACGCATCAAACCAAATACCGCATAATTTACGCCGACACTGATAATATGGGGTTTGTCTACTATGGCAATTATCTGCGATTATTCGAAATCGGTCGTACTGAAATCTTCCGGGACTGGGGCCTGGCCTATAAAAGTATTGAGGAAAAAGGGATTTTTCTTCCGGTCTCAGAGGTATTTTGCAAATTCAAGGAACCGGCCCGCTACGATGATGTGGTAACGATTGAAACCTCTCTCGATGCACGCATAAAGGGAGGCATGAAATTCGACTATCGCATATGGGACGAAGCGAGTCAAAAAATCCGGGCGCACGGATACACCAAACATGCCTGTTTAAACCAGAACGGGCGGGTCGTACGGCCGCCAAAATTCATTCAAGAGATCATTCAAAAAAAGGTGACCTCAAATTAGAAGCCTGATTTCTAATCAGGCCACCCTCTTCTGGACATGCTGTTTTTTCAAGATAAACCGGACGGGATTCTGTTCAAGGTTTTTATACAGCCACGATCCTCCCAAAACATCATCACGGGACTCCACGGTGATGCCCTTAAAATCAAAATCACCGCCCCCCCTGTCGATAGTGCCGCCAATAAAATGTGCCTTGACTTCCTGGCCAAACGCCTCAAAGTAGCTAAATCATCTTTGGGGATTATATCCGGGCATAGAAGCAGGACCAAACTGATAATATTTAAAGATAAAACTGCGGGCAAAGAAAAGCTGAAACAATTAATACCTCAGGCGCGTTCAAAATTCAGGTAACGCATTCCCTGAACGTATTTTAAATTATTAAAAATAGCTTGACACGCATTCACTCCTCAGCTATTTGTGCTTTTTACTTGATGCGGGGTGGAGCAGTCTGGTAGCTCG
>CAZNFS010000085.1:0-12498 GCA_964572695.1 uncultured Desulfobacteraceae bacterium
AACCGCGGACCCGATGGTTAACAGCCATCTGCTCTGCCAACTGAGCTACTGGGGAACAAAAAAATCAGTTTTTAGATCGTTAACGGTGCAAATTAATCAACGCCCCCGGCAACGCGGTGGTTAATCCCGATTTCATCGGGACTCTGCCAATCCCGACTACTGGGGATTATGAGAACGAACTGAAGTAATAAAGAATTCCAATAATGTCAATAATAAATAAGTCTACACCAAAACGATTTTTCGGTCAATTTAAATATTTGGGGGAATCCTGTCCAAGCAGTGACTTATTCCTTCAACCCGAAATTCACTCAACCGGGAGATGGCGCACAACCATGAGCCGGATTTCGGTCATGTCCTGCATGGCATAGCGGATTCCTTCACGTCCAAGTCCGCTGTCTTTGACGCCGCCGTAGGGCATCTGATCGGCGCGCCAGGAGGGGACATCGCCGATGATGACACCCCCCACTTCCAGTGTATCCCAGGCCCTGTAGGCTTTATAAATATCACGCGTAAAAATACCGGTCTGCAGGCCGTAAGCGCTACCATTGACCTCTGACAGCGCATCATCGAATCTGCCGAAACGGGAGAGCACCGCCACCGGTCCAAATGCCTCCCGGGTACAGATGGGTTCATCTTTGGGTACGTTTTCAAGCAGGGTGGCCTCAAGGAGGGCACCATCCCTTTTTCCGCCGCACAATAACGCCGCGCCCCGCTCAAGCGCCCGGTTGATCCAAGTCTCCAATCGAAGGGCTTCCTTTTCCGCAATCAGCGGTCCGATAAAGGTATCTTCCTCTTTGGGATTCCCCATTTTCAGGGCTTTGGCGGCGGGAACCAATTTCTCTTTAAACGTTTCATAAACATGTTCGTGAATTAAAATGCGTTGAACACCGACACAACTCTGCCCGGACTGGTAGAAAGCGCCGAAAATAATGCGGGCCACGGCGTCATCCAAATCGGCATCCTGATCCACGATACAGGCGGCGTTGCCGCCTAATTCCAGGATAACCTTCTTCTTCCCGGCGCGTTCCTTAAGGGACCAGCCAACGGCCGGTGATCCGGTAAAGCTTAAAAGCTTTAAACGTTCGTCTTCGACAAACAATCCGGCTGCCTTACGCGAGCAGGGCAGAATCGAAAAGGCTCCTAAAGGAAGATCGGTTTCGGCCAGGGTTTCGCCGATAATCAAAGCCCCGACAGGCGTTAAACTGGCCGGTTTGAGGATAAAGGGACAGCCCACCGCTAAAGCCGGGGCGACTTTATGGGCCGCAAGGTTTAAAGGAAAATTGAAAGGCGATATAAAGGCGCAGGGCCCGATCGGGACCCGCTTCGAAAGCGAAGTGTATCCGGTTGTGCGCGGGCTGCGATCCATGGGGCTGTATTCGCCGTACATGCGCACACTCTCTTCGGCGGCTATTTTAAAGGTTTCGATCAGGCGGGTGACTTCGCCGCGGCTGTCATTGATCGGTTTGCCGGCCTCGATACACAGGGCCATGGCCAGCTCCTCGGCCCGTACCGAAAATCGGTCCACACAGTGCTGCAGAACCTGCTGGCGCCGGTGGGAAGGCATCTCCCGCATGGGTCCGGCCGCTTTTTGCGCCTGATCGATGGCTTCGTCGATGGCCGGCTCGTCTGCCAGCGCAACGCGGGTGGCCACTTCACCGGAGCATTTATCGAAGACCTCAAGATCCGTGTTCGGCATCCGGTCTCGATTGGCCAGGTAGTATGGGTATTCCGGTTTCAGCATTGCACCACCTCTTTTGGAGTTATTTTTTTATATCGGACACTGAATGTGGCCCAGCCGTTCGGACAGGATGGCATTTTCGCGATAATCGATCGGAACGGTCATTATCACGGGCACATCATAGGTGAATGCTTTTTCCAGGGCCGGTTTGAGATCCGGTGCGTTTTCAACCCGCATGCCGACACATCCAAACGCTTCGGCCAGCTTGACAAAGTCGGGATTGTCGAATTGTAAATCCGTATGTTTGCCGAATTGATTGTTCTGTTTCCAGGAAATCAGCCCGTATTCATTGTCTTCCCAAATCATAATCACGATCGGGGTAGCGATTCTGCGGGCGGTTTCCAGTTCCTGGAGATTCATTAAAAATCCGCCGTCGCCGCAGATGGCCAGAATTTTTCGATCCGGAAAAACAAGTTTGGCACCAATGGCGCCGGGGAGTGCAAACCCCATGGAACAGAACCCATTTGAGATTAAGCAGGTATTGGGGGCATCACATTGATAGTAGCGGGCCGTCCACATCTTGTGAGCGCCGACATCGCTTAACAGAATATCGTCGGGTCCCATTACTTCACGGACATCCCATAACACCTTCTGGGGCCGAATTAATCCCCGGGAGGCGTCATCCTTGTGCTGTGCAAAATCAGCCCGCATTTCTTCCCTTAAGGCGGTCTGGTGACTGAGATCGAATTCGGGAATTCCGGTTTTTAGCCTCTCGTTCAACATCCACAGGGTATGGGCCAGATCGCCGACAATTTCCACCTCGACCCGGTAATGATCATCAGTCTCGGCCGGCATAAAGTCGATATGAATTATTTTGCGATTTTCATCGCGGCACTGATGGCTGTTCCAAAGCCGGGGATGATACTCCACCAGATCGTATCCCAGGGTGATGACCAAATCGGCTTCATCAAGGGCGATCCAGCCAAAGTCCCGGGCCTGGAGACCAATTGTAAAAAGTGAGTAAGGCGCCTGACGTGAGACGGAGCCTTTCCCCATGAAGGTGCTCAAGACGCCGATATCGGTCGTTTCGGCAAATATCCGCAACTGGTGCGAGGCGCGTTTGCGGATGGCGCCGTTGCCGGCCAGTATAATCGGGCGTCTGGCCTTTCGAATCAGAGCCATGGCCTGATCGACCACCTTGTCATCGGGAACCGGTCGACGAGGATTATGTACCGCAAGCGGAACATTGTCGGCTTCATGGGCGGCGATATCATCGGCCAGTTCTATGTGGCAGGCGCCCGGTTTTTCCATCTGGGCC
This sequence comes from uncultured Desulfobacteraceae bacterium, assembly GCA_964572695.1. Classification (GTDB taxonomy): domain Bacteria; phylum Desulfobacterota; class Desulfobacteria; order Desulfobacterales; family CAZHA01; genus CAZHAH01. Next base: position 2,997 of record CAZNFS010000085.1, read on the forward strand.
AATTTAAAGGCCTTGCGAACCACTTCGGGAATATTCATGCTGTGAATAATCGGCTGGGTCCACTTTGTGATCGGTTTGAACAGGCCGACAACATCCATGTACTGATGGCTTTCTTTGTGTTGCCGGCGGCTGTCGGCCTGACCCGTAATCACCACCAAAGGAGAGCGGTCCATGTTGGCATCAGCAACGCCGGTAACCAGATTGGTGGCCCCCGGACCAAGGGTGGCCAGGCATACGGCGGCTTTTCCGGTCAACCTTCCATACACATCGGCAATAAATGCAGCCCCCTGTTCATGGCGGCAGAGGATAAACTTGATGGGCGAATCTTCCAGCGCCATCAAAAAATGAGCGTTTTCTTCACCGGGAACACCAAAGATATATTCGACCCCTTCGTTTTCAAGACACTTTACAAAAAGCTCAGCGGCATTCATGGTTTGGCTTTCCTTTTACCTGTTGGATTCTATGCCGACGCGGTTAGGTTTTCCACAATCCTTTCCGCAAACTGAGAGCATTTTACGGCTTTGGCCCCTTTGATCTGTCGGGCCAGGTCATAGGTCACCCGACCCTCGCGAATCGTGACTTGCAGAGCCTTTCGAATCAACGCGGAGGCCTCTTTCATTTCGAGGTAATCGAGCATCATGGCACCCGATAAAATCAGCGAACTCGGGTTGACTTTGTCCTGGCCGGCATATTTGGGAGCGGTACCATGTGTGGCCTCAAAAACAGCCGCATTGTCCCCGATGTTGGCTCCCGGTGCCATGCCGAGGCCGCCGGCCTGGGCTGCCAGTGCATCGGACAGGTAGTCGCCGTTCAAGTTGGGGGTGGCAATGACGTGATATTCTTCGGGACGCAGCAGAACCTGCTGAAAAAGCATATCGGCAATGCGGTCCTTAATGACAATACGTCCTTCCGGTGCTTTCCCCTGGTAGGTATCGAATAACGATTCCTCGGTGATGGTGTGGTCTCCGAATTGTTCCTGGGCGATTTCATAACCCCATTTGCAAAATGCCCCTTCGGTAAACTTCATGATGTTACCCTTATGCATCAGGGTCACACTCGGCAGCCGATTTTCAATGGCGTAAGCGATCGCGCGGGCGACCAGGCGCTTGGTGTTTTGCGCACTAATCGGTTTCAGGCCGATACCGGAATCTTCCGCAACCGAAGTGTTCAGCTTCTCTTTTAAGAAGGATATCACCCGAGCGGCGTCCTCGCTGCCCGAGGCCCACTCAATCCCGGCATAGACATCCTCCGTGTTTTCACGAAAGACAACCATATCGATTCGCTGCGGATGCTTCATAGGGCTGGGAACCGGATCGATGTATTTCACCGGGCGTACACAGGCATACAAATCGAGCTGCTGCCGGAGGGCGACGTTGACGCTACGAATTCCCTTGCCCACCGGAGTGGTCAGGGGGCCTTTGATGGCGACAATATGCTCCTGGATGGCCTCAATCGTCTGCGCGGGAAGATATTCGCCCCGGAGGCGGTGCCCCTTTTCGCCGGCATAAATCTCAAGCCAATCGATTCGGCGAAGATTGCCATAGGCGGCCGTGAGCGCATGATCAAAAACCATTTTAGATGCGCGCCAGATGTCGGGACCGATCCCATCGCCTTCGATAAAGGGAATGATCGGTGCATCAGGAATATGAAATTTTCCATCCGCACTTTTTGAAATTTTAGCACTTGGCGGCATAATTTCCTCTTTTCAACTTGATTGTATAGGAATTTCCTTTTTAGACACGGATTTGCGCCCCATGGCTTGAAAAGAGACACGGATGGCCACGGATTGGGTCTATATTGTTTGAACAATGGTATCATTGTTCAAACAATGCTTCCATTTCATAAATGCTGCCGCATTTATGAAATAAAGGGCAGTGTAATCTGTGTCTCTTTTCAAGCCGTTAAGGCGCAAATCCGTGTCAAAGGTTAATTAAGTTCGCCCGGAGGGGGCTATGTCCCTGCGATCTTCAATGGGGACATATTCACACACATCCGGGCCGCAATAATCCCCGATATAATCGGATTCCGGGCGATAAAGCATCGGTTTCGGCGCGGCTTCGGCATACTGTTCTTCCAGTACGTGCGCGGCCCAGCCGGCGATACGGGCCAAAGCAAAGATCGGCGTAAAATAGTCCACCGGAATTCCCATGGCATAATAAAGGGTGGCACTGTAAAAATCGACATTGACAAAAATGTCGCGCCCCTTGCGTTCTTTGAACGCCGCTTTGCCGTTTTGCTCCAGTTTTTTGGATATTTCATACCATTTGGTTTCGCCACTCCGCTGGCCCATTCGCTGCGACATGGGTGCCAGAATAAAGGCCCGCGGGTCATCGGTTTGATATACGGCATGGCCGAGACCCATAATCTTTTTGCCCTCATCGAGAATCTGGTTGACGTAATCCTCGACAGCAGCGATATCTCCGATTTGAAGCAGCATCTCCATGACCCGCACATTGGCACCCCCATGAAGCTCACCTGACAGAGATCCCACACCGGCCGCGACAGCAGCGTACATGTGGGCCCGGGTAGAGGCAACTTCCCGCGCGGCAAAGGTCGAAGCGTTAAATGAGTGTTCGGCATGCAACACGAGACAGACGTCAAAGAAATGGGTTACCTCGTCATCCGGGGCCTCACCTGAAAGCATATACAGAAAATTTGCGGCATGGCTGAGATCAGGCGAAGGATCAACCGGATCCTGATTGTTACGAATGCGGTGCCAGGCTGCCAGAACAGTGGGAAATTTAGATATCAAGCGTATGGCCATCCGGCAGGAGGATTCGATCGACATTTCCTGAACATCCGGATCGTGGTGTGCCAGCATGGAAACAGACGCCTGCAGAATGTCCATTGGCAAGGCGTCATGCGGACGGGTTTTAAGCGCATCGATCAATTCCGAAGGGATCGCTCGCTCAGCTTTAAGGCGGTTGTCAAATTCCTGGAGCTGTTCACGCGTGGGCAACTGTTCATATAAGAGTAGAAAAGCGATTTCTTCAAAAGACGCGCGTTCAGCTAAATCCTGTATGAGATAGCCTCGATAAATCAATTTCCCCTGGGCGCCGATGACATCGCTGATGCGGGTACTCGCGATGGTGACTCCCCGAAGTCCGGTATCTTTGATTGAATGTGTCGTTTCCATAACATTCCCTCCAGTTAGTTTCTTAAGAATAGATTTTCTGTTTTTTCGGCACAATAATTAACGAATATTGTAGCGTTAATTAGAAATTGATGATTGTCGATTGGTGAATGCCGATTGGTGGAAATCGCTGCGCTCCATCAATTAATAGAAAATGAAACCTATTCTATAAATCATCGATCAACAATCGCCAATCATCAATCCATTCTGAGCATTTTGCGCAAAACGTATGGCAGAATACCGCCGTTTTCGAAATATTCAACGTCAACCTCGGTATCGAGACGGGTGATGACTTCAAATTCGATTTCAGAATGATCGTTTTTGACGGCCTTTACCCGTAGAGAACTGCGCGGCTCGATGTTTTGGATTCCATCGATAAAAAAAGTTTCGGATCCATCCAGGCCCAGGGTTTCGGCACTTTGGCCGGCTTTATACATCAGGGGCAGGACGCCCATGCCCACGAGGTTGCTGCGATGAATTCGTTCAAAGGATGCGGCAATGATGGCGTGAACGCCAAGGAGCGTCGTTCCTTTGGCGGCCCAGTCTCTTGAAGACCCGGTGCCATATTCTTTTCCGCCCAGCACTATCAAGGGCCGATTTTCATTCAGATACGCCATGGCGGCTTCGTAGACAAACATTTCTTTTTGTTCCGGAAATTTTATCGTAAAACTTCCTTCTTTGGTTCCGACCAGCTGGTTTTTGAGGCGGATATTGCCGAACGTGCCGCGCATCATGACCTCATGGTTTCCCCGCCTCGATCCGTAGGAATTAAAATTTAAGGGTCCAACCTGATTGGCTTTCAGATACTGTCCGGCCGGATAGTGCTCGGCGATGGCACCGGCGGGCGAAATGTGATCCGTAGTGACCGAGTCACCCAGCAAAAGCAGCGCCCTGGCATTGCTGACGTCGAGAGGTTTGGGTTTTTCAAGACGAAAATCGTCAAAGTAGGGCGGCTTTTTGATATAAGTCGAAGCCTTGTTCCACTCAAACGTGGTACTTTCCGATACGGGCAGTTTTTCCCAGAACGCGTCGCCACCGAAAATTTTTTCATATTCGCTTTCGTAAAAGGACCCTTTAACATGTTCGGCGGCCAGATCTTCAATTTCCTGCCATGTCGGCCAGAGTTCGTTGAAAAACACCGGATTACCGCTGGCGTCGCGGGCCACCGCTTCGGATGAAAAGTCGATATCCATTTGTCCGGCGATGGCAAACATGACCACCAGCATGGGCGAGGCGAGAAAATTGGCACGAATGGCCTGATGGATTCGGGCTTCAAAATTCCGATTGCCGGATAGAACGGCGGCGACGGTCAGATCATTATCGGAAATAACCTGTTCGAGTTCGGGATAAAGCGGTCCGCTGTTTCCGATGCAAGTCGTGCAGCCGAAGCCTGCTGTGTGGAATCCCAGTTTTTCAAGACAGGTCAGCAAGCCGGCCGCCTCAAGATAGCGGGTAACGACCTTTGACCCGGGAGCTAAAGAGGTTTTTACATAGGGGGGTATCGTAAGACCCCTGGCAAGGGCTTTTTGGGCCACCAGGCCTGCCCCCAGCATGACATGCGGGTTTGATGTGTTGGTACAGGAAGTGATGGCGGCGATGACCACATGCCCGTCGCCGATGCGGGTGGGTTTGCCATCGATGTTGATGTCGTACAGACGTTTTTCCAAGGGCTCGCAGGTGGGCGGCGCAGCAGTTTGACAGCCCGATTCGTGATTAAACTGGGAAAGTTGGGCCCTATCCGTGGCACGATTGTATTCGCAGTCCAAAACGGAAGTAAAGCGGCTTTTACAGTCCTGAAGCGGTATTCGATCCTGGGGGCGGGCGGGGCCGGCCAGCGACAATTTAATCGTGGCCAAGTCGAGGGTGATTACGTCGGTGTAATGCGGATCTTTGTCACCGGTATAAAAAAGCCCCATGGCTTTGGTGCAGGCTTCGATGACATCCGCCTGTGCAGCGCGTCCGGTGGCCTGAAAGTATGAGATTGTTATTTCATCAACCGGAAAAAAACCGAGCGTAGCGCCATATTCGGGGGACATGTTGGAAATGGTGGCCCTGTCCGCCACGGTTAGATTTTTAAGGCCGGGTCCGAAATATTCTACAAATTTTTCAACGACATTCCGTTTTCTCAGTATTTCAGTAATCGTCAATACAAGATCAGTGGCCGTGACATCTTCACTGAGCCGGCCGACGAGTTTGACGCCGATGACTTCCGGAATCGACATATAGTACGGCTGTCCCAGCATGACGGCCTCGGCTTCAATTCCGCCGACACCCCATCCCATCACGCCGATGCCGTTGATCATGGTGGTATGTGAATCGGTGCCCACTAACGTATCGGGATAGGCCAGCGGTGTGGGACCGCTTTTATCCGCCATCACCACGCTTCCCAGATATTCCAGATTGACCTGGTGACAGATACCGGAGTTTGGGGGCACGACCTGAAAGTTGTCAAAGCTCTTCTGGGCCCATTTTAAGAGCGCATATCTTTCGGCGTTGCGCTCGTACTCTTTGGCGACGTTTTGTGTCAATGCGTCCGGCGTGCCGAAATAATCGACCTGAACCGAATGGTCGACAACCAGTTGAACCGGAACGACGGGATTGATACGCCCGGGGTCGCGGCCCTGATCCTTTACGGCATCACGCATGGCCGCAAGATCCACCACCGCCGGCACGCCGGTAAAATCCTGCATTAAAACCCTGGCAGGATGGTAGGGTATTTCAACGGGTTCTGCGTAGCTTGGCTGCCAGCCGATAATATGGTTTAGATCTTCATTGCGGACAACCCGATGGTCCAGTTTGCGCAACAGATTTTCAATCAGAATTCTGATTGAAAAAGGGATATTCCGGATGTTGACATCTTTCCGGTCGGCCAGTGCCCGGATGTCGTAGAAGTCATAGGCTTTGCCGTTTACATGAAGTCTGCTTTTGAACTCCCGATTGCTTGTCATCACTTTTTTCCTTGCTCGTTTAAAAGTTGGGCTATTCTTCGCCTTTAATTTTTTTGATGATTTTGGGAATAAAAAAGGAAAAGACAAAAAGCCCGATAGAGAAGAAAACTTTAAAGGAGATCAATTGTCCCCACGCTCCTGAAGCCCAAATGTCTTTCAGGGTTCCAATGAAAAATGTAAAGATGAAAGTTCCTACAATAATGCCGAGTCCTGTTCCCAGAAGATAGTCACTGAATCGAACCCGGGTCAAACCCATTCCGAAATTCATCGGCGTAAACGGAAAATAAACCAAGCGTAAATAGAGCACGGTGGCAAATCCGTTGCGTTCGATGGCATCATCATACTTTTTAAGTTTGTTTCCAATGAGTGAGGCGGCAAATTCACGCCCCAGCGTCCGGCCAATGACAAAAGCAGCCGCCGCTCCCATCATCGCTCCGACCCAGACATAGGCAAAACCCCAATAGGCGCCGAAGATGGCAGCCCCTAAACCGGTCAGCAGGGTGCCGGGAACAAAAAGACAGACGCCGACCGTGTAAACGAGCACATAAACCAGCGGGGCCCATATTCCGGCGGCCTCCAATAATTTTCCGAGCGCTTGAGGAGTCAGGTAATCCTTTAAAGGAGTCAAACGGAAAAGAATAATCGCACACACAATGAAGGCCAATAAAATGATGGCTTTGAGAATAGGCCCTGTTTTAGGGGCATAATTTTTCTGAACATTTGTTTGCATGTGTTACTCCTGTCGCATGATGTTCATTTGAGAGCCTTCACCTATTATAAGCTTCTTTTGCAACTTATCAATTTGGACTCAACGGCTTGTAACCCGTGAAGGGATACTTCACCACTTTAATAAAAGATGGATCAACTAGTCAAGTATGAACCAATTTTTTATGTAATTATAGGCCGTTAGGTTTGATATTGGTGATTTATAGGGGCGGCTATCGATTTATCAGCGATCTGAGTTTTTTAAGATTGATATGATCCCATTCCTGGGGGGCTTCACCTTTCGGGGTTTCAAGGATCTTGGGGATATGAGACAGTTCATCGTCATTCATCACCAAAGCAAAGGCCTCTAGTCCGATATATCCTTCTCCGATGTGGTCATGCCGATCGACCTTTGAAGCAAACACTTTTTTGGAATCGTTTAAATGAATTAGATAAAGATTTGAGAGACCCACAATTTGATCAAAGCGAGCGATTGTTTGAGCATATGATTTTTGATCGCGGATGTCATAACCGGCTGCAAAAATATGGCAGGTATCCAAACAGACCCCAACGTGACTTTTATTTTCAATTTGCGCCAGGATCGCAGCAATCTGCTCGAAGGTATGCCCCACGCTGGAGCCCTGTCCGGCGGTTGTTTCCAAAAGGAGCCGTGTTTTAACCTCCGACAGAGAATCAAAAACGGTGTTGATACCGGAAGCGATGCGATCGACTCCCTTCTTTTCCCCGCTCCCCATGTGGGAGCCCGGATGCAGGACAACGTTTTGGATGCCCAGTTGTGAAGATCTGATCATTTCCTGTGCTAGCGCCCGACGCGACATGGCGTTTTTTCTCTTCTCGGGGGAGGCCAGATTGATCAAATAGGATGTGTGCGATGCAATAACGTCGATGGGGAGTTTTCCCCAGGTCTCTTTAAAAAGATCTATCTCAACGTCAGACAGTTTGCGTTCCTTCCAGGTATTGGCGTTTTTAGTGAAAACCTGGAGTGCATTGCATTGATGGCGGTTGGCTTCGATGAGTGCATTATGGAGCCCGCCCGATGTGGAAAAATGGGCCCCGAGCATGATCGGATCGCTTTTTTGCTTTTTATTAGGATTTGGGAAAGAATTCTTAGTGGTCATTTAATTTGTATGCTGATGATGGATTTCGATTTTGAGATCTCTTCTAATAAAGTGCACTCCTAAAATAAAGTCTTTTTTAGTAGAATTTCGTTGAAGATCTAGGTGTCGGTTAAACTGGCACGCTTGATTACGTCCCGGCCGAAGCGCTGGTGGATTGAATCAACAGCCTTATCGACCTGCTCCCAGTTGATCCCCTCCGTGACCGGGTTTTCAAAAAGATTCGCCTGCCGGGGTGTTGCCGCCGGGACCAGATTCGAGGTGCCGACACCGATTAGTCTGATTTTGGTTTTCAGGCGGTAGGCATCCAAAAGCTTCACCGCTTCGGCGTAAATGGTTTTGGTCGACTGGGTCGGTGAGGCGAGGGTGACGCTGCGGGTTGCCTGTTTGAAATCGGCATGCTTGATCTTAATCGAGACCGTTTTAGCGCGAACCCCGTGCCTTCTCAGATCCTTGGCAATCCGTTCGGCGTGATGTAAACAATACCTGCAAAGTAATTTGTGGTCGTTTGTGTTTTCGGCCAGGGTTAGTTCCCGGCTGATTGATTTGGGTTGTGAGTCAGGGACCACAGGCGATTCGTCCTGGCAAAAGGCGAGTTCCAAAAGTCTTTGGCCGAATTTTCCAAGCCGTTTGAGCAAGATTTGTTGGGGATAGTTTTTCACATCTCCGAGAGTTTGAATTCCGATCTGCATCAATTGTTGATACGCACTTTTCCCCACCCCGGGAACTTTGCGGATGGGTAAGGATTCCACGAAAGCCATGGAATCATCCGGTGTTACAATAGTCAGCCCATCAGGTTTGTCCATATCCGATGCAATTTTGGCCAGAAATTTATTCGGCGCGATACCGACTGAACAGGATAAATGAACCGTTTTTTTGATCCGTTTTTTAATTTCAAGCCCGATTTTGTTCGGATCACCAAAAAGCCGCTCGCATCCCGAAATATCCATATAGGCTTCGTCAATCGAGACCGGTTCTACGAGAGGGGTAAATTCCCTTAAAAGCGACATGATAATGACCGAGATTTCTTTGTAGCGGTCCATTCGCGGTGGAACAAAAATTCCGTGCGGGCATTTCTGTTTGGCTTTGAATACTGGCATGGCCGACCGGACGCCGTGCCGCCTGGCTTCATAACTGGCGGCCGAAACAACGCCACGCCTGGAGCGACCGCCGACGATAACGCATTTGCCCTGCAAATCAGGGTTGTCGAGTTGTTCCACCGATGCATAAAACGCATCCATGTCAATGTGGAGAATCATGGCAGCGCCTAAAAACAAATCATCCCCGCATGGCGGGAGCTTTGGTATCACCTCAAAGCGGCTACGGGCAGCGTTGTTCGGTATCGTCCCGATTGCATCGGGATTGCGGTTTTTTGCCGATAGCCCTCTGACGATTACCGATTCGAGCGGTGCAACCGTTTACCGCGAACCGAACGTTATAAATATCTTTAAAAATATGGCAGCGCTCAGTAAATAAAATGCAGGCTTGACTTAAACATTTATTCAAAGCTACAATTTTGTAATTTTTACTGATCCGGGGGAAACACAAAATGAAGCAGATTGAGGAAACCACCCTCCTTT
>CAZNFS010000086.1:0-12364 GCA_964572695.1 uncultured Desulfobacteraceae bacterium
AAAACACTACGCCTTGTATATGAACCTTTTTACTTAGCCATCTATAGTTGAATTCCTAACTTTTTACGAGTTCATTAAATTTGAGGCGTCGGTTTGGTTTATTCTCTAGCGCTCACACAGCTCGACTAAAATCCCGCCGGTTGCCTTGGGATGCAAAAAGGCAATTTTGGCCCCTCCTGCGCCCTGGCGGGGCTTCTCGTCAATCAGCTTGACGCCTTTTTGCTTTAACTCTGCGAGTGCCTGCTCCAGATTCTCAACCCGAAAGGCAACGTGATGGATCCCCGCGCCTTTCTTTTCAATAAACTTGGCCACCGGTCCATCGGCTGCCGTTGATTCCAGCAGTTCGACTTCACTTTCTGAAACCGGGAAAAAAGCGGTTGTCACCTTCTGTTGTGAAACCGTTTCCGTGCCTTCAAATTCAAGGCCGAGGACATCGCTCCAGAAATTTTTACCGTCATCGATGCTGTTGACGGCCACTCCCAAATGATCAATCTTTAAAATTTTCACTATCTTCTCCTTTTAATCTCGAAACTTATCTATCACCCGTTTAAATCCGGGCATTGCGTTTACGATGGTTTCTTCATCCACACAAAAAGCGACCCGAAAATGACCCGGCCCGCCAAATCCGCTTCCGGGCACCGCAAGGATCAGTTCTTTTTGGAGTGCCCTTACAAATTCCACATCATCTGCGATGGGGGTTTGCGGAAAAAGATAGAATGCCCCCGCCGGCTTGACAAAATTGTAGCCGCATTGCGCCAAGCCATCGCACAAAAGTGTCCTACGGCGCGCGTAGGCTGAAATATCGACGCTCATTCCCTGTAAAGATGCGACGACCCGCTGCATTAAGGCCGGCGCGTTTACAAAGCCCAAAATCCTGTTCGCCAGCGCCAGACCGGATAAAAGTTCCGCCTTGAATGTCGAATCGGGATTAACCGCCACGAAACCGATCCGTTCCCCGGGAAGCGACAGATCCTTTGAGTAGGAAGTTGCGATGATGCTTTCCGGGTAACACTCAAAAATACTCGCAACCCGAATGTCATCATAGACAATTTTGCGATACGGTTCATCGGAGATGAGATAAATGGTATGTCCCGATTCCCGGCCTTTTTGGGTCAAAATTGATCCCAGCCGGGTTAGGCTCTCTTTGGAATAAATCTGCCCGGTGGGATTGTTGGGCGAGTTGATCAAAACGGCTTTGGTTTTGGGTGTAATCGACGCCGCAATCCCGTCTATATCCAGGGTAAAATCCGGGTTGGTCGCCACCGGTTTAAGAATACCGCCATGGTTTTGGGCGTAAAAAGTGTATTCCACAAAAAAGGGCGCCGGGGTAATAATCTCATCTTGCGGATCAAGCAGCGCTTTTAAAATGATATTCAGCCCCCCCGCCGCGCCGCAGGTCATAATCACGTCATTTTCGGAAACCGCGGTCTTCTGCTCCTCCGAAAGATAGGCCGCAACGGACCGGCGCACAAGGGGATAGCCGGTATTGGGCATATACCTGTGATCGACACCGCCCTCGTCGGCCACCATCGTTTTGAGGACTTGCCTGAATTTTTGCGGGGGGGGAAGATCCGGATTTCCCAGGCTGAAATCATAGACATTACTTTCTCCGTGGGCCTGCTTTAATTGAGCCCCCGTTTCAAACATTTTGCGGATCCAAGATGATTTGGAAATAACTTCCGCGACATTTTTTGCAATTGTCATGTCACTCCTCCACCCGAATAAAATGGCGCTGTTGAAAAGGCGTACGCCGCAAATCACAAATTCCAAGCATCAAATTCCAAATAAATTCCAAATTATAATATCCAAATCTCAGATAAGATCAAAAGACAATTGTTTGGAATTTTGAATTTTAATCACCTGTCGAAAGCCTCTAAGTCGAACGATTGTGATTTGTTTGTTATTTGAGATTTTGGTGATTGGTTTTTGCCTGCCCTGTTAAATAAATCGTAGATTTAATGCAAAGCATTATTTAACAGGGTAAATTATTTGAGATTTGTTATTTGGAATTTCCGCAACCTTAACAAATTATAGTTACCCATGACCTACCCTTGGCTGCGGATACACCTCACCACTAGGCAATGCACGATATTTTTAAATAAGACTGATTAATCAGTTAAGGGATCGCTTCTACGGCCTCAACTTCGGGGATTTCCGCTTTTAATAATTTTTCGATTCCGTTTTTGACCGTCATCTGGGACATGGGGCATCCGGCGCAGGCCCCCTGCAGACGCACCTTGACGACACCGTTCTCAACCTCTACAAATTCCACATCCCCGCCGTCGGCCTGGAGCATGGGTCTGATTTTTTTCATGGCGTTTTCAATTTTCTCTTTCATCCGTTTACCCCCTGTTTGAATTGATGATTGAATAATGATGATCAACCAACGCATCTGTGTGAATAGAATTCCTTTCGAAATGATAAAAACCGCTCATCCGCGATGGCCTCGCGCATGCATGCCATTAACCGGGTATAATAATGAATATTATGGATGGTATTCAAACGATATGCAAGTAGTTCTTTTGACATGAAAAGGTGTCGCAAATACGCTCTTGAAAAATTTTGACAGGTATAACACGTGCACCCGGGATCAATTTCTTTGGTATCTTGTTTGAAGCGTGAATTGCGGATATTGATTGTGCCGGTTTGGGTGCAGAGCTGACCGTTGCGTGAGTTGCGGGTCGGCAGAACGCAGTCGAACATATCGGCCCCCAGCGCCACCAGCTCGACCAGATCTTCGGGCAACCCGACGCCCATGACATATTTTGGTTTTAGATGGGGTAGTTTTGGCAGCGTAAATGCAGCCACATCCAGCATCGTGTCTTTGGGCTCGCCCACACTCAAGCCTCCCACCGCATATCCGCTGAAATCGAATTCTTCCAGCTGAGCTGCCGACTCCTCACGCAGATCTTTATACATGCCTCCCTGAACGATACCAAAAAGCGCCTGGTTGCCGTCTGAGGATTGCTCCCAGTTTTTTTTACATCTGCCGGCCCACAGGGATGTCTGTTTCAAAGCGTCTCGGGTTTCAGCGATGCTGGCCGGATGTGAGATGCACACATCCAGGCACATCATGATATCGGATCCAAGGCCGGTCTGAATCTCAACCGCTTTTTCAGGTGTCAGGAGATGTTTGGAACCATCAAGATGCGATTGGAATGTAGCACCTTGCGTGGAAATTTGAGCCAGTTTGGCCAGTGAAAAAATCTGAAAACCACCACTGTCAGTCAGAATCGGCTTATTCCAGCCCATGAACCGGTGCAGGCCGGAAAAACGGCTGATGACTTCGCATCCGGGCCGCAGATATAGATGATAGGTATTGCCCAGAATAATTTGGGCCCCGCATTCCAGCAAATCTGCGGGAGATAGCGATTTGACAGTTCCAAGGGTCCCCACCGGCATAAATACCGGTGTCTGGATGTCCCCGTGCGCGGTGCGGATGCGTCCGGCCCGCGCCTGCGAATCATTCGATTCGGTTATTATTTCAAATTTGAACATGCCCGCAATCCTTTACAATCTAGCAAAAAACCACGAATTCAATTACAAAATCATCATCGCATCGCCATAGGAGTAGAAGCGATACTTTTGTTCAATCGCTTCCCGGTAGGCGTTTAATATGTTTTCCCTTCCCGCAAATGCTGAAGCCAACATCATCAGGGTGGATTTGGGGAGATGAAAATTGGTAATCATGGCATCGATCACCTTAAACCGATAGCCCGGGAAAATAAAAAGGTCGCAACTGCCGCTTCCGGCCGCAACGGCGCCCTGGTCATCGGATACGGATTCGAGCGCACGCACACAGGTGGTTCCGACAGCGATGATGCGGTTCCCGTCCTTTTTTGATTGATTGATCAGATCGGCCGCCGTTTGTGATATGGAAAACCATTCGGCCTGCATCCGGTGCCGGCGAATATCTTTTGACCGAATCGGAAGAAACGTGCCGTACCCCACATGCAGCGTGACAGGGGCAATCTTAACTCCCTTTGTCTCAATTTTGTCAAAAAGTGCCTCCGTAAAATGGAGTCCGGCCGTCGGTGCGGCAATGGCACCCTTTTGCGAGGCATATACCGTCTGATAAGAAGTGCGGTCATTAACCGTTATTTCATTTTCAGAACGTTTAATATACGGCGGAAGCGGAACTTTTCCGATCTGATAGAGGGTGTCTTCGAAATCACCCCGGCATGTAAACCGAATCCTGAAAATATCGTTGCGGCATTCGATGATTTCGCCTTTTAATCCCTGATCAAACCTAATGCGGGTTCCGGCTTTGGGTCTTTTGGAAGCCCTGACAAGGCAATCACACACCATGCCGATCGCGCTTGTCTTTGATTGGGGCCAGCCGGCATTGTTTAATATGAGAACCTCGGCCCTGCCGCCGGTCTCTTTTTTCCCCACTAGCCGGGCCGGGATAACCTCGGTGTTATTGACCACCAGTATGTCCGCGTCGTCTAATAAATCATATATTTCATAAAAGCGATGGTGTGAAATTTGATTTTTTTTGCGATCCAGCAGAAGAAGTCGTGAATGGTCCCTCGGTTTTTGCGGGTGTTGGGCGATAAATGTCTCGGGCAGATCGTAATCATAATCGGAAAGATGGTACATCGACACTACCTTTTCCCGATATAGATCAGAAAAAGCCCTAGCAGCATGAGACTGAAGCCAAACCGGCGTAATGAGGCTTCGGGTATTTCCATAATCTTGGTGACCCAAGATTTCATCTTGGCGGGAAATGCAAAATAGGGCACACCTTCTACAATCATTACCATCCCGATAACACATAAAAAAAATTCCATGATTTTACCTTTTGTTGCCTAGGGGTAGCACAAAGGCCTGAAAGCCGTTTCAAAACTGTAGATTAGGTTCAAGGATCCCGCTGACAGGAGGCATCAGATCGTGTTCTGAAACAGCCTTGTCGCCGGTTACGGGTTCAAAAGTTAAAGGATTCAAAGCTGCATTCTTATCTCTAACCCTGAACGTTGAACCCTGTGAACAATTACGCAGCTTCTACGCGACCTTGCGCTGTAATCGTTCGGAAAGTGCTTTGGATTCCAGGTTTACGCCGATTCGCAAAGATTTGAGCCCTTGTACTCCGGGAAGATCCTCCAGCTCCAAATCCTCGATTTCACCTGTTAGATAACCTTCTTTTTGAAGAAAATCAATATGGCGGCGCATTTCCTGAGCTTCTTCGGGGTGGGAATATACGATAGCGATTTTTTCAGGCTGGGTGAGCCGCTGCCCGTCTTTTTTTACAACCGCTTTGTCAATCCGGGATTTAATAATCTCCTGTCGAATATCATAGGCGCCATCCACATCGAACCTCTTTTCATCAAATCGAAAACGAATGGATAAAGGCGTGTTTTGAACCAGCACTAAGTGCGCCGTATCGAGAGGAACCTTTAAAGATGATTTGAGTTTTTCGGTATGCCATGCAATTCCGGCGGCCACTTTGATCTGCCACAAACGCAGGTTCTTGAGATAGAGCGCATCGAAGGTGCCCTGATCTAAAAGTGAGTCCCCGATATAAATAATATAATCCACTCCATCGGTCCGGTGTCGCTCAAAGTAATGCGGAAAGAGTCCTTGAACCTCGGCCTCTTCCTGATCCAGATACGATGCCAGATTCTGGTTTAAAAGCGAAACACTCTCTTCAAAATCTTGGCGCAGCTGATAGACGGAGCCTGTATTTTTATCGACCCGCGATTCATAATGTTCAATGGCGCGGTTTACCTTGGGGCCGAAACCTTTAAGCTGTGGGAAAATCGACTCCACCTCATTTTGTAAAAAACTTAGCGTCGAAAGCTCATCACCGGTTCTCAATTCTTTCTGGATGCGTAAAATCTGATCTTCGATACGCCCGCTGAGTTCGCGCATGATCAGTAGAGATCGGGCCTCTGCGGCTTGATTGACCACATCCTGAGCCAGTTTCAGATGTTCCACCATATCGCCCTGGATGGCGTTGTTGCGGGCATGGGTGGATCCCCTGACATCCGAAATGCCATAAAGCGGATAGACATCTTTAAAAACGATCGGTTCCATCTCCGACACCTGGCCGTGGCGAAGATTTTCCAGATGGGTGATGGCCGCCTTGCGAAAGCGCCACTCCACGGCGGGATGTATTGCGGTGCAATTTTCTTTTATCACGCCTTGAACCGCATTGTCTAAATCATCCAGGGCTTTCTTAATGGCGATGGCAAAGAGGGGCTGGATTTGGCTCATCATCAAGGCATCCATGGGGGTTAAATCGCCTGGCTTCGTAGACCCAAGGTCGAGTGTTCCGATGACCTCTCCTTTATATTGCAATGGGATGATGAGCAGAGATCGTACACCTCTTAAAAACATATCTTTTTTCATATGTTCGGGGCAATAGGTCTCCATCACATCGGGGACGCGTTGGATGGTCCCTTCCAAAACTGCTTTTTCGTATACGGTTCCATCAAATTCGGAAATCGGAACATGCTGTGAATCTGCAAAAATACAATGCTGCGTCATATCGGATCCCGAGTTGAGTAGAAGGATCTGATCTTCCTGAATCGCTGCGATACCGGCCACAAGCCCGGGGCGACGAAGGAGGGTCCGGAGTCTTTGCTGAATCTGTAAAAACCCTTCCCGTGAAATGATCGATTCCTGGTCGATGAGATCTCTTTCCAGGGCGGATATGACCTCGGATTCGGTAACGTCGATGGCCTGAAGGACCGTAAAGCCTTGCAGTTCAAAGTCCTCGAAGGGCAGAATTTCCTGAAGAATATCGGGCTCTGTCAAATGCTCCAGGATCGTGGCACGCTCCGCTGCGGACAATTTTTTAGGTTCCCCGACCGCATGGACGTTCACAAAGCGCAGATCGATGTTCATCTTATAATGCCGGTCCAGTCCCGTATCAGGATCCGCCACGGTATGAATGACCGGATAATCGAGCTTCTGTTGTATGCCGTAAAACTTCTCCAAAATTAACAGGTAGGCCCGAATCAGCCTTCCGCGTTTAAAATCCGCTTCATCCAGATTCAATGTACTGATAAAAGCGCCTTCGTCATTTAGAAACAGCCGTTTAAAGCCCGGTGAAATCCAAAACGGTTGCATCGAAAGGGGGACCACAGCGCCGACGGCTTCGGTAGCCCAGAATACGGGCGGGAAAACCAGACCCATCAAGTTTTTCACCTGGTCGCTATAACGTTCCAGGATCGAAGGATCTTCGATCGGTTCCAGAAGCTCCGGTGCCTGATCCAGAAGCTTGGTGAGGGCGCCATCCGAGCACGGCGCCAGCTCTTTGAAAGCGGTCTCGTTTTGCTTTAAATAGTCCAAAAGGGGTTTAAGGCTGAGCGAACAACGGAAAAAACCATCTTCTTTAAAAGCGATCATTTTCTCTTTCCTCCCATTGACCCCATAGTATATTCATCAACCGCTAAAAGTCCAGCTTCATGCTTAATATTACTGTAAACCCGGAATGTTAAGCAATCAAAAGGGAAACAGATTCCCGGCACTGCTTCAAATCGATACAATAAGGAGCCAATTTCAAAACGTTTCAGTTTGGTCAAGATCAAGACGAGCGAAAATTTTAACCGGAGGAATACATTGAGTATTTTGAGGATTGAAATTTGAGCCCAACGCGGAGATTGGCCAAAATGGGGCGTTTTGAAACCGGCTCTTAGGTGGATCAGTTATTTGATGTGATATTGTGCAGAAGCTGCGAATCCGCCTGCTTTGAAGGATCCGGCGCCAGGAAAGCCAGAATGGATACAAGCATCGTCAGAACAATACCTCCGCCAACAATTGCGGATAGGTACGCAATAGCTTCAGATAATCTTTGAAAGCGTTCACTAAAATTCCTCTATTGATTGAAGCTCAAATCTTTTTCAATTTACCATATAAAAGCTCTCACCCTGATTTCCCTACCTGTTCGGTGCTGCCGAAGAAGGCCCCAAAGGCCAACAGGGACGCAAAGCTCAGGATGCCGACCGATATATAAAGCCAGTCCAGTCCTGCAAAAGCGATCACGGAGGTCGCAATCATGGGACCAATGGCATTTCCTCCGAACCTTCCCGAATTGAGCAGCCCGATGACCTTTCCGTCCAGATCCTGCGAAAAAATCGAAAACACCAGGGGCAGAACGGCTGCAATCATGGCGGTCTGAAGCATGCGCAGGGCAACGAAACTGACCACACCCGGGCTGACTGACAGGAGGCACTGCAACAGGGTGCCTGAAATCCCGACCAAAAGGATCAGCCGGTCAATCCGGATCTTTGCTGCGAGTCTGCAAAAAAGGTAGTTACCGACCATGGCCGTGGCCGTATAGAACATGACCACGAGTCCCGCCCATTTCAGGGCGGCCGCAGGCCCGATATGGAACTCCGCAAAAACATTGGGAAGCACGCTGGGCAGGAACATGAGCTGGACCGTGGCCGTGAAACACAGTCCCCAGCCGATGAGTGTTCTCCTGTTCAGCGCGTGCCCCTTTGCGGCCTTTTTATCCTCTGAGCCGGCCTGCCCTTCAGTCACAAAGAGAGCACAAAACACCAGCGTAATAAAGACCAGGCCCGCAGCACCCATAAAAGAGCCCCGGTAGCCCAGCAAGGATGCGGCCATTGCGCCGGCGGGAGGCCCGATCAGCTGCCCGAAGGTCATGGCGTTCTGAAAAAAACCGATGTCTCTTGAGGCCCACTTGCGGGAGGATGACGCGGAAACGATAATGAGACCTACCGTGGAGATTCCCCCCATGACGCCCTGCACGATACGGAGGATAAAAAACAGGGGCAGATCGGAAACAAAACCCATTAGAAAGATGAGAACGGCATGCGAAACCAGGCCCCCGCTGAACAAGGTTTTGGGACCAAACCGTGAGGTCAGAGAACCCCACCAGGGGGAAACGATGGCCGCCACAAAGCTCGGGCCGCCCATGATCAAACCGATCCAAAGAAGGGTCTCCCGGGAGGAGTAGGGGCTGATCTCGTGGATATAAAAAGGAAGGAACACCAGGACAAAGTTAAAGCTGAATGCCATCCCGAACTGGGAGAAGGAAATGAAAAAGATGTTCCGATAGTTTCTCTCATCCGTAACCATGAACTCTCTAATAGACCCTTCTATCGACTTGGTTCGGGATTGCCGCGATTCGCTTAGCAACCTGACAATACCGCTTGCGTATCTCAATGAAGAATGAGCCGATGGCATCCTTCATCTCATAGCAGCGTAATCCAATAGAACTTGAACTGCTGCCTGCTATTACGATCTCAAAGTCTTCGTTTTAATGCCAGGATTGAGCAGATTATCAGGGTCACAGAAAAAGTAGTACCCAGAATTATTACCGGTATCAGCTTTATGGCATGAAGTTCAAAGAAAAATTTTTGCGGGCCGCTGGATAACAAGCACATGAGTCCGACAATGATAGAAGAAACATATCCGATTCTAAAATGAAAATATACCAGATGTAATGATACAACAGCCAGAGCAATGGTAGATCCGATATATGGACCGAATTGCCCCGGCGGATTCGGCGGAACCTGGGCGAAAAGCGCTTGGATCATGACCCAATTTAGAACGAGAAGACCAATCAATGAACTCATTGACGCTTGAATAATTGAATTTTGTTTTTCCATTTTATTCCCTCCCTTTTTCTATTCGTTAAAAGAAGCTATAAGCGCTTATGACCACTTTAAAAAGCGATGCTTCTTTTGATTAATATTTTGAATACACGCCGGATTGAAGATTTTTTTCTTCATTTTTCTCTGTATCTGATATTGAGTTAATTTAGACTATTTATATTGATATAATCAAATTAAACTATATATCCAAAAAAATATCTCCCGTAACCAGCGTTACCCCAAAGTCGCAAAAGCCGAGGATGCTGCAGATCCAATTTGTCATGCTTTTTATGCAACAAGGGGTTTACTTGCCAAACCGTTTGATGGCCAGTTCGATCCATTTTCTTTCCGCTTCAAACAACATTCTTTCATGTTTAATAAAAAAATGGTCAAGGTCTTTAACCGATTTCGGTATAGCCGATGAATTTAAATACATATCCATGAGATCCAGTTTTTCATCAATAGCCCTGATCGCCTTTTCGCCAAATTGCTTTATCTCCTTTCGAGACCGTCTTGTATTGAATTTTAATGCCAGTTTGAATCCATAGAATTTAGGATACAAACCTAAAAATGCTTCGGCCTGAAAATTATCAAAAATAGCTTTACCATAGTCCGTCATTTTATAAATCGTTTTTTCCGGATATAGTCCAGTCCGTGTTTTAATCACTTCCTGGACCGCCTTATTCTTATTTAGTTTTTTAAGCGCGTAATAGATAGACCCTTTTTTGACTTCGGTCCAGTTACTTATCTTTTTCTTTTCCAATTCCACGATAATATCATAACCGCTACCCTCTTTTATTGATTCCAATGCACCTAAAACCACAAATTTTGCGGCATCCATAACTATTCCTTTTTAAATAATCGAAATTGACTATTCAAATATGATGGTATCCATTATTTGTCAAGTATTTTTTTTAACCTTGGTGAATTGGCCCCAAATATGTGGGTTTGGGGATCAGAGCCTAGAGCTGAAATAATTCTTTAAAAAATAAAAACGGATTTCTCATGTTCATATGTTTGAAACATAACGCGCCGCAAGTGAGGAGCATACGATAGCGTTTCTGTCTCCGGCAAATTGTTAAGCCTGGATATATAATTGCTGAATCAAAAGCAACGGGTTACCTCAGTTGGCTGTCTTTGCTGCCGCGTCGGTTGAAGCCGGTGGGAGTTGTCTGCTGTTCTTCGAGCTCTGACTGGCAGCTGACGCATAAGCAAACTCCGGATATTGCTTTGCGGCGGGCATCTGGAATAACGGCCTCGCATTCCTCACAACGAGTTAAACCCTCGCCATCAGGCAACCGACTTCTAGCCAGCTTTACGGCGTCCTCAACACTTGCGTCTATTTGATCCTGCACAGCCCCATCACGGGTC
Organism: uncultured Desulfobacteraceae bacterium; assembly: GCA_964572695.1. GTDB lineage: Bacteria > Desulfobacterota > Desulfobacteria > Desulfobacterales > CAZHA01 > CAZHAH01. The sequence goes on from CAZNFS010000086.1 coordinate 10,941, forward strand.
CAACCACCAGCCATAATTTGCTCCTATAGTTCACTCAAATAGTACCTAAAATCACAATGATCGGCGCCTTCCATAATGGTTTTGGTGCGCACCAGCTCAAGCTGGGGGTTAAAGCCCCTTGCAAAGGGTTCGTCACGACAGCAGGAAAAGCCCACGCCGAACTCCTCAAGTCCCAATTCTCTGTATTTCTCATAATAGGGACATCGTGTAACGTTGAAAAAGTAGGTTGTGGGAGTTTGTTCTATAACATCCATTTCCCAGACGCCACCCTCTCCCCAGCCGGCCACCTCATTAACCAACTCCTCCATCCCGTTCTGTCCTTCCGTCCCCACCATACTCTGTCCGCGCAAGAAGGCTTCTTGCTGATTGGCTTCCAGCAATATTGCCAGAGCTTCATCCCTGCCTATTCTTAGTGATAATGCCCGTATCACTGGTGCAATAACTAAAGCCTCTATAGCTCTTTTTTCTATCCGATTGAGTTCTTTGTTCCCGAGGTGGCCTTTCATATTGATAATCCTTTAAAATAGCGGAATAACGATCATTTTCCAGTGCCGGGTTAGGCACCGAATTCCTTTAATGGAATCTTATGAGGCGATATTGGCTTGAAATTTTTTTAATGTTTTGTCACTTATCAATATTTGAAGGAGCGCCCCTATTGATAGTACAGTGTCTGAAACAAAAGCTCGGCCATGTCAACAATTCGGGGGCCGGTGCGGCAGGTCAACCCGCAGGGAAACTGATACAGCCTTCCGTTTCGGACGGACTTGAGCGATCCCCATTCGGGATCGGCCTTAAGCCGTGGTACGCGGTGTTGATCGGAACCGCAAATAAACACCATGTCCGGATCCCATGTTTTGAACTGTTGAAAAGAGACCTTCGGGTAAGCGCCATCGATTCCGGTTGACACGTTGATCCCTCCACCCCGCGCAATTACATCATATTGGAAGGATTGGGGTCCCGCGACCATCAATTCGTTATCTTCGATTTCCAGCACACGCGATACGGTAAGGCGCTCGGGGGGCGCAATCCGCCCTACGCGTCTGGATAAATTGTCGAGCCGGTGTTGCAGTCCACCGACCAGTTTCTGTGCAGCATCCGCTTCACCGAGCAACTTTCCAAGATGCAGCATGTCCGCTAATGCGTCCGGGACACTGCGCGGATTAAACAGTTCAAGTTGAATTCCAATGGGTTCCAAAAACGGTCTGATATGCTGATGCGCTGTTTCCAGGCCAATAATCAAATCCGGATCAAGGGCCTTGATGCGGTCCATGTCCGGTTCGAACCAGGAACAGACATGAGGTTTGGCGTGGGCTTCGGATGGATAGTCGCAGGCGTCGGTTACGCCGACCACCTGGTCTCCAATATCCAACGCAAAGAGTGTTTCGGTAATGGACGGTGTGAGGGACACGATACGAGTTGTCATG
>CAZNFS010000087.1:0-12335 GCA_964572695.1 uncultured Desulfobacteraceae bacterium
CCATTCTGGGGACGATTAAAACAATTGAACATGCCAATGAGCTTGAATCGTCCGTGGTTATCCTTCATTGCGGATATGTGGATATGAAACCCGAAATGGATAAATTGCGTCATTATTTCGATTCCGGTGAGATCGAATCGGATGGCGCCCAGGCGTTTCTCAAGCACAAGTGTCTGGATCTTGACCGGCGCAAATCAAAATATCTTGACAGCCTCTTATTTAGTCTTGATAAACTGGTGCGCATAGCGGAAAAACAGAATGTTTGGCTGGGTCTTGAAAACCGATATCACTATCATGAGTTGCCCGGCCCGAATGACTTTGAAGATTTATTGGCCGAATTCGAGGGAGGACATGTGGGCTATTGGCACGACATGGGACATGCACATGCGCTTGAAGTCCTTACCCTAATTTCGTCGAATGAACTTTTAGCACACTATTCTGAAAAATTGATCGGCATTCACCTGCATGATGCACAAGGTCTTAACGATCATCTGGCTCCCGGCACAGGAGAGATCGATTTTGAAAGTATTAAGCCCTACCTGCAACCGGATACGAAGCTTGTAATCGAATTGAAACCGGATACCCCTGATGCGGATGTTATGCAAGGAATCCGGTTTCTTCAAGAAGTTGGGATCGGCGCCATTCATCCCCCAAAAAAGGAGAAGAATCACCATGAAAAAAGTAAAGCTCGGACCTGAAACCTTACTATATCCGACGCCCGCCGTCCTCGTTGGGGCCGTCGTGGAGGGCAAGCCTAATTTTATGACCGCCGCCTGGTGCGGGGTCGCATCATCCCAGCCGCCGGCACTGTCTGTTGCGATTCGGCCGCAACGCTACACGTATATAGGGATTGTGGAAAACAACAGTTTTTCCATCAATGTTCCTTCAGCCGACATAGTTCAACAGGTCGACTTCTGCGGCATTTATTCCGGAAAGAAAAAAGATAAATCGCAACTGTTCGAATGTTTTTACGGGACGCTTAAAACCGCCCCGTTGATCCGGGAATGCCCCGTCAATTTGGAATGCAAAGTGATTCACACCCTGGAACTCGGCGTCCACAATCTGGTGATCGGACAGATTGCCGAAACTTTCATCGATGAGGATTGCCTCAGAGAAGGCAAGGCGGATGCGATTAAAATTGATCCCCTGGTTTATTCCACCAGCGCGGGCCAGTACCAAAGACTGGGTGAAGTGGTCGGAAAAGCGTTTAATATCGGAAGAGAAGGATAAAAGGAGAACGGACCATGAATAAATCACGGCTGATGACCTTTGTGCGAATCCTTTCCATAACGACCCTCTTGTCAACCCTTGTGTCTTGCAGCAAAGGAGCCGACACGGAGAAAGCCCTACAAGAGGCGCAAGTCAAAATTCAACAATTAACCGATGAAGCAAACCGTCTTAAATCAGACAGCGAGGGCTTTCGACTGGAAATAAAGGATCTTCAAACTCAAAATGCGGATTTGGAGACGAAAAACAAACAGATTATTCTTCTTAAACAAGACAGTGAGACCCGCCAAGGCGAACTTGAAGCGGCTCAAAAACGAATCGCCGAAGCGCAAGTCAAAATTCAACAATTAACAGGCGAAGCGAATCGTCTTATGACGGAAAATGAAAGCTTTCACTTGAAAATAAAGGATCTCCAAGCTCAAAATACGGGCTTGGAAACAGAAAATAAACAGATCGTGCTCCTTGAACAAGACCTCAAGACCCACAAACGGGAGCTTGAAACGGCTGAAAAACGAATCGTCCAGGCCCAGTTGAAAATTCAACAATTAACGGATGAAATTGGCCGTCTTCTGGCTGAGAATGAAAGCCTTCTTCTGAGAATAACGGACCTTCAACCTCAAAATCCGGGCTTGGAAAAAGAAAACAAACAGATTTCCCTGCTTGAACAAGACTTGAGGACCCACAAACTTAAGCTTGAGACGACTGAAAAACGAATCAGCGAACTCGAAAAACATTTCCACAACCTAAACAGCCGGCGCGTTCAGTTGGCTAACGAGCTGAAAATCCTCAAAGAAGCGCATCAAAATACCTTGAAAGACTTACAATCACAGAGTGCGGATTTAGAGACGAAAAACAAACAAATTGTTTTTCTTAAACAAGACAATGAGACCCACAAACGTAAACTTGAGAGAGCTGAAAAACGAGCCACCGAACTCGAAAAACATTTCCGCAACCTATCCACTCTGCGCGTTCAGTTGGCTAACGAGCTGAAAACACTCAACGCAGCACATGGAAAAAGCCTTAACAATATTTCCGAACTGGAAACGAAACTGGTTCAAAAGGATGAAATAATCGATCATGCAAATGCCCAACTTGAAAGGCTGCAAGCCAGGCAAAAAACAGAAGCGATTGAATATCAGGACCAGGTGACCGCTCATGTCAATACGATCACAGCCTTAAACAAACGCATCGCTGTAATATCAAAAGAGAAAGAGGCTGAGGAGCAAAACAGCGTTCGACTGAAGGGTGAATTGCAGCAACAAATCGATGCGCAGAGCCAGCGCCTCAAGGAAAAAGAGACGCGCATTGCCGAACTCGAGCAAACCAAAAAGGACCTTACGGAACAGCTCCATCTGGCGGCGGTTTCCCTTGAGAAGTTTAAGACAGCACATGCGGATGAGCTGAAAAAGAGCAATACGCTTGAAAACCTCGTTCAGGAACGTGAAAAAGAATTAAAGGCTGCCGATGCACGTGTTCAGGACCTTGAGGCATCCCAAAAAAAACGATCCGAGCGGCTACATCAGATCGAATCCGTCATTCAGGCGCTTAAGCTCGATAAGGATACCGCCTTGTCACGCATCCAAGAGCTTCAACATGCGGTTGCGGGCAGTGGCGAGGCCCTGGCACAAATGAACGCCAATCTGTCGCGATCCAAAAAAGAAAAAGAACAGGCCCAAAACGCCATCTTACAATTAAAGAGAACTTATACCGAACTGGTGAAGGAATTTGAATCGGAAATCAAGAATCAAGAGGCTACCATCCGTGGATTAAAAGAAAAGCTGTCGATCACGTTTATGGATGACATTCTATATGATTTAAGTGTGGTATCCGTAAATTCCAAAGCGCAACAGGCCCTCGCAAAGATCGGCCGGGTTCTGCGCCAGAATCCGGACAATAAAATCGTAGTGGCCGGTCATACGGATAATATGCCGATCAAAATGGCGGCGCGGGATCGGTTTCCGAGTAACTGGGAACTTTCGGCTGCCCGCGCAGCGGCCGTGGTGCGCCATTTCCAGCAAAAACTGGGGATCGACCCGGCGCGGATGGAAATCGTCGGCCATGCATACTATAAACCTGTGGCAGGCAATGATACACCGCAAAACCGATCCAAAAACCGGCGCGTGGAAATATTCATCATGCCCTTGCGGTAAAACTAGCGTGACGTCAGCTTAATCTCAATACGCCTGTTTTTGCGGTATGCCATCGGCGCTTCGGCCGGATCCAAGGGGTGAAATTTGCTGAAGCCGGCCGCCGCCATCCGTTTTTCGGAAATACCCTGAGCGGCCAAAAAACGTACCACCGACAGAGCCCTGGCTGTGGAAAGCTCCCAGTTGGAGGCAAAACGGCCTCTTAATATCGGAACCCGATCCGTGTGCCCGTCAATCCGTAGAATCCAATTGAGATCTTCCGGGATTTGATCTGAAAGCTGGCGCAGAATAACGGCCAGTTTTGACAGATGTTGTTTGCCTTCTTCCCCCAGATCGGCCGAACCTGACCCAAAGAGCAGCTCGGCCTGAAACATAAAGCGGTCACCTTCGATGCGAATATAGGGATTATTGCCCAAAACCTTCCGTAACCGCCCAAAAAATTCCGAACGATACCGTTCCAGTTCGTTGACCTTCCGCGCCAACTCGATATTAAGACGCTTGCCCAGATCTTTGATCTTGGCCTCCTGGGACGTTTTCGTCTTTTCAGCCACTAGCAGTGCATGGCTGATTTCTTCCAATTGGCTCCTTAAGCCGGAGAGCTTTTGGTTTAACAATATCAGCTCGGCCCTGGCGCTTGCGGACAGCTGCCGTTCTTCTTCCAAAGCATTGCTTTGTTCGCCTACCAATGCTGCAAGGGCCTGGATACGGATATTCTTTTCTTCAATTTCCCTCTGCGCCAACAGTGTCCGTTCCTCTTCTTCGGCAAGCGTAGCGCCAAGGGCCTTGGATCGATCCCGCAGCATTCCGGCCTCGGCGCTCTTGGATTTTAACGAAACCACAAGCGTCCCGACCTGTTGTTCAAGATCCCGCCGAGCCTGGCGCAAGGCGGCGATATCCTCTTGCAGGCTGGCAATCAGCAGGAGCTGTCCTTCCAGCGTTTCACGATCCACCTCGGAGCGTAGGGTGAGCTCCTCAACCCGCGAACCCAGATCAGATTTTTTGGTTGTTAGGTTTTTTACCTGGGTCCTCAGCAAAACGACATCGGCCGTCAACTCTTCCGTGAGCTTTTGTTCTAGACCCAACACCTCCGTCAGTTCCGCCAACGCCTGGTTGAGGGTGTCGAGCTGGCTCTCCTGGCCGGAAATAATTTCACTAAACAGGAATTGAGCAAAGGTAAAGACCATCAGGACAAAAATGACGACCATGAGGAGGGCCGACAATGCATCCACATAGCCCGGCCATACGCTAACAGAGCTGCGTTTTGTGATATTAAGCATCGTCTATTTATCTCGGTCTTTTGCGTCTGGGTCGTCGCCTTTGCTGCCCTTTTTCTTGCGTGATAGGAGCAGATGTTTAAAGGTGCGGTTGGTTTCAGAAACCTGTTGAATCAGATGCTCCAGACGACCCTCCAGATTCTGCGGATGGGTGACGCCTTTTAGAGATTCATACTTGGATTGATCCTCGCTGTCGATTAATTGGGTAACCCCGGACAGCCACTCTTCCATTTCATTAAAAAAACGGTTTTGGGCATGACCGGCCTGGAGGTCGAGAAATCCCAGTACCAACGATCCTCCCAGACCGAAAAGCGAAGAGCTGAAGGCAGTGCCCATCCCGCTGAGCGGCTCTTGAAGCCCGGCTTTGAGTGTTTTAAACACTACCGCAAAATCACGGGCACCGACCTCCAATCCTCCGATGACTTGGCCCACGGCGCCGATCGTAATGAGTAATCCCCAAAATGTGCCCAGAAGTCCCAGAAAAACTAATAAACCGATCATATAGCGGGAGATCTCACGTGATTCGTCCAAACGTGCCCGGATGCCGGTCAGCACTGTGCGCAGGGAAAAAGCCGACAGGCTGAAACGGTCGCGATGGAGGCCGGCGAGATGTTTGGCCAGCGGCTTTAGCAAACGCGTACTTTCGGCCACCGACAGACCGGCTTCTCCGGTGCGGAAAATTTCGATCCAATTGATCTCGGGCACCAGGATCAGTACCTGACGGATATTGATCAGGATCCCTGCTGCCAGGGCGCCCAGAATCAGGAGATTAAATCCCCAATTGGCCATAAAGGCGCCTTTTAATGGAACAAATAACAAAGCGCATATCACGGCCACAATGCCAAGATAAATACTCATGTAAAACAGGTAAGATCGCGGATTCGTCATGTTGTCCTACTCAATTCACGGGTTGCGGGTTGATTGATGCGTGATGATTGATACGTGATGCTTGATACTGGATGCTTGTTACTGGTTACTTGATACTCGTTACTGGTTACCGGTTACTGAATACTGGTCGCTGGATTTTGTGTCAAGGTGTTTTGCTAAAGCTGCTTGAGATCTATCTCGTATTTCTTTATCCACTTCCAGACCGTAACCCGGCTGACGCCGAGGCAGCGCGCCGCTGCGGATTGATTCCCTCTGGCCTCCCGCAAAATTTGAATAAACGCCTCCCGCTGGAGATGCTTGGCACCATTGCCGGCGGGATGATTTTGTATTCTGCGATCAAAGTTCAAAATTCTGGGAGGGAGATGTTCGGCCGCTATATTTTCTCTTTGGCACAGCACAAAAGCGTACTCCACTGCATTCCTCAATTCCCTTACGTTTCCGGGCCACGGATGCCCCAGAAGCTTTGCCATGGCTTCGGGTGTAACGCCCCTGATCTTTTTCCCACTTTTGAGATTATTGGAACGGATGAAATTTTGAACAATCGCGGGGATATCTTCGCGGCGTTCGGCCAGGGATGGACAATGCAGCGGGAAAACATTGATCCTGAAAAAAAGATCTTCTCTGAAAAGCCCCCTTTCGATCAGCTTTTCCAAATCTTTATTCGTGGCCGAGATGATGCGGACATCAACCGCAATCGGCCGCTGATCACCGACCCGCTCGATGACCCTTTCCTCCAGGACCCGCAACAATTTGACCTGCGTAGACAGGGGAATGTCCCCGATTTCATCCAGGAAAATGGTTCCTTCATGCGCGGCTTCAAATCGACCGGTTCGGTTTTGATCGGCCCCGGTAAAGGCACCCTTGACATGGCCAAAGAGTTCGCTTTCCAAAAGGCTTTCATTCAAGGAGGCACAGTTGACTTTGACAAACGATTTATTCTGCCGCACGCCGGCATCATGAATCGCCCGTGCCACGAGTTCCTTGCCGGTCCCGCTTTGGCCGTAGATCAAAACCGGGGATTCAGTTTGGGCCAGATTCTCGATCAGCTCAAACAAATTTTGCATCGCCGGTGATTTTCCCAGAAGACCATGGAAACCGTCGTCCAGACGGTAGGTTTTGCGCAAAGATTCGATCTCCTGCTGCTGCCGGACAATATCGGAAATATCCGTGAGGGTCTCCACGGCGCCGACGACCTCCCCTTTTGCATTCTTTAGGACAGTGGCATTCTTAACAATATTGACCGTGCGATGATCCTTGTCGGCAATCAGGCATTTTTTTGCTCTGACAATCCCTTTGGAAAAAAGCGTACACCATTCGGCGCCCACGCCTTTCCCGATAATTTCGCAACCGGTGCAGTCCAGAATACGGCAGTTCCGGCCAACTAGCTCATCCGCCTTGTAACCGGTCAGCCGCTCCGCGGCCGGGTTTACAGACAGTATTTTACCGGATGGATCGACCACCAGAAGACCATCTTGGAGGGTATCGACGATCGCTTTCCAGTGTTTGGCCATTTTCATTTGCGATTCTCCTGCAGCGTGATGTTAACCTGTTAAGTTAACAGGTGTTAACATAGCAACGAATCAATCCAATTTCAAGATGCAAATTTCAATTTTTTATTACATAATTACAAATAGTTATATCAATTGTCGGTTTTTGGCACAAGAATTGCTCTAAATAGATCCCTTTATAAAGCGAACTCAAATAAAAAGCACGCGCCATTGATGATCGAAACCCTTTTTGAAAGGAAGGTATCCAAAAATGTGGAAAAGAATTTTATTAATCATTTTAGCCCTCACCCTCACCTTAAGTTTTGTCAATCTCAATCTGGCCATTGAAAAGGGGAACGGCCGCAAGGGAAAATACCTGTTCCGCAAGAATTGCCGCTCCTGTCACGGCGAAAGCGCCTCTGCCGTGGAATTGAGCCCGATCAGCAAAACACAGGCCCAATGGATAACTATCTTTGCCAAAGATACGTATCCAAAACTGAATTGCGCCGCTGAGTGGCAAAAGCGCTCGGACAAAGATCGCCTGGACATGTTTGCCTATATGTACGATCACGCGTTCGATTCCCCCTCACCGCTAAAATGCAAATAAACGGAAATAAGTAATGCCGGCTACATCCGAACGACCCATCTCACGACGAAATTTTCTAAAATTCACGGGTGCCGCAACCGCCGCAGCAGTTGCGGGCGGCCACGCACCCGTGTTGCAGGCCCTCGTAAAGACCGATCCGAGCCGGACCAAATCCAGCTGTGAATACCGGTTTTCCGTTTGCGACATGTGCTTGAACAAATGCGGCCTGGTGGCGCGGGTAGAAGACGGAATCGTCACAAAGCTGGATCCCAATCCCAAATTCCTGAAATCAAGGGGAATGCTGTGCGCCCGTGGGAATGCCGGAATCCAGCAATTGTATGATCCCGATCGATTAAAATATCCCCTGCTTCGTAAAGGCAAAAGAGGTCAAGGAAAATGGCAGCGACTCAGCTGGAATGAGGCTCTGGATCTGGCCGCCCAAAAGCTGGAGCAGATTGCTAAAAAACATACCCGCTGCGGGGTACTCTTCACTCCGGGATCCGACATGCAGTCCACTTTTGTACATCGCTTTGCAGAAGTTTTCGGGTCCTACAATGTGACTTCGCATGAATCGTCCTGTCTTCTCAGCCGAAACCGGGCCTACCTGGACACGTTCGGAGAGGTTCCCTTTTCAGATGTGCTGCACTCAAAGTATATCATCATGGCCGGAGCCAATCGTTTTGAAGCGTTAATCACCCCTGACAGCATCGATCTGATGACGGCCATGCAAAAGGGCTGCAAACTCGTCGTCCTGGATCCCCGGTTCACCAAAACCGCCGGGCTGGCGACCGAATGGCATCCCATCAAGCCGGGGACCGACCTAGCCTTTTTTCTGGCCCTGCTCAACGTGATCACGTCTGAGAAACTTTACGACCCATCGTATGCAGCTGAAAAGCTTTACGGTGTAAAAAGGCTGACCCGACATGTCAAACCCTATACGCCGCAATGGGCCGAACGTGAAACCGAAATTCCGGCCAAAGATATTCGCCGGATCGCACGCGAGATTGCGGAAGCAGCCCCTGCGGCCATTGTCTATCCGGGCCGGCGCACATCGGATTATGTAAACTCGACCCAGATTCGAAGAAGCATGGCTATCCTCAACGCACTTTTGGGCAATTGGGATCAGCCGGGCGGGTTGCTGGCCGCCCGCAAGGTCGGGCTGAGCGGTCCGGAACTTCCCGAAGCCCCATTTTACGAAGAAAATCCGGATGACCGCCTTGATGCCGGCAAAGCGCACCTGATGTTTGAAGAGGAAGGCGCCTTTAAGCACATGCGCGACGCTATCATCGCGGGCAAACCCTATCCGGTCAAGGGATGGTTCGTATACAAATACAACCCGCTCCAATCGGCTGCCAACCGTTCAAAAACGCTTCAAATGATCGACAAGCTCGATTTTATGATATCGGTCGATATCGCCATGAGTGATACCGCCTGGATGTCGGATCTGGTTTTACCCGCACCCGGTTATCTTGAACGGCTCGACCCGGCCAGCGGGCTTCAGGGATCTTCGGCCTGTGCCTGCGTGGTGACACGCGATCCGGTGGTTCCCGCCCTTTTTGAATCCAAACCGGTTTTTTGGATCCTCAAGGAGCTGGCCCAGCGACTGGACCTGGGTGAATATTTCGATTTCGATATCGAAGATTACCGCAAACAGCAGCTCAAAAAATTACCCCGCGCCGAACAGGCACTGAAAGAAGACGGCGTTTACTATAACCCCAGCAAACTCTATGGGGTTTATAAGGGCCGGATCTACAAGACCCGATCCAAGAAAATTGAAATCTACAATGATCGTTACGCTGAAATGGGCATTGATCCCCTCCCCGTCTATCAAGCACCACGCAAAGTCCCTTTGGCACGCTTTCGATTGGTCATTGGGCGGAATGCCTATTTTACCCACTGCACCAGTCAAAACAACTCTCTGCTGCATGAGCTGATGCCGGTAAACACGCTTTGGATTCATCCCGGGCCGGCCAAAAAACTCGGCATCACAGACGGCTGCCGCGTTCAAGTTGAGAGTAAAGTCGGTCAGGTTGAACTTAAAGCGCAGTATGAAAAGGAAATACGAGAAGATACGGTCTATATGGCCAGCGGTTTCGGGGTTCTTTCCAAAGGAATGACAAATATAAGCGGAAAAGGGGGTTGTGTGGCCGAAGTCCTGAACGATTATGCGGATGACCTGTCAGGGAATATGGCCATGCATGAAACCTTTGTAAAAGTTTCGCGGAAGGAAGCCTCATGAAAATGAAACTTGCCATGGTCATTGATTCTTCCGCCTGTATCGATTGTAAAGCCTGTACCGTGGCCTGCAAGGTTGAAAACGGTGTCCCCACCGGGTACTGGCGCAACTGGGTCAAGCAGGGAACCCATAATTTTTATGATCGCAAATCAAAAAGAATCTCGACCCGCATGCATTTTCAGCCCGGAAACTGCATGCACTGCAGCAACGCCACCTGTGTCCAGGCGTGTCCTACCGGCGCCACTTTTAAAGATGCTCAAAATGGCGTCGTCAAGATAAACAAGGCGCTTTGTATCGGATGCGGGAGCTGTATTCCAGCATGCCCCTATGGGGCCCGCTACCGGCATCCTGATAAGAAAAAAGTCGATAAATGCGATTTTTGCGAGGACCGCCGCGCCGCCGGGCTGCTCCCTGCCTGTGTCATCACCTGCCCGACAAAAGCGCGTGCATTCGGAAATATCGAAGACCCGCAAAGTGATGTTGCCCGACTGGCAAAAAAGAATAAGACCGTGCAGGTGATCCACCCTGAAACCGATACCGATCCCAATATCTACTACCTTTCTGCTACATTTCCTGTGAATTGGCCGGTCAAAGCCAAATTGCCACCCGCCATCGATCTTTGGAAACGGATCAATCCGATTGTTTGGGGCTTGGTGGGCTTAAACGCACTTGGGGTTCTTATCATGCTCGCCAAACAAGTTGCGCTCCCTGATACGGAATTCGAAACTCAGAACCAAGATGGAGACATATAACACCATGGGTCCCAACCTGATTAGACGGCACACCAAAATCACCATCTGCATGCACTGGTTCAATGCCCTGTGCTGGTTTTTTCTCTTAGCGACCGGCCTGGGCCTGATCAAAAACGACTCGCTTCAAATTCTGGACGGGTGGTGGGCCGATACACTGCGTTCTTTTTTTGGCAGCCCCGAAGCAGTGTTGCAGGCACATGAAACCACAGGATTTATTTGGGCCGGTGTCTTTTTTATTTATGGGATTTGGGGCGCCAAAAAAATTGTCATCCCCTTTATGAGGGAAATTTTGAGCTATTCGTTTCCCAGAGACATGTTGTGGCTGATGAAAAAAGGGATTCAAATGACCTTGGGGTATCGTCTTTTGAGCAAAATAGGCCATGCGATGGAAAAGCGTGGATTTACGCCCGAGGTAGCAGAAGCCAGAATACCGGACCAGGGATTTTACAATACCGGGCAGAAGCTGTTTGCCATTCCCTCGCTTTTGGGCGGTTTTGTCATCGCCCTGACCGGTATCATTATGGCTCTTTCGGATATCTATTTCACGGCGACGACCCTTGTCCAATGGGCCATCGTTATCCACTTTGTTACGGTTGGTGTCGTTTCAGGGGGCCTGTTAATTCATATTTACATGGCATCGATTGCGGCCGGCGAACGTCCCGCCTTCATATCCATGTTTACCGGAAAAGTACCCGAAGATTATGCCAAACATCACCACCGGCTCTGGTATGAAGCCTTAAAATCATCAGATCGTTAAAGCGCTCAAGATGAAAACAATAACCGGTATTCGATTTCTGATACTTGCCATTTTACTGATTCCATACAACGCATCCGGCCAAGCGCTGCCGTCATGGTGGGAGCAGGCGGTTTTGGAAGCCCAAAAGGATGGATACACGCTCGCAACCCAAGCCGATCTCAATACCCTGTATGAATCCGGCCAGGATATCTTGATCGTCGATGTCCGGCCTGAATATGAGTACAAATCTGATCATCTCCCGCAGGCCGTCAACATGGAATTTCATCTTGGGGACCGCTTGGAACTAAAACCGCAAAAAAGAGGCGCTTTCCAGAAACTGCTGGGACCTGACAAAAACCGAACCATCGTTATTTACTGCCGCAGTTTTCGCTGACTGCGCAGCAGCATAGCATCACGCTGGGCCGTGCGCCTGAGATACACGCATGTTAAACGCTATCCCTTTGGTTTTTTCGGATGGAAAAAAATTATTAATCAAGCAGGTGACAAATAAGAGCCGGTATATACAGGTCCGGTTTTGTCAAACATATCCCCTTTGGGGGACAAACACTAACTTATCTTAAGGAGGTTTCAATGAATTCAAAAAAAGTACTTTGGATCACCTTCAGCCTGTTGCTGTTTCTGATGATGAGCATCGGCGGCGGTCCGGCCATCGCCGCGACTGCTTCAACGTCGGAACAGACAGCTGCAGACTGGAAATTTCATGACATTGTGGATGTTCAGTTTGTGATGCAGTACGCCAAAATGCCCAAGCCCGAAAATGTTCTGATCATCGATTCCAGGCCCAAACGGCCCAAATACGACAAGGGCTATATCCCGACCGCCATCAGCATCCCGGGTCGTAAATTCGATCAGATGGCCGGGAAACTGCCCGAAGACAAAAACACGCTCCTGATCTTTTACTGCGGCGGCCCCACCTGAAAGCTGAGTCACAAATCCGCCAGGAAGGCGGTAAAGCTCGGTTACACCAATGTTAAAGTATTT
>CAZNFS010000088.1:0-12046 GCA_964572695.1 uncultured Desulfobacteraceae bacterium
AAAAATGCGAGAACGCTGTCCTGGGCCGAAAGATGCTATTTATGGATGGACACTATCTATAATTGATTGATGGCCGGGGCACAGATCCGTGATCGCAAAATAATGTTCGATTTATTTAGTTATATATAGTAAATAGCTCGGTTGCCAACCCGAATTAAATAGTTCTTAAAGGCGAGAGAAAAGCATAATGCGGATGAAAAGGACATTGAGTGCAGTACTGATACTCTTTTTTGCGTCCATGTGGGGATGCGGGGAACAGGACCGGAATCGGCCGCAGAAGAAAACGCCTGCCCCTAAGATAAAGATGATAGAAGTCAGGCCGGTGGAAGCAACGCCGTTTCGGGGGAGTATCGAATATGTGGGTACGCTCACGGCTCATCGTAAGGTAAATGTCGCCACCGAACTGGGGGGCAGCGTTGAGAAATTACTTTTTGAAAGAGGCGACAGAGTCAAAAAGGGCCGGCTTTTGGTCCTGATAAGCACCAGCAGCTTTCGGCTTGAAATCCAACAGGCCCAGGCGGCATTGAATGTTGTAAAAAGTCAGCAGCAGAAAATAGAGAAAGGGAGCCGGCCGGGGGAGATTCGAATTGCCGAGGCGACGGTGAAACGCGAAGAGGCCAATCGCAATGAAGCTGAAAGGCATTTTAAAAGAGTAAAAGATCTGCATGGCTCAAACGCAGTTTCAAACAGTCAATACGATTCAGCCGAACGGGCCTTGCAAACGGCGCACGCCAATGTTGAGTTGGCCAAGGAACAGTTGGAACTGACCCGGAAGGGACCCAGGGCCGAAGACCGCCAGGCGGCCCGTGCCAATGTGAGTCAGGCTCAATCGGTCTTGTCCATTGTCGGAGATCGATTGAGAAAGTCGCAACTTCACTCACCCACGGATGGAATCGTTGCTTTCAGAAAAGTAGAGGAAGGAGAAGTTGTCGGCCCCGGAACCATCATCACGCAAATCGTGGACAACAGCCGGATGAAACTAAAACTGTCTTTGGCCGAAAAAGATATCCCCATTTTAGCGACAGACAAACGATTTCCCTTTACCATCGATGCCATTCCGGATGAGGAATTTTCAGCGCAGCTGGTATTTCTTTCTCCCACCGCCGACCCGCTAACGCGTGCATTTCCAGTAGAACTGCTCGTAAACGAACCTGATCCAAAAATGGCAGACGGCATGACGGCCAGAGTAAAATTTTCCCTGGGGAGTCAAAAAAAATCGATCAAGGTGCCGACCGCCTGGCTGCGCGAAGAAGGGGGCCATTTGGGATTGCTTGTGGCTGAAAAGGGAAAAGCGGTTTTTCGTAAAACCACCCTGGGCGCTTATTACGAACAAAATGTCGAAATTCTGTCAGGCGTCAGCGAGGGTGACCGGGTCATAACCAATCCTTCCGGATTGAAAAGCGGAGATGCCGTCAGTTTTAAATCCAAAGCGATCAATTAACGTCTAACATCCAAACGATTCCCTTCTCATTGTAAAGACGATTATGTTTATTACCCGATTTGGCATAGAAAGACCCATCGTGGTTCGGATGGTCCTGGTGCTGATCATTGTCCTGGGAATCTATTCCTACCGTGCGATGCCGCGCTATTTGGATCCGGATCTGACCATCGGCGAAGGCATCGTGCTTACCATTTGCCCGGGTTTTTCACCGGAGGAGATGGAGAAACTGGTCACTCAAAAAATCGAGGATGAACTCGAGGGAATATCGCAGATAAGGCGCTATGAATCACAGTCCTATGAAAGCACATCCAAGATCCACGTCTTTTTCCAAACCCACCTGTCCGATTATGAAATCGATCAAGCCATGCAGGAGGTGCGCAACGCCGTGGATCGGGTGGAGGACCTTCCCGATGAAGCCAAAGTCCCGCGCGTTTTCGAAATCGATATTGCTCTTTTTCCGGTTTGCATGGTGGGACTGTCCGGAGAGCTCCCCATGATGCAGCTGCAGGATGTTGCCAAAGATATTGGCGATATTATTGAAAACATCAAAGGCGTATCCGAAGTCGAAATTCACGGCCGGCGCGAAAATGAAATCTGGGCCGAGCTAAATCCTCAGCGCATGGCAACCTATGGTATTTCCATCCATGAAGTGGCGCAGGCCATCGCCAATCGAACCCGGAATCTGCCGGGCGGTACGCTGGAGATGGGCCAGCATGAAACAGCCATCCGGATGCTTGGCGAACCGGATGCTCCCGAGAAGCTGTCCGGCCTGGCCTTAAAGAGCGTCAACGGCGCAACGGTCTATTTGAAGGACATCGCCCGTTTGACACCGACCCTCGAAAAACCGCGCACCTTGAGTTTTATCGATAAAAAGAGCGCCCTGGTGCTTTCCGTGAAACGCAAACGCGACACCGACATGATCCAAATTGTAGATGATGTAAAATCGCTTATCGGCGGAATCGAGAAACAGTATCCGGGACTGAATACCACGCTCTACTTTGATCAATCGCAGGCAAGCAAAAAGCGGATTAAAGAACTTCAGATCAATGCCATGCTGGGAATCATCGCCGTTTTTATCATTTTGTGGATTTCCATGGGGGGGCGCAATGCCATTTATGCCTCCGTCGGCATACCGGTCTCGTTTCTGATCACCTTTGTATTAATGCGGAGGTTTGGCCTGTCCATCGACGGTGTTACCCTGTTTGGTCTTATGCTGGTTCTGGGGATCCTGGTCGATGATGCCATCGTGGTGCTTGAAAATATCTTTCGTTATATAGAAGATGGTTATTCGCCGATTGAGGCCTGCCTTGAGGGCAGCCGTGAGGTTCTGGCTCCGGTACTGGCATCGGTTTCCACCAATATGGCTGCATTTTTCCCGCTCCTGTTTATGCTCGGGGGGGTGATCGGAAGATATCTGGCGATTTTACCCATGGTCGTTCTTTTCGCATTGGCGGCGTCTCTTTTTGAGGTTTTTTTTATGCTCCCATCCCATGTGTCGGAGTTGACTTCTCAAAAAGCCGTCCAGAAAGCAATTGCCAAAAAAAGAATCGATATATTTGCACCCCTGAGAAGACTCTATTATCCTTATCTGCGAATCATCCTCAGGCACCGCTATGTCTCGGTGTTTGTGATTGTTTTCTCCACGATCCTGACCCTTTTGCTCTACTTTCAAACCAGCTTTGAGATGTTTCCCAAAACAGATGCATTTCCGCGCTTTAATATCCATTTTGACCTCCCCATCGGTTCCACGCTGGAGCGGACCCAAACGGTGCTGATGGCCCTAAGCGACCTTGTCAAAGACCGCATCGGCGACGACCTGGAAGCGCCCCTGGCGGTTGCCGGAATGAAGGAAGTCAATTATGAACCGATTGTCGGTACCCACTATGGTGTCCTGAATGTTATATTAAAAGAACCCGATGAGCGGCAGCATAGCGTTCTGGCGCTCATGGAGGGGATTCGCGCAGAAGCGGGGAAACTCCTTAAGTCACATGGTGCAACGGCTTTTGTTTTAGAGCGAATGCTGGAAGGCCCGCCGGTGGGTACCGATGTGGATCTCAAGATTCAGGCCAAAGATTGGGAGACTGCGGCCGCTATTTCAAGAGCCATACGAGGGGAGCTGTCCCGGCATAAAGGGATTGTCGACATACAGGACAATTTTTCGAAGCAGAAGCATTTCATGGAAATAACGGTGGATGAAGCCAAGGCCAAGAAACTCGGGCTCGATCAGGAATATCTGGTCATGGCGGTTCAGGCCGCCTTTCACGGTCTGACTGTGGCCACGTATCATCAAGGGGATGAAGCCCAGAATATCAAGCTGAAATATTTACCCCAATACCGTGATAATTTTGATGATTTGCTGAATCTGAAGATTACGGTTAAGGGGCATGGCCTGATCCCCCTGAAAGAGGTCGCCCATATCCAATTAAATCCCGGCTTCCACCGAATTTATCGTTATAACGGTAAGCAAACCGTGCGCATCACCGCCAATATCAGAAGCGACCAGGAGGATAAAGAGGGTTGGGAAAAATTTAAAGCCAATTTCAGCGGGGACCGGATGACGGCCGTCAAGGCCAACAGCATCGCCCGCAGTTATTTTGAGCAGATCAAAAACAAATATCCCGGGGCCTATATGATTGAAGGCGGGCTTCAGGAAGAGACCACGACCTCCCTGAAGGAACTTCGCAATGCCGCTTTTCTGGCTTTGGCGTTAATCTTTTTTATACTCGCCCTGCAGTTCAACTCTTTTACGCAACCGATTATCATTATGATAACGATTCCGTTTGTAACCCTGGGCGTCATCGTGGGGCTGCTGGTGAGCAACAATCCGATAACGTTTGTCACTCTGATCGGGCTTTTGACTCTTTCCGGAATTGTGGTCAATGATTCTCTGGTTTTAATCGATTTTATCAACCGTTACTGGAAAGAACACCCCACCCAACTTTATATGGCTATCATAAGGGCCTGCCACATTCGCATGCGGCCCATTATCCTTACGTCCGTGACGACTATTTGCGGTCTGGCTCCCATGGCTTTCGGTTTAGGCGGAAAATCCCCCTTCTGGGCGCCCCTGGCCACGGCCATCATGTGGGGCTTGGGCTTTGCGACCCTGCTCATCCTCTCCATGGTGCCGGCCTACTACGCCATTTTGCAGGACATCGGATATTTTCTCCGCCATCGCAAACGACGCAAAGCCGAAACCATAAAGGAAATCGAAGCCGCTTTTCGATATGAAGCAATCCAGCCCTACCTGCGGCGTAGAGACGCTTAGTAGATAATAAACTCTAACAAATTCGAATCCGGGTCTCGGATGTAAAAACTGATTCCGGAAGTTTGTCCAGCATCCCGCCCCCCTTTTCTCATTACAGGTCCTTCGACGATTTCGGCATTTGCGGCTTTTAACATTTCTGATAAGGCCTGTTCTGTGTCCCCCCACACAAAACAGAAATCTCCACACCCCGGCCGCGCAGCCGGGCCTCGTAAAGAGAATTGTTCTGATTGCCATAACTGAGGTGTATGAAAATTGATTTTATTTTCACCGAAATGCACGGAATAAAGGAGTGGTCCATCATCATCTTTTATCTCAAATCCGAGCGTTCGATAAAACAGCAGCATTTCATCGACGCTCTCGATAGGAATGGCAATGTGATCAAAGGCAGTGATTGTCATTGGTTGCTCCGATTAGGGATGATAAATCTTAAAAACGCATACCCGGCATAAAGGACCAAGAGCGGCACCCATACATAGATCATTTCGGATATGATTACCTGTTTTCCCCAAGAGGTGAAAAACTCCCCTATCCCAATGGGCGAGACCCGTATCGGTGTCCAGGGGAAAAAATATCTTGTTTCGATAAAGGGGGATAAAAGCGCAATGCCCATTCCACCATCAGTGAAAGCGTCAAGGAGGCCGTGACTCGCTCCGACAATCGTAAAGAAAAGGACATACTTCCACCATTTTATAGAAAACGGCCGAAAGCAGTTGAAATAAATTTGAACCAGCAAAAGACTGACAAGGAAAGAAAAGAAGGGCGAATGAAAAAAGCCTCTATGGCCAAAGAAATCGCCATATTGCACGCCTAAAGAAAACCCGATGACATCCGCATCGGGCAGAATCGAACACAAGGTGGCAATCAGCCCTAGGCGCAGTTTGTCTCGCTTTGCGTTAAAGCTCCTGGCCGCAACACCGGCAACCACGGCATGGGTTATCAAAGTCGGCAACGGCCCCTCCACCGAAGGGGGTTATTAGTCTAATAACGAATAACATCTAAAATGGCCTTAGGCAGTGTCTGTCCGAAAATGAGATAATTTGTTCAAGTTCAAGGCAGACGAAAATTTTAACCACAGGAATACATTGAGTATTTTGAGGATTAAAATTTGAGTCTAACGCCGAAATTGGGGAAATTTGCCATTTTCGGGCAGACACTATTTGCCGCAGCATTTTTTATACTTACTCCCGCTTCCACAAGGGCAGGGTTCGTTGCGGCCGACTTTCTTTTCAGCCTCCTTTGGTTTGGGCCAATTCAATAATAGTTCTAAATCGGCAGTATCCTCGGGCTTATCCCGATCTAATTCAATTGTATATTTCCAGCCGTTTTTTTCAAATACCTTAGCGACTTCATGCATTCGTTTTTTTGTTTTTACATTCACAACGGCCGGATTCTTTTCGGTGCCTAATTTTGCCTTCTTTTTACCATCGAATGTCTTTTCCATCTTTTCACCTATAAAACATGTAACCGTTTAAGGGTTCAAAGGTTCAGGGGTTCAAGGCTGCATTCTTGTCCTTAAAGTGTCCAATTCAGATTATGGATGGACACTCGCTAAAACCACGGATGTCTCCACCTGCCGTTCCGGAATCGACCAGTATTTTCTGAGAAGGCGGTCTTTTTCTTCCCCCAAGACGAGCTTATATCCGTTGCGTTGATAAAATGAGACTGCCCATGATGCTGCTGCCCAGGTGCCGATAAGGATGGGCTTGGTTGTCATTTCTTCCAAATGTAAGAGCAGCTTTTTTCCGATTCCCCGATTTTGAGATTGCGTCCGGACGTAAGCATGTCGGATGAGCGTCACTTCGCCTTTGTCCTGTATCCCCATGACACCCCGAAGTTCTCCGTCATGTTCCAGGCCCCAGAAAACAATTCCCGCCTCGATTTCCTGGCGGAGTTCTTCAAAGGGCATATACGGCTCGTGCCAGCGATCGGCCGGAATAATGTCCTTATATGCCTGGGCACCATCATTGATGATCTCAAAAACTTTTTCATAATCGGACACGATGCACTGACGTATCATCGATATCCCTCAAAATGTGAGCATTTGTTTATTTCGTCTGGAGTCATTTCTCCCGCCTCTCCTTCGCTTTTACGAGCGCGGTGATCACCTCGTTGTATGGCGCTGACAGATTAAGCTTTCGCGCCAGAGGGGGAATTGCACCGTTGATGACATCAATTTCCGATTTCCGACCGGCCAGAATATCAAGCAGCGCCGAGGGCCGTGCGTTGGGCATATGCGCTCCGAAATCGCGGACGTATCGAACGGGGTCCTGAAAACCGAGTTCTATACCTAAAGCCTCGGCAACGCTAAAGGCCTCCACTGCGCATCCCGAGGCGACCAGCCACGCCGCATCGTTCGCCATCACCTCTCCAATCGTTTGCTCAAGCACGGCGCAAGAGCCACTGAAACAGACATTACAAATCAATTTTTCCCAAACCAACTGGTCGATATTGTCGAATGCTTTGGCCTTAAACCCGGCTTTCTGCCAAATTTCGGTCACCCTCCTAAGCCGTGGGGTTACGGGGCCGTCCATTTCACCCAGCCGTATCAGCTGCCAGGCGTTGTGATGCACGTGTCCGGGTTTAATCACAGAAGCCCCGAATCCTTCCGCGACGCCTTTGATGACACTATTTAAACCCAATACACGGGCAACTTTCTCCACGCTGCCCAGTCCATTTTGAATCGCAAGTACCACCGTAGCGGGTGCAAGCAATAATTTAGCGCTTGTTGCCGCTGCCTCGATGTGCATCGCCTTGGTCGCGATAATAACGAGTTCGACGCGACCCACCTCCTGCGGATCGGTTGTGGCATGAATATTGACAATACGATCTCCGCTGGCCCCTTCAACCCTGAGCCCATGTTTGCGGATCGCATCAATATGGGCCTGCCAGATATCGACAGCCCAGACTTCGTTGCCCGCGTCGCCCAGCAGCCCGGCGTAAACTGAACCCATCGCCCCGGCGCCAATAACCGCTATTTTCATGATCATCAATCCTGAACTGTCATCATACCGCTTCAAGCGTCGATGGGGGCTTGGACGCTATGTTGTATGTGACGCTGACGATGCCGGGCACATCCTGAATAATTTCGCCGGCGAGTTTCTCAAGTATCTCAAACGGGAGATGCGTCGGTGATGCGACCCGTGCGTCAACGCTGTCCCAGCAGCGCACCTCGATCTGAAGGCCAAAATCGCGCTCGCCGTCGCGCATACCGGTTACGCGATCTTCATGTAGGATCGCCATATACTGAAATGCACCGGTGTTATTAAGCAACCGCTCTACAACGACAGTTGCCTTGCGAACGGTCTCGATGCGTTGCGGGGTTACCGCGCCTATCACACGTGCGGAGAGCGCCGGTCCCGGGAATGGGATACGTTCGAATAGCTCGGTCGGGAGCCCGAGAGCTTTGCCGATCTTTCTAACGCCATCCTTGCGAACCTGAATGAGCGGCTCGACGATATGATAGCCGAAAGATTCCTGCGGGTCGATCCCGATCTGTTCAAAGACATTGTGCTGTCGCTTGATACCGGCGATGGTCTCGTCGACATCGGTCAAAATAGTTCCCTGCAGGAGGTATTTGGCGCCGCTTTCCCTGACAATGCGTCCGAATACATTTTTGTAGAAAGTCTGGGTAATTGCCTCGCGTTTTTCTTCAGGGTCGGTGATGCCTTTGAGCGCTTCGAAGAACTCTTTTTGGGCATCGATCACATCGATTGCGACACCCAGTTCGTTGAAAAAGCCGGCGACCTGTTCAGACTCTCCTTCGCGCATGAGGCCGTTTTCAATGAAGATGGTCTTAAGGTTCTTCCCCAAAGCCCGATGCCCCAGTATCGTGACCGTAGATGAATCGACCCCACCCGAAAGGGCGTTGATGGCAATCCCATCCCCAACGGCAGTCTTAATTTCTTTGATCTTATCATTGATGAATTGCTCCGTGTTAAGCTCCTGTACCGTGATTTCCTTGATCATATGCTGACCTCCCTTTTGTATGAACGATTGAGAATGAAATCTATCCATATTTCTGAATGGGTAACTTTTAAATGCCGTAATAAGGCAAGGAATAGATTGGTCTTTACGATAAACCCGTTTTGACACCAGCCGCTTTCT
The DNA here is from genome assembly GCA_964572695.1 of uncultured Desulfobacteraceae bacterium. Taxonomy (GTDB): domain Bacteria; phylum Desulfobacterota; class Desulfobacteria; order Desulfobacterales; family CAZHA01; genus CAZHAH01. Next base: position 8,814 of record CAZNFS010000088.1, read on the forward strand.
TCAACTCAGGCAGGCTTTGATAAAACCGAAAAAAAGCGGGGCCGGTTTATCAATTCGCGATTTCAGCTCAGGGTGGGCTTGGGTGGCAGTAAAATACTTCAGATTTGGCAGCTCGATAAATTCTACCAGCCGGCCATCGCTGGATACTCCCGAGAAGACCATTCCATTTTGCTGAAGGACGGAATGGTATTCAGGATTGACCTCGTAGCGGTGTCGATGTCTTTCCGAAACTTCTTCATCACCGTAAAGATTGTACACCACGGAGTCTTTCGTCAGTTTTGCCGGATACCCGCCTAAGCGCATGGTTCCGCCCTTATCGCTGATTTTCTTTTGTTCCGGGAGGATATCGATGACCGGATGCGGTGTGTCCGGGTCCATTTCGGTGGAACCGGCTCCTTCCAATTGGCAGACATGTCTGGCGAAGTCAATCACGGCCATCTGCAGCCCTAAACAAAGCCCCAAAAAGGGAATATTGCGTTCCCGTGCAATCCGGATGACCTCGATCTTGCCTTCTGTTCCGCGTGAGCCGAAGCCGCCCGGTACGATAATGCCGGCAACCTCTTGCAGGAAATCGGTGCTTTGCAATTCTGTGGTTTCCACCCATTTGAGGTTGATTTTGCAGCTCAATTGAGCCGAACAGTGATGGATCGCCTCGATAATGGAGGCATATGAATCCTCGAGCTTGGTGTATTTTCCACAAATCGCCACCGTGATATTGTGTTCAGGATGCTTCAGGTTATGCACCAGTTTTTTCCAACGGCGCATATCCGGCGGGCTATAAATGTTGAGATTCTTATGGATGATTTCAGGAAGTTTTTCTTTTTCGAAAATGAGCGGAATTTCATAAATGGTTTCGACATCGAGACCCGTGATAACGGCATTGGGATCGACATTGCAGAAGCTGGATATTTTGGTCTTGACCTCTTCGGACAGCAGCTGGGAGCAGCGTCCGATGATGATATCCGGAATAATTCCCCGATTCATGAGCAGGTTGACACTCTGCTGAGTAGGCTTGGATTTTTGTTCGTTAACTCCGAAAGGAATCGGCACATAGGTCAGGTGAACAAAGATGATATTTTCCCTTCCCACATCTCCCCGCATCTGCCGCATCGCTTCCAGGAAGAGCTCGTTTTCAATATCACCGACGGTCCCGCCGATTTCGATGATTACCAGATCCGCACGTTCTTGTTCTGCGGTTTCGAATATGTGGTCTTTGATGACATCTGTTACATGGGGAATATACTGGACCGTCTTTCCGAGATAATCCCCGCGGCGTTCTTTTTGCCTGACCAGGTCGAAGATCTTTCCCATGGTCGGGTTCCATCGTGATTTGCAGGTCACACCGAGGAAACGCTCATAGTGGCCGAAGTCCATGTCGACCTCTCCGCCATCATCCAGAACAAAAACCTCCCCGTGTTCGGTAGGGTTCATTGTGCCTGGATCGACATTCAGATAACCGTCGCATTTTATAGGAATAATTCTGAGTTTTGAGGAGAGAAGAAGTCCGATGGATGCAGCCGCGATCCCTTTGCCAAGGCCGGACAAAACGCCGCCGGTTACGATGATATATTTTGTGGGCATGTTTTTTGAGTCGGTTTAGGCCAAAAAAGATAAGAATTCGATTCGTTAGACGTCAATATGTCAGAAAATAACTTGTATGTCAAGAACTCTATGGGCACATCATGTTGTATATTTACAAGTCCATATCAATCTTCAACTTCAACGATCATTTCGATTTCAACTGAGATGTCCATCGGCAGTGCATTCATCCCCACAGCTGAGCGGGCATGTTTGCCTTTGTCGCCAAACACCCCGACAATGAGATCCGAAGCGCCATTGATGACCTTGGGCTGATCGGTAAAGCCGGATGTACAGTTGACCATGCCCAGCAATTTGACCACCCGCTTTACTTTATCCAGATCTCCAATTTCCGCTTTCAGTGATCCCAATAAACCAATCGCCACCCTCCGGGCCGCTTCATAGCCCTGATCAAGGGTTGAATCCGAACCCACTTTACCGGTGATCAACGTTCCGTCTTCGGTGAACGGACCGTGTCCGGAAAGAAAGACGAGATTGCCGCTTCGCACGGACGGGACATAATTGGCCACGGGTTTACCTGCCGATGGAAGAACAATTCCCATTTCCTCTAACTTGGCTTCGATGTTCATATTTGAGCTCCTCCCTTTTCTCCAAAGATCTTTTCTTAAGTCGTTGTATTAACTCCTTGGCCTTTTTAAGATCCAGGTATCAGCTTTCCATTAAGCATGCAATCTTTTCACCATGGTTTGCTGATTGGCCTGCTGTGTGCCTGGAAATTTTTAAGCCCTTTGATAATTCCATCACCTTCACACCAAGTTCTCCATGTCAATAGATGAAAGGTCGTCCTTCCTATGATCACAACCTTCCTACCTCGACATTTTCAGTTAAATCAAGTCCACAAGATGGGTACATCGTAGGCTTCTAATGTTCGATCATGGGTAACAAGGGTTAGGCTTTCGACAGCGGCCTGGGCCACCAGCATCCTATCGAACGGATCATGATGGTGTTTTGGTAAGGCCGCCGCCGATTCAGCATGGGGAAAGGTAATCGGTAGTTTTTCGAATCCGCTATCGTCGACTCCCGACGCTACGGTATCAGGAAGTTTGAGCCTGCCGAGCGACGCTTTGATGGCAGCTTCCCATGCCGTCGCAGCACTCACAAATACGACGTCTGCATTAGCTATAGCCGACCTGGCAGTCCTCTGCAAAAGGGGATCATCTGCTCGCCACCAAAGAAAAACATGTGTATCCAGAAGCAGGTTGTTAATCCTCATCAACCCGCCCTTCAAGTGCGGCTTGGAGTTTAGCCGGGAGAGGGTCATCAAAATTATCTGCGATGTATAATTTCCCTTTCCACCCGCCGGGTTTGCGTTTTTCTTTCGGTTTTGGCACCGGAATGAGTTTGGCAAGCGGCACGCCGGCCTTAGCGATCAAAATTTCTTCACCTTTGGCAACCCTGTCAACAAGGTGCGATAGGTGCGTTTTCGCTTCATAAAGATTGTAGATAAGATCAGGCATGTTTGCATCATTTTTTTTGGTCAATATTGACCAAAAAATATCGCTTCTTGTGCTATTTGTCAAGAAATATGTCCATCGTGTCTTTGGGGGGCATCCTATCTTTGAGGGACGTACATAAGTTCATAAGTTCCCATCAGTCTAACGTGATTATGCATTGTTTCTTGGGTCGTTTATTCT
>CAZNFS010000089.1:0-11953 GCA_964572695.1 uncultured Desulfobacteraceae bacterium
ACATTCTTTTGGCTTATTTTCTGGGAATGTGCTCTTTTTTGGCGGTTTCCAAAAACCTTCAAACCGCCGCCGGGCTCGGCGCCGCGGTTATTTTTGTGCTGGGTGTCACAACACCGATTAACTGGCTGATCTATCATCGGCTCTTAGCGCCGGGGGCCCTGGCATGGATCGGATTGCCGCAAGTCGATCTCAGCTATTTAAAACTGATCCTGTTTATTGCCGTGATCGCCGGGTACGTGCAGGCGGTCGAGATGGTCATTGACCGGTATTCACCGGCCCTATACATGTCGCTGGGAGTCTTCCTTCCGTTGATCACCGTCAACTGCGCTATTCTCGGTGCCTCTTTGTTTATGGTGGAACGCGACTATACCTTTGTGGAATCGGTTGTATTCGGGATCGGGTCCGGTTGCGGATGGATGCTGGCCATCGTTTCAATGGCCGCTATCCGCAAAAAGCTAAGCTATGCGGATGTTCCCGAAGGGCTGCAAGGGTTTGGAATCAATATGATCGTGACCGGCCTGATGGCAATGGCATTTATGCTTTTTTCGGGTATTACCTTATGATTTACATCGCCAGTCTGGGTGTTTTTTTGGGAGTCGTATTTTGTCTGATGGCGATGCTTCTCCTTGTAGAAGCCAAAGTGATCCAGAAGGGCAATCTTGCGGTTGTCATCAATGAGGATGAAGCGAAACGCCTGGAGGCGCCGAACGGCGTCACGCTTTTGTCGGCTTTGGTTACCCATGGGATATTACTCCCCTCGGCCTGCGGCGGTTCGGGTTCGTGTGGGATGTGTAAATGCAAGGTAATGGCGGGTGGCCGGGATATCCTGCCGACCGAGCTTCCGCATCTGACAAGACAGGAGCGACTGAAAAAGGTTAGGTTATCGTGCCAGTTAAAATTAAAAGAAGATCTTAAGATCCAGATACCCGCAGAAATTTTTAACATTAAAAAATATCACGCCACCGCCGTTTCGAATGACAATGTGGCCTCGTTTATCAAAGAACTGGTTCTCACCCTTGAAGGGGAGGAGAAGTTTACGTTTAAGGCGGGCGCTTATATTCAGATCGATATTCCCGAATACGAGCTTGTGTATCGGGATATCGAGGTGGTTGAAACTTACCGGCCGGTCTGGGATCAGTTTCATTTATGGGGATTGCAGGCCGCATCAGAAGAGCCGGTCTACAGGGCCTATTCCATGGCCAACACTCCCGCCGAGCAAGACTTCCGATTTACGGTCAGGATCGCCACCCCTCCCCCCGATGCCTTTGGAGATATTCCGCCGGGCGTCGGGTCTTCATATATATTCAATTTGAAACCGGGCGACAGGGTAACCCTGAGCGGACCCTACGGGGATTTTTTTGTAAAGGACAGCGATCGTGAAAAATGCTTTATCGGTGGCGGGGCAGGCATGGCTCCTTTAAGAAGCCAAATCGTTTCCCAGCTCAGGATTGCCGGGTCAAATTACAAAATGACCTTCTGGTATGGCGCGCGGTCAAAAAAAGAAATGTTCTATGAAACCGAATTCCATGAACTTGAAAAGGAGTTCGACAATTTTTCATTTTTCGTGGCCCTTTCCGAACCCCCGGCCGAAAACAACTGGGAGGGTATGACGGGATTTATCCATCACTGCGCCCATGACCATTATCTTTCCACTCACAGTGACCCCACGGAGATCGAATATTATCTCTGCGGGCCGCCGGGGATGCTTGACGCAACTCAGGAAATGCTGGACAGCCTCGGTGTCGAACCGGAAATGATTGCTTACGATAAATTTTAACGCAAGTGCCGTAACTCCGCCACATCCACATTGGAGACAGGCGTCAAAAAAATAAAATGGAGGAATCCAAATGCGTCGATTCAGATTCCGGGCTTTCATACTAATCCTTGCCGCAACGGTGGCCATCGCCGGATTTGAAAGGCTGGCGGCTGCAAATTCTCAAAATCCCATCAAGGTGTCGGTATTATTTTTTAACGATATCCACGGCCATCTTTCACCTTTTAAAATTAGAACGGAAAGTGGGAAAAAAGAAGTCGGCGGTGTTGCACGCATGGCCACGCTTATCGAAACGATTCGTGCGGAAAACCGAATCAGAAACATTGAAACCTTTGTGCTGATTGCGGGTGATATTTTACAGGGAACCCCCATGTCAACCGTTTTTCGGGGTCAACCCGATGTGGAATGTTTCAATGCCATGGGGGTGGATGCGATGACGGTGGGAAATCACGAATTTGATTTTGGTCTAAAAAATTTCATGGATCTCAAGCAAAAGGCGCGCTTCCCATTTCTCAGTTCAAACATCGTCAAAAAAGATTCAAGGGAGCTGTTATGCGCCCCTTATGTTTCGCTCAAGCTCACTGACAAGATATCGGTGAGTATTATCGGCGCCACCACAAAATTGCTGCTGACAACTACCAAACCCGAAAATGTTCAAGCAGTCGATATATTGGACGCGGTGCAAACCGTTGCTAAAGCATTTCAGGAGGTCAAGGATCGGGGACCGGTTATCCTGTTGTCTCACAGTAAGCACAAAACTGACCGGGCCATTGCCACCGCTGTTCCCGGACTGGCGGCGGTTATCGGCGGACATGACCAGATCCTGTTATCACCCTTTCGCAAGGTCGGTCGCGTACCGATATTCCAAGCCTTTGAAAAGGGTAAATACCTGGGTCGCCTCGATCTGCAAATCGATCCGATATCGAAAAAGGCACACCTCGTGTCAAACCGTTATCTGCCGGTGACCGTGAAAATAAAAGATGATCCGCGAATCGCTGGAATCATTGCCGGGTATCGGGCCAAGCTGGATGTCCGTTTTAAGGAAGTGATCGGAGAATCCAAAGTATTCCTGGATGCCGAACGCGAACGGATTCGGTATGAGGAAACCAATCTCGGTAACTTTGTGACCGATCTCGTACGGGAGTACAGCGGTGCTCAAATAGCGCTGATAAACAGCGGGGGGTTGAGGGCCAGCATCGATGCCGGTCCCATCACGCTGGAAGATGTATTTAAAACGATGCCGTATGCCAATGAGATCGTAGTGATCGAATTGACCGGTGCGGAGGTGCGGTTGGCGCTGACCCGGTCGGTAATGGGGACCCGCGCAGATGAAGACGGCGGATTTTTGCATGTTTCCGGAATCCGTTTCAAGGTGCGCGGAAAGGCGGTCGAGGAGATAACGGTGGGAAAAGATAAGAAGCCACTCAAATTTGACCATATCTACCGGGTGGCGATTCCCGATTTTTTGGCATCCGGTGGGGACGGATATAAGATGTTTATCGGCAAAAAGGCCGAATATACCGGGCTGCCGCTGCGTGAACTCATCGCCGATACGATTCGTTCAAGAGGGGTGATTGAGAGCCGGGTTGAAGGAAGGATTGTGAGGGTAGCCGAATAGAAAGGCCCGGCCTGATCTGAAATTTAGCGTTTTTATGTCAAAAAACAAAAGACAACAAACGCATAACAATAAATCACAATAATCAAAAAACAAATAACAAACAAATCACAATAACCAAAATTCCAAATTCCAAACAAGTTTTGGATCTTATTTGAGATTTGGATATTGTGATTTAGAATTTTTTTGTAATTTGGTGCTTGTAATTTGTTATTTCCCCGACAAGTCGGGATTTCCGCTCTGCTACAACCGGCTTGTCGGGGTTAGGATTTGGAGAGGAATTTGATGAATATATTAATTGTCTTTGCAGCGGCTGTATTGATGGGCGGGCTCCTTTTTTTTGAAAAAAGAGAAAACAGCCGTGGAATTTTACCGGTCAAAACCACGCTATCCCTCCTTTTTATTTTTGCCGCCCTGATTCAACCTCACGCAATCCCCCGATATTACCATCTTATTCTGCTCGGGCTCATCTTTTGTTTGGGCGGGGATGTGTTTTTGGCCCTTCCGCAGCCGAAGATGTTTCTTTTGGGTCTGGTCTCTTTTTTGGTGGGACACGTTTTTTATGTTTTAAGCTTTTTTATGATGGCGACGATAAGCCTGTGGACCGGGGGCGGATTTCTGGCGACCATCGGGGTCAGTGGCGGGATTTACATTTGGCTGAAACCGCATCTGGGGTCCATGAAGGGGCCGGTGATGGCATATGTGATCATCATTTCGATCATGGTGATCGGTGCCTGTTCGATCCTGGGGGATACAGGGCTCAGTCGGCACGGAAGGATAATGGTTTTTATCGGGGCGGTCAGCTTTTATTTTTCGGATATTTTTGTGGCCCGGGATCGATTTTTGAAAAATGAATTTTTAAACCGGCTCATCGGGTTGCCGCTGTATTATGTGGGGCAATTTCTGCTGGCCTTTTCAGTGGGGTGGTTGAAGTGAAACGCCTTATTTTTCCAAATAGCCCTTCTGAACAGCTGACTTTATGAGCTCGTTGACATATTCCCAAAGAAAAGGGGCACCCTTTTCCACCGGTTGCATGCGCTTGATGACCTGCGCTTGTTTGATCCGGTTTTCGGCCCAGGTCTGCCCGTTTGTAAAGTAGTTAAGCAAAAACGGCTGCAATCGATCCAGGGCATTGGCATATTTCGATTCAGGTGTTGTTTTGGCTTCAAATTCCTCCCACAGCGATCTCAAGACTTGGGCCTGGTCTTGGGGTAGTAAATTAAAGATCCGATCAGCCGCTTGTCTTTCGCGCACTTCCTGATCCTCAATTCCTTTTTCATCATAGCAGTAAGTATCACCGGCATCGATTTCAACCAGATCATGGACCATTAACATTTTCATCACCTGAAAAAGGTCGATCCCCTCATCCGGTGAATACTCAGACAAGATTACTACCGACAGGGCAATGTGCCATGAATGTTCGGCGGAATTTTCGCGGCGTGATCGATCGGCCAGAATTGTTTTGCGAAGGATATGCTTGAGTTTGTCGATTTCTAAAATAAATCCGATCTGCTTTTCAAGACGTTCGTTCGGCATCGCTTTTCTCATACTTGCATTAATTTCTTTATTCAAGATCAGGGGGATGCGTTGCGGCGCCACTGCTGATAGCGCCTGATTTGGGCATAAACGCTGGTTGCGCGTTCGACGGAGTCAAAGAAGGGCAATCCGGCCCGACAAAACCGTTCGGCCAAGCCGGGGTCGAAACCGGGTATACGGATGATGATGACCGGTTTTTGAAAATCGGTCTGAACCTGGATCATGGCATCAGTATACTGTTCATTGAGTTCGGGTGTCATCCCGGCCCCGGCAACCACCAACGCATCTACCGTGGCATCACCAGCCAGAATGCGGGCGGCTTCAATGTAAATGTTCATTTCGATTGAAGCCGTCAGGCCGACATCAATCGGATTGGCAAGGCTGGTCCCGGTTGGGGGAACGAATTTTGAAAGTTTTAACCGGGTTGAAGCGGTGAGCGGGGCCAGGTTCAATCCTTCATATCCACACGCTTCAGCAGCCGCCACCGCCAGTCCCCCGGGACCGGATAGAATGGCAATACGGTCGCCCAAATCGGACGGAAGAAGTGCAAACCCCATCATGGCGTCCACCAGCGCTTCAAACCCTCTAACTGCGATGGCGCCTCCCTGCCGAATGACCCCGGCCCATAGATCCATTGGGGTGCCGAGAGCGCCGGTGTGTGAATTTGAAGCCTGACTCCCCTCCGGTGTCAATCCGACCTTCCAAAGAATGACCGGTTTTTTGCGCGAGGCGCTTTGAAGTGCCTCCATAAAATACGGCCCCTGACTGATATTTTCAAGATATGCGCCGATCACGCCGGTTTCAGGATCATTTCCCAGATAATGGAGGAAATCAGCGCTGGACAAATCACACTCATTTCCCAAACTAACGGCTTTGCTGAAAAAAATCCCCTTTTGGAAGGCCATTCGTCCCAGTATATTCGCCAGGGACCCGCTATGCGAGATAAAGCCCACCGGGCCGGGTTGATTGGAAAGCTCGGGGAAAAAGGAAAGCCCGGATTTAGGCGCATAAATCCCCATGCAATTCGGGCCAAAGAGCCGCATGCCCGTTTTGCGGGCAATTCGAACAAATGTTTCTTCCAGGTTGCGGCCTTCATCGGTACCGGTTTCACGGTATCCGGCCGTAAATAAAACCGCACCCTTGACCCCTTTGGCAGCACAATCTTTGACAACCGGAAGGGTGTGCTCCTGGGGAGTTAGAATGATGGCAAGATCCACCTTGTCGGGAATAGCGGTCACACTGGGATATGCCTTGAGACCGTCAATTTGGCTCGCTTCAGGGTGAACCGGATAAATTTTACCCGGAAAGCCTTGATCTAACAAGGCGATTAGAAAGAGCTTGCCGGCTTTTAATCCCCGTGGCAGACCCACAATCGCAACTGATTCCGGATTAAAAAGGGTGTTAAGCCGGGAGATGAGTTTCGGGTCGGGTGTCATGAATTCGGATCCAAAATTATAAAAACCATTATGTTTACAATAGACTGTCGAGAAGCCTCTCTGAGCCGTGCCCACCATAGCGGAATTATTTACCTTGGTAAACCCTAACGAAATAAAAAGTGTCGATTTTCAAAATACCTGATTCATGCCCACCCGTGACTCAATAAAGACCATTTATGGATGGATACAAATTCGCTTGCACTCTAAAATCTGTTCTATTATTCTTCCATTCGGGGCTCTTTGTTAAACCGCCGGGGAAAGACGGTTGAAACGTCGCGCCCGATTTTCAGCAGGAGGCATAAAAGTTGTTTAATAGATTGAGGCGGCATTTCGCGTGGTTTGGCGCACGGCTTTTGGTTGAGTGTGTCACGGTTGCGTTTGCATTTTTGCTGGCTCAAAACCGGCTGCGTGCCGAAAGCGAATTCAGTATCGGCATGGCGATGATACTGGCCGTAATGGTGGCGTGGCGAATTGTGAACCGGCTCAGATCCGGTCAAACCTCCGATTCTTATCAGACCGTCACCCGAAATTTCCAGCTCGAGTTGACCCTGCTGTGTGCGGTTTATCTTATACTGCAGCACACGGGGTCAGTTAAAAGCGAGCTTTATCCCATCTTGTTCCTATTATTATTCGTTGTCGGCGGACTCGATAAATCCGTATTGAATCGGATGGTCGTCACGCTGGTTGCCGTCGGGTTTGAGCTCTTGGTTTGGATTTCAAGCCGGGAAATAAATCCGCTGACGTTGACAGTCCATTTGGGCGCAATCACCGGTTTCCCATTGCTGACAATCGTCTTTGACCGGGCCGGTGTCGTGATTCAACGAAGGCAACAACTTCAAAAGCTGTATGCGCAACGTCAGCGCGCCGAGGAACACGCTGAATTATACCGCCTGCGAAGCAGCGCACCCTCAGAGGCGGAGACACTTTCCTTAAAAGAGCGGCGCAAGCATTTGGAGCATTCTCCGATCCGGCGGCTTGATGTCGATATCAATCATTTCCTGCGTATCCTCAAGACAACACTGCAACTCCACACCATCGCGGTCTATTGGTTATCGTCAGATAAAAGCCGTTTCAGTTTAATGGATGCCGTCACTGTGAGTCCTTTTAAACTGCGTAAAACTGTCAATGCCGGAGCCGGCGTTTTTGGGGCTGTCTTGATGGAGAATAAAACCATTTTTGTGAATAAGGCCAATCCGACAACCCGGATGTTGACCTACTATGCGCGCAAGGTTTTGATCCGGTCTTTCATTGGAGTCCCTTTTGGAGAAGAAACCCCGGGCAGCCCCATAGGGGTTATCGTGGCGGACAGGGAGACCGATGTCTCCTTCGGCCCGGAAGAGGAAAAGGTTCTGCAGCTCGCCTCAGGGGAGATTTTTCGTATCTGGAATATAGAACAGCAACTCAACCGGTGGGAACAAATCAGAAATGAAGCGACAGGTCTATACTATGCCACCCAAGGGCTGATCAAAGCACTGAGTCTGCAGGACGTCGTGGACCAAGTCACGGCATCCTTTCGCAAGATATACCCCGGTATTGATTTGGCTGCGGTGGTCCTCGAAGAGAACGGTGGGAGGTCTTTGGTTATTCAAGGTGTAAGTGCTTCAGCCGGTTATGCTAAATGGAAGCAGGAAAACATGGGACGTGAGATCTCACGCGGAAAGCATTTATGTGCTCTGGCCATACAGAAAAACATGATCGTACCGGAAAAAGCATTTGATAAGAGGAGCCGTCAACAGCAAAAAATATTCGGGAGCCGGTGGGACCCGCCCGGAATGAAATCGGTGAAGGTGGCACCGCTGAAGCTGGCTTCATCGGATGCAAGCAATATCGGGGTGCTGGTTCTCGGAAGTGGCACACAGGCATTTTTCCCGGAAAGGGGCGATCGGGCGGAGGATGTCAAACGAACTCTGGAGACAATTTCCAACATTACGGCTATCAGCATCCAGAATGCCAAACGCTACGAAAGATTGGAGGAGCTGGCGGCTCTGGACGCCCTCACGGGACTTTTTAACCGGCGGCGGTTTTTGGAAATTATGGAACAGGCCACCGCTGAAGCCCTGCGGTACGAACATCCGTTATCTTTAATTTTAGCGGATATCGATTATTTCAAGCGCGTCAATGATACATACGGCCATCCGATGGGAGATCAGGTTTTGAAAAAGGTGGCGGCGGTTCTCAGTTTCGACGCGCGCGAAACGGACCGGATCTGCAGATACGGGGGAGAAGAATTCGCCGCGATTATGCCGCATACCGATAAAAAAGGGAGCATCCTATTGGCTGAAAGGTTTCGTAAACGTATCAACCGGCAGAAATTTACCTCTCAAGGCCGGGAGTTTTCGGTTACGCTTTCCTTCGGCATATGTACGCTGCCGGCATTTACCAGAGAAAAAGAAGACCTGATCAACCGTGCCGATCAGGCTTTATACCATGCCAAGGAAAATGGTCGTGATAGGGTGGCGCATTATGGTGACATATAGTGTCCACCCATAAATGGCATCTTTCGGCCCAGGACTGCGTTCTCGCATTTTTGCAATCCTCAACGTAGGCGTGCTACGCCTGCGGTTGCAAAAATGCTGCGGCCTTGTCGTGTCGAAGATCCCGAGCTTTTCATCGGGGAACCAAAATCTACCATTTTTGGACGGACACTGATATGGTTGCTCCCTCTGCTACACGGCCGATCGTGGTGGAAACAGGCAAAATTATCATTTATTTGTCGGAATCCTTTTGTATCGTTTAGTAAATTGAGAAATATCCAATTAGGAAAGGGAAAGCGAAATGGAAATTAAACGAGTCACCTGTATTGGTGCCGGACTGGTCGGCCACGGTTGGGCCACCGTATTTGCGGCCCGGGGCAGGGATGTTATCCTTTATGACATGTCCAGACCCCTTCTTACAAAGGCGCTTGAAACCATAGAACAGAATTTGATTTTTTTTGAGAAAAATACACTGATCGGTGAAGGCGAGGCCGGTACGGCTTTGACGCGGATAAGCGTAACAACGGATCTGGACGAGGCGGTATCCCGGGCCGAATATGTACAAGAATCCGTCCCCGACGATTATGAAATCAAAAAATCAGTTTTCAGAGCACTGGATCAGAAATCTCCTGCAGACGCAATTTTGGCTAGCAGTGCCTCAGGCCTGCTGATGACCGAAATTCAAAAAGCGGTGACAAAACCAGAACGCTGTCTCCTGGTTCACCCATTACTTCCGGTGCATTTGATTCCCTGTGTGGAACTGGCCGGCGGCCGACAGACCTCCCGGCAGATCCTTGAGACCGTTTTCGAGTTTATGCAGGCTCTGGGTAAGAATCCGGTGTTGCTCAATCATGAAGTGCCCGGCTATATCGTGAATCGTTTGCAGGCGGCCCTTTTGCGGGAAGCGATGGATTTGGTGGAAAAGGGGGTGGCCAGCGCCGAGGATGTAGACACCGCCTTTCGAATGGGGGTCGGTCTTCGGGATCCGATTCTGGGCCCATTGTTGCGCGTTCATATGGCGGGCAATGGGATCGATCGGTTTATTGAAAATTATGCCCGTTCATATCAGAATCGATGGGAGACCATGGCAGCGTGGACCTCTATCCCGCCTGCCGCCGCCGAGGCGGTAAAAAAGGGGGTTAAGGAGATGAAAATTGTTCGCCACAAAACCATGGATGAAATTAAGGCCTGGCGGGATGAAAAACTGGTCAAAATCCTGAAAATCGTTAAGGAAGATTAAAAGCCATCTCCAAAATACAAAATGGCTCAGTTCTTGGGTCGAGCAAATTTTCTTGTTGGATTTTATATCATCAAATAAGGGTTTGAAAAATAATACCGGGCATGTTAGTATTACCGCATTACATTAATACCTGATCAGGAGAGAAAAATGCAAACGGCTACAAGCAAACTTACAAAGAAATATCAAGCGACGGTGCCGGCAGTTGTAAGAAAAAAACTAAAGCTCAATGCCGGTGATGTCATCGCTTTCGAAATTGAGAAAGAAACAATCAAACTAAGAAAAGCAAGACCATTAGATATTGAGTTTAGTTCAGCCCTTGTCCCCACGCTTAGTGAGTGGGAATCGCAAAATGATGAGGAAGCGTACAATGATTTATGAACCATTTGATCTCGTTGTTGTACCATTCCCATTTACAAATTCTGCCAGAACAAAAAAGAGACCTGCGCTTGTATTATCTCAAGCAACAGATTTTGGTAGTATTATAGAACATACTATATTGGCGATGATTACGAGTCAAAAGAATGATCCCTGGCCATTGGATGTTGTTATAAAAAACAGGAAATCATCGGGTTTGGCGGCACCATCTGTAGTCAGAATGAAATTGTTTACACTTGATAATAGGTTTATTCTCCGAAAAATAGGCCATTTATCAAAAACTGATCAAACACAAGTCAAACAAAGCCTTTTAAAGATTTTCGATTATATCAATTAAAGAATCCAGCGCCACCCATAACCGGCAGGAACTCCCATAGATCGGTTGAAAATATTATTGGGCAAATTGGACTTAATAAGGCGCAGCAAGCAGCGAGGGTCCAAAATATCAGATAATGCAACCGGCCCTGTCCCACAAATTTGTGGGACAGGCAGGGAAAACCTTTAAAATCTCCCTAAGCCATTGAAATGGATGTTTTTTTATATCCATGACCTGAAAATACTGCTGTCCACTTGCAAAGAGGTCCAGGATGCCTCAATTAGACATAATCTGAACAAATCCCAGACCAGAGCATTGGCCAAACTAAAAAAGGTCTTAGAGAGCGAATTTCAGAGAATAGCAAATCCGGAATCATCATCCCCGTAGATTGAACCGCAACAGCGAGCGCATTCCCCGTGGCTTGCCGAAAGGTATTCATATGGCGACACGCTAAAAGATGAGCCAACCGGGCGTCGCATATGCAATAGGCAGGGGAGAGCGGATTGTCAAAGATAACAATTTTCAGATAGTTGCAGAATTATTGAATTACAAATGGACCCTATGGACAGGCGAGGGTCTTCGTGAACCGCCTAATGCGGGCACTCCATCGTCTTTCCCCTGCAATGATTTGGAACCGATTGTCGATAGGCTTGACAATAATCGGCTGGAGCAAACCCGTGGCTTCTATCGACTCTGCAAGTTCCACCAGGCCTGCTTTGTCAAAATCGATCCTGGCCTGATTTGGATTTGGAGATATTCGGTCTAATCGGATTTTTTTAATTGTGTCACGTGACACATTTTTCGTTTTCATATTCCTGCTCGACAGATACTGCACACATCGGTCATATTGTGAATTTCCCATCTTTCCATAGTGCACTTTTTGTATTATGGAACTGAAATCGAAAAGAAAGCGAATGCTGATTTGTATGCATTGAAAAAAAACTGTGAAAACACCCATTCCTGCGACTAACAGACCTCCCACCAATTCCCATTTGAATGCTACGTAGACTAAAACACCCAGCAGCAACCAGGGAAGAGCATTGGGGCTGTTCATCATTATTTGAAAGGGCGTGCCCTATATCCCTCTAAGAAATATAACCGCCATTTTGCATGGGCGTCCACAATGTCTTTAGCCATATCAACATATGAAGAAGCATCCCCTATATCACACAGTTATTCAACAATTT
>CAZNFS010000090.1:0-11803 GCA_964572695.1 uncultured Desulfobacteraceae bacterium
TTTTTCTTAATTCTTTTCACTGAGAAGGGCGGAAAGAATTAAACCCAAGCCCTTCCGGGCAGGGTGTAACTGCAAAATAATAATTATCTCTGCGATCTGTGGTGAATATGAATAATTATACGATACCGTATTTAAGAATACATGTACTAAGCTTCGTCTACGTGTTTTACCACGTGCCCCAATTCAGGCAAAATCAGGGCGTCGCAGGCCAGTTTGCACGCTTTCAGACTTCCGGGGATACAAAAAATGACCGTGCGGTCGATGACGCCCGCCGTCGCTCTTGATAATATTGCGGCAGAATCGATTTGTTCATAGCTGAGCCCGGCAAAAATTGAACCAAAAGCGGTCAGCTCTTTTTCAAATAAGGGCTGCAGCGCTTCGATGGTCACGTCCTTGGCGCTGATTCCGGTTCCGCCCGTTACCAGGATGACCTGAGGCCTTAGCTCCTGAATTCCATTCAAAACGGCTTCTCGGATGGCCTCCGCATCATCCGTAATCACCTGATGAAAGAGTGCCTGGTGCCCCTCCTTGACGATCCGCTTTCTGATCCAATGGCCGCTTTCATCGTCGGCGATTGTGCGGGTTGAAGATACGCTTATGACGCCGGCTTTGACTTGTCTCGGTGCACTATGCTTATGTTCTTTGGTTCCCATGGCGTTACCTGTTTGTCATTATCGTTTTCCTCATGTTTAGGCATACCTGAAGTAAAAGATCAAGTTATTGGCCTTGATTTTGACGGCCATTTCGCCTATTGTACCCGCAAGAATTTCGATCATTTTTTGATCTTCTTCATAGTAACTTAAGATAGAATTGTGCACATCAGGTCTCTGACATGAAAATTCCCTGTTCCGGAGTTATCTTAGCCGGCGGTCTCAATAAGCGATTCGGCGGTAAAAATAAAGCCTTTATTCAGTGCGGCGGGAAACGGATCCTCGACCGCGTTTACGACGTTCTTGAAACGCTGTTTGACGAAATCATCCTAGTCACCAACGACCCGCTCCCTTATCTGGAGTGGGATCTCAAAATCGTCGGTGACCTCTTTCCGTTTCGCAGCTCACTTACCGGAATTCATGCCGGTCTTTATTATGCCAGCAATCCTTTTACTTTTGTTACCGCCTGTGACACACCCTTTTTAAAAAAAGCGCTGATACAGAAAATACTGGATCAAACCGACCCCGGGGCCGACCTGACCATTCCCGAAACAGCAGCCGGCCTTGAACCGCTTTGCGCCGTTTATTCAAAAAAAGCATTATGCCGGATTGAGCCGTATCTGGTTCAAGAAAAAGTCAAAATTATCAGGGTGTTTGGAAAAAAACGCGTCAAAAGAATCCCCGAAAATTTGTTGCGCCAGGCAGACCCCGATCTTGTTTCGTTTTTTAATATCAACGCCCCCGAGGCCCTCAAAGAGGCCGAAGAGATTGCGGCAAACGAGCTGCTTATGGATAGCCGGCAAACAAGCGCCGGCCTTAATTGAACATAGCGCCCTCCGGGCGAACTTAATTAACCTTTGACACGGATTACACTGCCCTTTATTTCATAAATGCGGCAGCATTTATGAAATGGAAGCATTGTTTGAACAATGCTTCCATTGTTCAAACAATATAAACCCAATCCGTGGCCATCCGTGGAATCCGTGTCGAAAAAGGAAATTCCTATACAATGAACTTAAAACTTAAAATGTGAAATAGGAAAAATTAACATGCCTTCTTTTACCCATATCGATGACCAGGGCCGTGTTCGAATGGTTGATGTAACCGCTAAAGAATCTACCCTGCGGGTTGCCATTGCCCAGGCGATTATTTCAATGGACCCGGACACCTTTGAAAAAATTGAACACAAAACCGTTAAGAAAGGAAATGTTCTCGAAACCGCTCGGATTGCTGGCATCATGGCCACCAAACACACCTCCGAATTGATTCCCATGTGCCACCCGTTAAATCTCACGCACGTGGCGGTTGACTTTTTCCCCGATGAAACGGACAGTTCCATTCGCATAGAGGCCAGGGTGCAGCTGGTGGGTCAAACCGGGGTTGAGATGGAAGCCCTGACGGCAGTTTCGGTTTGCGCCTTAACGATTTATGATATGTGTAAATCTTATGATAAAGGGATGCGCATCAGCGACATCTACCTTCTGGAAAAATCAGGCGGCAAAAGCGGTCTTTATCAAAAAGCACCTTCCGGTAAAAACAAAGCTTAACTGATATGTTACATCCAAAAAAAATTTCATCACTTATCTTTTTTTCTTTAATCCTTTTTTGTCCGGCCCTGTTTCTTTCGGGGTGTGCCGGATTGAAAAAGGAGCCGCCGGTCCCAGGACCTGTCCTTGAGCGGGTTTCCCCTTCGGCCTATCCCGCTTTTAACGATGATATGGCCTACGACGGATTGAAACACGCTATCCTTCAGAGTATAACTTATTTCAAGAGAATCCCTTCAGATCGAAACTTTGATTTCGGCCCGGACCGCTATACGGCCGCCCATCTGATTCGATCGATGGAGCATTTTTTGAATTTTATTCAAACGCAGCCGGTTCCGGATGCACTCAAAAACTTTATCCGTTCCCACTACCGGGTCTATCGCTCGGTTGGAAGCCTGAAAACAAGAAAAGTCCTTTTTACCGGGTATTACGAACCGATGCTGAGTGGCCGTACGCATCGAAACGAGACGTACAGGTACCCCGTTTATGCGCGACCTGAAGACCATACCACGATCGACCTGTCTCTCTTTCATGCCGACTTCAAGGGCAGAAAGATCGTCGGCCGCTATACAAATCAACGCGTGATTCCCTATTATGATCGCAGAAAAATCGACCAAAGCGCGGCCCTGAAAGGAAAGGCGCCTGTGCTGGCCTGGGTCAAAGATGAAGTCGGCCTGTTTTTTCTCCAGATCCAGGGCTCCGGGAAAATATTTCTTGAAAACGGCTCGGTAATCAATGTGCATTATCACACTGCCAACGGGCATCCTTACCGCAGTATCGGAAAGCTGCTCATCGATAAAGGTAAAATACCCCGTGAAGAGATGTCGATGCAGCGGATCCGAAGTTATTTGCACGATCACCCGGATGAAGTCGAGGCGATTTTGCATTACAACCCCAGTTATGTATTTTTTAAGATCGAAAAGAGCGGCCCCCTCGGTTATTTGAGTGTCAAACTGACTCCCGGCAGATCGATTGCTTTGGACCGGCGAATCTTTCCACCGGCAGCCCTTTGCTTTATCAAAACCAAAATACCCTTTGTTGATGGAACCGGGAAAATCTCTAGCTGGAATGACGGTAACCGATTCACATTAAACCAGGACACGGGGGGAGCGATTCGGGGCGCGGGCCGGGCGGATCTCTTCTGGGGCAATGGCGCTTACGCCGAAATCGCCGCCGGCCACATGCAACACCGGGGAGATCTCTATTTTCTGGTTTTAAAGCCGACATCGTAAGCGTTCACGGTTGTGTATTTTTCCTTGATCTTGTTCGGGGGTAAACCTTTGAACAGATGCCTCACATTTTCATGAATGCAGCCATGGCTTCCACCACACTCAACGATTGTTTTCAAAGCAGCTTCCAGGCCCACAAAGAAAAAGATGCGCTCAGCTTTTTCCGCGATGGTGCCCTGGAAACGACCCTTTCCTACCGGTCCTTAAATCTCGATTCAAACCGGATGGCAAACACCTTTATCGAACTTGGGGTCAACAAAGGCGACCGGGTCATTCTCTATTTTGAAAAATCGCTTGCCTATGTAATTGCCTATCTGGCGCTTCAGAAAATCGGCGCCATCGCCGTCCCCTTGAATCCGGGGTTTAAAGAATCCGAAATGTCATATTTTCTTAATGACACGCAGGCGAAACTAGTACTGACCGGCGCGGAAACAGAATCTATAGTCAAGGCCGTCGATGACCAATCAAAGACGATGTCAATTCAGACTGAACGACCCTACCCGGAACTCGATTTTTTTTGTTCAGCAGCAGATGCTGCCCCCCGGGTTGAAATTCAGCCCGACGATCCGGGACTTATTATTTATACTTCCGGAACCACCGGAAAACCCAAAGGGACGATTCTGACCCACCGAAATCTGGTCTATGATGCCAAAAATGTCATCACGATCTGGGAGATTTCCGAATCCGACGTTCTCTGCCACGCGCTTCCTTTTTTCCACGTGCACGGGCTCTGCTTTGCGCTTCAGACGGCCCTGATCTCCGGTGCGCATGTAAAACTGCTGGATCGCTTTTCACCGCAATCCGTCATTCATATTCTGAACCAAAAAGATACGGACTTCATTTGTACGCTTTTTATGGCGGTGCCCTCGATGTACAGCCGGCTGATCGATTATATCGGGGAAAAGCGATTTGATTTTGAACACATGCGTTTGTGGACATCCGGATCGGCCCCCTTGTTGACCCGGGATTTTGACCGCATCAAACAGATCTTCGGTAAGGCGCCGGTGGAGCGCGAAGGGATGACCGAAACGGGGATGAATTTCTCAAATCCTTTAAAGGGTAAAAGAAAACCCGGATCGATTGGATTGCCCTTGCCGGATTTGGAAGTCAGAATCGCAGACCCGGAAACGCTCGCAGATGTAGCTCCCGGACAAATCGGGGAATTCTGGCTTAAGGGGCCGGCCGTCACCCCGGGTTATTGGCGTAAACCGCAAGAGACGGCCAATGCTTTTGAAGATGGATGGTTTAAAACCGGAGATCTCGGCAAAGTCGATAAGGATGGATACTACTATTTGACCGATCGGCTGAAGCACATTATTATCTCAGGCGGTGAGAACATCTCCCCCAAGGAGATAGAAGGCGTGATCAACCGGAATGAAGCCGTTCGAGAATCCTCAGTCGTGGGAGTGCCGGATGAAAAATGGGGTGAAAAAGTCGTCGCTGCCGTGGCTGTAAGATCTGAGAACCGGATTAATGCCGCAGAGATTCAGGATCTATGCAAAGCCCGCCTGCACAACTGGAAATGCCCCAAGGAAGTCATTCTGATTAACGAACTCCCCAAAAACAGCATGGGCAAAATTCTGAAAGAGGAAGTCAAAAAACTTTTTTTACAAAAGAGAGGAACCGACGATGAATGAAACCAAGCCCAATTCTGCTGCCCTTCAGCGGATCTTCCCTTTTCTCCTCTGGTTTGAAGATTATCAGACTGCCTATCTGCGAAGCGATATGCTCGCCGGACTGACCGTAGCCGTGGTTCTGATCCCCCAGTCCATGGCCTATGCCATGTTGGCCGGACTCCCGCCCGTATACGGACTTTATGCCGCCGTAACGACCCCGCTTATTGGCGCTCTGTGGGGCAGTCTGCGCCAGCTTGCCACCGGCCCCATCGCCATCATGAGCCTGTTGGTTCTGACAACCCTCACGCCGCTGGCCGAACCCGGCAGCGCTCGATTTATCGAACTGGCCTGTCTTTTGGCCACCATGGTCGGTGTCCTCTATTTGCTGCTCGGTTTATTTCATTTAGGCGAAATTATGTCTTTTATTTCGCATTCGGCCGTAAGAGGATTTACCGCCGCGGCCGCTTTAATTATCACGGCCACGCAATTGCCCCACCTGTTGGGAGTTTCGGTTTCGCGGCATGAATATATCATCTCCATGCTTGTGGAGCTGCTTAAAGGATTGACTGAAATCAATCTGCCGACCCTGATTGTGGGTTTGGTGGCGATCGGAATTATTTATGGCGTCCAGTACTACCGCAAACAGCTGCCGGCCGGGCTCATTGCCATGGTGGTCACAACGGCTGCGGCAGTATTGTTTCAATTGCATCAGAAGGGGGTTGCAATTGTGGGTCAAAGCCCCAGCGGTTTACCCCAGTTTCAGTTGCCGGTCTTTGATTTTCAAACCGTCAGCGCACTTTTCGGTCCGGCCGTCGTCATTGCACTGGTCAGTTTTGCGGAGACCTATTCGGTGGGCAAGGCCATTTCAGCCCAGACCAAACAAAAAGTGCATGTCGATCAGGAATTTATCGGGCAGGGTATGGCCAACCTGATCGGTTCCTTTTTTCAAAGCTACCCCGTCAGCGGATCATTTTCGCGAACGGCGATCAACTATGCGGCCGGGGCCAAAACCGGTATCTCCAGTGTTGTCTCGAGTCTGAGCGTGGTCCTGGCGCTGCTCTTCCTGACTCCGCTGCTCACTTACATTCCGCGGGCAGCTCTGGCGGCCCTGGTCATCAGCGCCGTGCTGACGCTATTTCATCCCAAGGAGGTGTTTAAACTCTGGAAGATGAATCGTCATGACGGCATCGTTGCCGTAACCGTCTTTGTTCTGGCACTTCTGACCAAACCGGATTACGCCCTGCTCATCGGTGTGATGATCTCCCTGATGTTTTTTTTGTGGAAAACCATGCATCCGCGCATTGTGCGGGTTTCTAAAGATCCCGACCTCAACATGTTTGTGAATGCCGACACGTACCTGAAACCGAGCTGCCCGCAGATCCTGCATCTGCGTTCGGATAATTCGATTTATTTTGCCAATGCCGAATATACGATTGAACACATGATCAAACGCCTGGATGAACAGGACACCCCGCTGAAATTTTTACTGCTCGATCTTCAGGCCATGGGATTTATCGATGTGACCGGGATCGACGAACTGCGTGCCCTGCACGAGGAGGTCAAGACGCGCGGCTTCGAACTTGCTTTAATGAGCGCCCATGCCCCGGTCATCGAAACATTTAAAAGCACCGGGTTTATGGATGAATTAAAACCGGGCCATTTAATCGAAAACCGGGGCCAGGTCATCTCTTTTCTTTTTCAGCGCATCGATCACGAATATTGTAAAAATGAATGTCCCTACAAAATCTTTTTAGAGTGCCATACCGTAAAATAGCATGATCGGTATTGTTGTTTTAAGTTTCGAAAATTATCGAATATTTGGCTTAAAAAACCCCGGCGGCATTAAAACGCCTTCCATAGTTTGTGAGTTTGCACGTTGGGCGGATCCTCTATGTTATTTTCACCATAGACCTCCTTCTCGGCGTTCCAAAACGGACAGTGGTCCGCATGCAAAGGATGGTGCAGTATCCTGCCGATTCGGGAGTCCGGATTTTTGCGTGCCTGTCGACACATGGGACAATGCTTACAGATCTTTGCTCTGGCCCTTTTGAATATGGAGATTTTTTCATCGCTGGTGTCGGCCTGACCTGAAATTGCTGCATTTGCACTGGGTTCCATTTTATTCTCCTTTCTTTCGTTTGATAAAATCAATGGTTTTATTCTTATAGACGACGGTTTTTCAAAAAGGATACTTGCAGGCGTTTTTTTCGGGATCATCAATTTTAAAATACGTCCTTTTGATCAATTTTTAATCCGAAAGTTCGACACTTTTCGAATATAAGGCCGCGCTTAATTTTGTCAAGATATTCATGAAAGGTTTATGAAAACCGCAGGAAGGGTTCTGTCACCGTTTTTGGATCTGCATTTTTTTGAGCGTTTCCAGATCGACTTTAAACTCACGCTCCAGGCGATCCATATCCAGTTGAAAAATCAGCCATCCCAAAAATCGCCCCCCCTTGCGGAGTTCAAATGCGATCTCAATCTCCTGTCTTCCCATGGGATAATCGGGGTGAACTCGATATAGCGTCAGAATTTTATGAATCGAGTCTTGGCTATCCTCAAACGTGATTCCGGTATAGGTGTCCCCCGAAGCATTGCCTGTTGATCCTTCGGCATCCGGTGTATAGTAGCCAAAAACTTTTTTGTCTTTTTCGAGCAGCACGATCCCCGGATAGTATGCCATGGCGTTGCCCTGCATCTGGAAGAATTCCTTCATCAATTGCGTGATTTTCACACGGTCGCGGGCGCCGAAAGGCGCAGTCAGGATCGATTTTACCAGAAAATAGTCCTTGCCGATTTGATCTGTCAGGGCCTGCTGTCTGATCCCGGCGATTTGGGTTTGACTGGTGAAATGAGGGTAGACCAGGAATACAGCGGCGGTGATTATGGCCAGAAGCAATATGATGGGAATCGACCAGAGGCGGACCCTTCGATATCTCTGTTTCAGTTTTACCGTATCGGTCACATCCCGACTCAAAGAAAGCACGCCGGCAAAAGTGTAGCCTTGATCATAAATCGCCTTGATACTGGTCGAAATGTGCCGGGGGCCTTTCTCAGCATGATCGATCTTGAAGATTCTTTCCCCGTCGGCGTGTTTTGACTTTACCTCTGCAACAAATGCGTTAAAAATTTCGGGGGTTTCATAGACCTCGGCAAGCGAGCGATTATACATTTGATCCCAGCCGTAGCCAAACAGTCTCTCTGCCGGGTTGTTCCAGGCCACCACCCTCCCATCGGAATCGGTCACGACAACCGCTTCCGGCATCTGATCGCAAAACTCCTCCAGGCCGTGCAGCGTCCTGGTTCGTTCGTCCAGCCTGCGCGCCAGCACTTTGGATATTCTCCAGGCCAGTGAAGGGACTTCTCTGAGGAATTGATCGATTTTATCTTTGGGTACACGCACAACCTGACCATCGGTTTTGGCCTTGACGGTTGCGGTTCGCTTGGTATTCAAAAGAAATGATATCTCTCCGATGGGAACACCGCTCTTATACACTTCTGAAATTTTTCTTTTGCCTTTGATGATGTCCAGGGTGCCGGAGATCAGAAAATAAAGATCTTTGGAGTCATCCCCCTCGGAGCAAAGCGTGTCACCCTTCCGGAATCGTTCCAGAAATTTCTCGACCGCCGGATTTGAAAGAAGCCTGTCAGATTCTGATTTCATCACTAAATCATCCTGTTTGTACGCTATGAGCTCCGCTTGTGCCTGCCTTCTCGGCATATCGCAGATGCGCCTTGAAATAGGCGTCGACCTCGGGCGGGATCGAGGTAAATCTGAGTTCGTGGGTCAACCCTTTATCCTCCGAACGCTCAATGATCTTCCCGTAAAAAGCATAAGCCGCCAGTCTGTCTTCCACATCGTCCAAATTGATTTTGAGATTGGTCATCGGTTCAAGCGGTTCATCTAAGACCATCGCGGCGCTTTTTTCCGAAAGCCGGATCAGCGATCCTTTGAGTCTTTTCTTTTCGGCGCTTTTGCCCTCCAGCACCGTATAAAGTATCGGCATTTTTAGGGTCAGGGTCGCCAGATCCGGGTCTTTTTCTTCCAGCGCGAGGTTGTACTGTCCGGCCAGACCGCCGACATCATAAATCCGCAACGGCGTTTCGGCGCCTTTGGGAAGTATCTCCCGTTGCCCGTCAATCCGCAAAACCGGACCCGCTTTTTTGCGCATGGATTCGGAAATGAGGATCTGTCCGCCCACGCTATACGACTCAATCCGGCTGGTCATATTGACACCACTCCCGACCACAGCGTACTTGCTGCGCTTGCTGGACCCGATATTACCCACAATCACCTCGGTTTCATTGAGACCAATTCCCATCTCCAGCGCCGGTAACCCCTGTGCGTGATTAAGCTCGTTTACGCCCTTCATTGTGTTCTGCATCTCTATCGCGCAGGCCACGGCCCGCTGGGCGCGGTCCGGCATTTCCTGTGGAGCTCCAAAAACAACCAGCAGTGCATCCCCGATGATCTCGTTGATGGTCCCGTGGTGTTTGAGGATAACCTCCACCATGACCTCAAAATAGGTATTCAGCATTTTGACAACCTGCTCCGGATCGAGACGTTCGGAGAGGGCGCTAAAACCTCTTAGATCGGTCATCATGATGGTCACGTTTTTACGCTCGCCTCCCAGCTCCAGGGCGGATGGATTTTCGATGAACGCGTTCATCACGTCAGCTGAAAGATAACGGCCGAACATTTTTTTCAAAACCGCCGTCATTTCCGCCAATCTGGCCTTTAGTTCTTCACGTTTTGCTAAAGAATAGATATTTAATCCAAACACGATTGCGGAAACGATGACGAAGTTGATGACAAAGAGCAGGGTCGTGATCGGGCGGGAAACCAGGATAGCGAATTCATTGACCACACCGTCGATGATCCCGCTGAAAATGGTAAAAATCAAATAGGCCAGCAACCATTTTATGCTTAACTTGCTCCCCTGAAAGGTCAGCGATCCGGCCAGGGCCACCATTGCCCACAGCATTACGGCCCCACTGGGTATAAAGCCGCCCAAACTCCACTGAAATGCAAACGGTAAAAGAAGGCTTAATAAAACTTGGAAAAAGCGAACCCGGCTGAAGTTCTTAGAAAAATAGAAATACAGGAAGTTGAAAAAAGTGAAGACCGTATAGCCGAAGGGGATAATCGAAAGAAAAAACAAGTGATAATAAAAGGTTATAGCGCCCCACACGATCCCGCCGAAGCCCATCAGCAAACCCATATAGATTAAAAAATGATGGAATAGCTTTTCCTCGTCGGTATCGGAGGATTTATCGCCTATTGAGGCGATGGCTGTAATTTTATGCCATAATGGATTAATCGTCCAATTCTCCCTGCCGCAACCTGGAGAAAGCGATTCTGGCTTCTCCGTTTATTCTGTCTGAGACATCTGGACTAGAATCTTCTCCAATTCTTGCAGGGCTCGGCCGTATTCGGCCCAATTTCCCTGACGCAAAGCGGCTTTGGCTTTCTGATAGTGCTGGAGGGCCATCTGTCCCATATGGTCTGCATCCGCGATTACGGCCTTAGCGGGGGACGGTGCCGCCTCTTTGGCTAATGCCACCGCGCCCAGGGCCATGTTCAGGGCCTTTTCAAGCGTATCCTCCATGACAACCCGATTGCCAAGGGCGACAATCACTCTTTTTAATTCCGGGAGGGCCGCTGATCTGGTTTTGTCCACCGCCTGAGACATCTGGGTTCCCGCCCCCTTTGGTTTTCCAAAAGATTTGGGTTGCGCCTGGGCGCCGCTGGGTTGAGCTACCTCCTCCTGTTTTGCTTCCAGATAGACCGGTTCCACATAGAGAAATGCGCCGCCCAGCGGAATGGCCAGCAGGTTCCCCCTGATAACCCTGGAGCCTCTCTGCCCCCATAGGCTCAATTCACGGGAAATCTCCGTTTGCTGATCTACCCGCGCCTCAATCTGCATCGGCCCATAGACCAGCTTCTCTTTGGGCAATTTGTAAACCAGCAAATTCCCGTAGTTGGGCAGGTCGCTCCTGGCCGCCAGCCAGCCGATCATATTATCCTTCTTGGACGGCGTAAACGGGAGCATTAGCAGAAACTCCTCTTTATCTTCTTCGGGCAGTTTTAAAATGATATAGTAGGGTTGCATTTCCTGCCGGCTGTCGCCATAAAGCTCATCCGGAATCCCCCACAGATCCTCCTGATTGTAAAAAACCTGCACATCGTCCATATGATAGGTTCTATAGGTATCGACCTGTATTTTGAACAGATCTTTGGGATAACGGATGTGTTTTTTCAAATCGGCAGGCATCTCGTTGAAAGGTTTAAACAGGTCCGGGAAGATTCTGGCATAGGTTTTAACGATGGGATCTTCTTCATCTACGATATAAAATGAGACATCACCATTATAGGCATCGATGATGACCTTGACCGAATTACGGATGTAATTCAGGGTTTTGGTCTTAAAGCGCTTATAAGAGCGGCGCGAATAAGGGTACATTTTTGAGGTGGTGTAGGCGTCTTGAATCCAGTAAAGTTTTTTGTCGGAAACCACCATATACGGATCGCCGTCATAATCCAGAAAAGGGGCAATGGCTCTTGTGCGCCAGTCGATCCGCCGATTAAACATGATACGGCTCTCTTTGGCTATATAATTGGTGAAGAGTATCTGCGGATCCAAAAATTCAAAGGCAAACAAAACTCTTCTTAGAAACGATTTAATGGGCACGCCCCCCCGGCCCTGATAAATCGTATAGACGTTTTTGTCCCCCTTGGGGTAATCAAATTCCTTGGTTTTGGT
>CAZNFS010000091.1:0-11791 GCA_964572695.1 uncultured Desulfobacteraceae bacterium
CACCCGGTTTTGGCCTGAAGCGGGTAAAGCAGGCCTGGCACCGGATTTCTCCGTCACGCGGACCTTCCATAATCTTATTGGTTTTCATCGCCATCTCTCCTTGTTCTCTAAAGTGAACATTAGTGAAAATAATTTTAACAGCAATAAAAAATGGTGTCAAACAAAAAAACCATATTTATTCATTCTATCTTACATTAATTTAGTATTATAGCAAGTTATAAGATTGGTGAATATAAATTTAAGGTTGACAAATAATTTGAAGGTGATATAAAAAAGATAATTGTTCACTATAATGAACAAAACGGCTGATTTTAGATCATATTATATGATGCCAATCAATTCTCCGAAAATAGCAGGGTACAAGGCCCCTGCGGTCTGCAAAGCGTTTCAGCTGCTGCGCCTGGTGGCTGATGCCAGGCACGGAATGCGTCTGAGTGAAATGGCCCATAAACTCGGCTTTAGTAAAAGCACCACCCATGGACTGATCCGGGCTTTGGTTAAAGAGGGCGCCCTGGAGCAGAGCCCACAAGCCAAAACTTTTTTTCTGGGTCCCGCTATTGTCGATTTGGCTTTTAAAAGCTGGAACTATTTCAGGGTGGTTGAAAAAGCCCAGCCCAGTCTGGAAACCCTGCGGGATCGAATCAGCGAAACGGTCTTTTTGGGAGTGCTCAGCCGATCTGGCGGGATTATAATGGCCACCGCCGAAGCCGCCAAACCGATAAAGATTTCTTCCCCGCCGGGAGCGACAATCCCCTTATTGGCCGGTGCCGTGGGCAAGGTGTTTTTAGCCCAACTGGATGACGCTCAAACTCTCAAATATATCCGCGAGAAGGGTCTTCCTTCTTTCACGCCCCGATCCATTACAAGCGAAAAGGCTTATCTGGCTGAGCTGGCCCAGGTGCGAAAAAATGGTTATGCCCAGGATAATGAAGAGTATCTGCCAGGTGTGAAAGCCGTGGCCATCAGCTTGGGGAACCACCGGGGGCTTCCTCTGGCCATTTGGGTGGTCGGTTTTGCAGGCGATATGGGAGAGATGGTCATGTCCGCTATTGTTCAATCCGTCCTTAAAACCGCCCAACGATTGCGATCCGTTCTCGACAACAGCTAAGTGTCCATCCATAAACAGCATCTTTCGACCCAGGACAGCGTTCTCGCATTTTTACAATCCTCAACGTAGCCGTGCTACGCCTGCGGTTGCAAAAATACTGTGGCCTTGTTCTGAACCAAAATCTACCATTTCTGGATGGACACTGATAGTTTGTGTTTTGATCGGTGCGGGAGTTATGATATTGTATCGCTCATAAAGAGAGCCGCGCTAATTTTGTTATAAATTTTTTAAAGCTGGAAGTCCTAAAACGGACAAGCCGGAATCGAGGTCAACCGTGCAAAATAAATTCATCCAATTCATTGGGGCGACACTCGGCACCGTTTTTTTTCTGAGTCATTTTGCGATGGCCCAGGAGGCCCAGAGCCTTGTTGAGTCCAGCTGGGATTATATGCGTGATAAGGCTTCCATAGCGACTGTTGGCATGACGATTCATCGACCCGGCTGGGAAAGAAATGTGGTCATAAAAGCGTGGACGCGCGGTCGCAAGGACAGCCTTTTTTTCATTATGGCCCCGCCCAAGGATAAAGGCAACGGTACCTTAAAGAAAGGTCGTGCCATGTGGATGTACAATCCCAAGGTGAACCGGGTTATCAAATTGCCGCCTTCCATGATGTCGCAGGCATGGATGGGTTCCGATTTTTCGAACAATGATTTATCCAAGTCGGATACACTTCTGACGGATTATGAGCATACCATAATCGGAACCGAAAGGCATGAGGGCAAAAAAGTATTCGTGATCAAATCGATCCCCAAACCCGATGCGCCGGTTGTGTGGGGTATGCAAAAACTTAAAATACGGGAAGACCATATCTTATTAAGCGAGGAATTCTATGATGAAGACCTCAAGCCGGTAAAGGTAATGACGACTCTTGAGATTCAGATGTTGGGAGGAAAGCTGTTTCCCAAAGTTTGGAAAATAAATAAGTTTGACAAGAAGGAAGAGTACACCCAATTGACTTATAAAGCGCTCGATTTTAAGCCTCACCTGCCGGACAGCCTTTTTACGCTTGCCAGTCTTAGAAAAGCCAGGAGATAGAAAATGTCTATTGATGCCAAAATGGCTTGGCGCAATATTTGGCGCAATCCGCGGCGAACCGTTCTGACATTATGCGCCATCGCCTTTGCGAGCCTTCTGCTGATTTTTATGCTGTCCTTTCAATTCGGCAGCTATGAAACCATGATTAACTCAGCGGTCAAAATCCATACCGGACACCTGCAAATTCAAACTGCCGGCTATCACGATAAAAAGAGTATCCGTCTGTTGGTCCCGCAGCCGGCCGTTATCGGCAATATTTTAGCGAAGATTCCGCAGGTTGATGCGTTTGCATTCAGAGCCGAGGCGTTCTCCCTGGCTTCCTCTCAAAAGCGAACCTACGGTGTACTGGTTACAGGAATCGATCCGCAAAGAGAGGCGAAAGTTTCAAAGTTGAAAAAATTAATACGAAAAGGAAAGTATCTGGCCCCGGGCGATTATGATCAGGCTCTGGTGGGGCAGCTTCTGGCAAATAATTTAAAGGTAAGAATCGGTGAAGAACTGACGTTACTGGGGCAGGGGCGAGACGGTTCCGTGGCCGCGACGGTTGTAAAGGTAAAGGGTATCTATCGTTCCGGATTGGATGTTTTCGACCGTGCGTCAATCCAGATCCCTTTGGACACTTTTCAGGATGTATTCAATATGGAAGGTGCGGTTCATGTCGTGGTGGCCGTTGGGAAATCACTGGCTCAGGTATCACGCATAAAAGCACTTGCCCTAAAAGGCCTTTCCTCGGCCGGCCTGAGAAGCATGCGCGTATTGGATTGGGAAGCGCTGATGCCGGGGCTGCGTGAGGCCATCGAAATGGACCTGGTCAGCGGGCTTATCTTTTATGGTCTTTTGATCATTGTGGTGGCATTCAGCATCTTAAACACATTTTTGATGGCCATTTTTGAGCGAACGCGAGAGTTTGGCGTTTTAATGGCCATTGGGACAACCCCGCGACGTCTGACCAAACTCCTGTTGATTGAATCGATGAGTATAACGATCTTAGGCATTGTGGCGGGGATCGTTTCCGGAATTCTGGTCACCTATTATTTTCAGGTGCATGGTATCGATGTTTCAGGTTCATCGGATTTGTTGGGCCAATTCGGAATATCCGGACGGATGTATCCAAAACTTTCCGGCCCGTCGATATTGATCGGCCCCGGTATGATTCTGATCGTCACCTTTTTGGCGGCCCTGTACCCGGCGCTTAAGGTACGCGGTTTGCGCCCGGTGGAGGCGATGAGCGCGATATAATAAGGAAAGTCACATGATGATCCAATTGGCCTGGCGCAACATTTGGCGCAACATTCGTCGAACCACGGTTATCCTGATAGCGGTCGTTATCGGCGTTTGGAGTATGATTTTTTTAGGGGCGCTAATGCGGGGCATCGCCGATGGAATGATCAAAAACGGTGTTGCAACCCTGACGGGTCATATTCAAATTCACCAGAAAGGGTATCGCAATGACCCCGCCATCGAAAACAGCATTGCCGATCCGCAAACGATGACATCCGTTTTAAAAAGGGTGCTGCCCCCAAAGGCCCTCTGGACCTCCAGGGTACGCGTAAACGGCATTGCCGCAAACGCCCGGCACTCGAGTGGGGTAACGCTGGTGGGGATCGATCCGGCAATGGAAGCCAGGATCTCATTTATCGGTAAACCGCTTTCTCAAGGGCGTTATCTCAGCCATGATGATTATCACGGGATTTTGATCGGCGAAGCATTGATGCGAAAATTTGAGACCGCAATCGGTCGCAAACTGGTGCTGATGTCTCAGGATACAGATCAGGATATTGCCTCACGCGCATTTCGTATTGTGGGAATCTTCAGGGCTGAAATGGAGGCCACCGAAAAGGAGTACGTTTTTGTGACCCGCACGGCGGCCCAAAAAATGCTAAACCTGAAAAATGGGATTTCAGAAGTCGCTATTCTTTTAGCGGCCAAAGATGAAGACAGGGTCGCCGATGTGCTACGGACCGCCTTTGCCTCAAATCAATATGAAGTTCATACCTGGCGCGAGCTGCTGCCTTTCCTGAAAGCGTATTTGAGACTGCTGGATGGGTTTATTGCGATTTGGTATGTGGTCGTTTTTATTGCCATGGGGTTTGGGATTGTGAATACCACGCTCATGGCGGTTTTCGAACGGATAAGAGAATTCGGTTTACTGAAGGCGCTCGGTATGAAACCCGGGTTGATTATCAAAGGCGTTTTGACCGAATCTTTACTGCTGCTGGTTATGGGGATGGCAATAGGCAACTTCCTGGCTGTCATATGCGTGTATGCCCTGGCGGGCCATGGGATTGACCTTTCGGCGCTTGCAGCGGGGGCCGAATATGCCGGGATGTCCCGCATCATTTACCCGGTGCTGAGCATCAAGGATCTATGCCTGGCTAACATTGTGGTCATTGTTCTGGGCCTTTTGGTGAGTGTGTATCCGGCTTCAAAGGCCGCCCGTTTTACGCCGGTAGAGGCGCTTGCACACACTTAGTGTCCATCCATAAATGGTCTTTTTTGCGTTGTACAGCGTTCTCCGCGGGTTTCCGGTTGCGACGTACACTGAGTACGCCTCACCGCAAACCCTTGTGCGGCCTTGTCCAACACAAAAAATCCGCATTTCTGAATTGGACACTTTAGATTACTATTATTAGTAGTTGGTAGACACTAATTAACCCGATTTATTATAAACATCCAAGATGATCGGCTCGTAAAACAGGCTGGAGAGAATTCATGAAAATTGTTGAATGCAACGGGGTTAACAAGGTCTACCAACAGGGACGCGTTGAGGTTCAGGCGTTGAAAGATATAACCCTTTCGATCGGCAAAGGGGAATTCGTGGCTCTGGCCGGTCCATCAGGATCAGGCAAAACCACCTTATTGAATGTCATCGGCGGACTCGATCGCGTTGATTCCGGGAACATCAGCGTGGATGGCAATTCTTACGAAAATATGTCCCCGGCGCAGATGGCCGAATTACGGCTGCATAAGGTCGGGTTCGTGTTTCAGTCTTACAATCTTATCCCTGTTTTGTCAGCCGCTGAAAATGTCGAATTCGTTATGCAGCTTCAGGGGGTACCGGCCGGGGAGAGAAGGCGCAAGGCCGAAACGATGCTAAACCAGGTAGGGCTGGAAGGCAAATATGACCGCCGGCCGTCAGAACTCTCCGGGGGCCAGCAGCAACGGGTGGCAGTGGCGCGGGCGATTGTATCCGACCCCGCTATCGTATTGGCGGATGAACCCACGGCCAATCTCGATTCCAAAACCGGCCGGGGTCTCTTGGAGATAATGTACAAGCTGAATAAGGAAAAAAAGATAACCTTTATCTTTTCGACCCACGATCGAATGGTTAGAGAATATGCCCGACGGCTGGTCCAGATCCGGGATGGTCGTATTGTCAGTGATCAGGCGAGTGTCCATCCATAAATAGCATCTTTGAGCCCATAACAGCGTTCTCACATTTTTGCAATCCTCAAGGTAGCCACACTATGTCTGCGGCTGCAAAAATGCTGCGGCCTCGTTCTGAACCAAAATCTACCATTTGCTGGATGGACACTCAAATCTTGGACGTTCGGTGCTCGTTGCAGTCGGCAACTGTTGATTACGAAGTTCCTCGGAAACCCTGGAAGAACGGTGTATAACACAAAAGAACCACATTTCTGAATAGAACACTTCATAGTGCCTTTAATTTGTCGTGGGGGGCACAAATTAAACCCTGACTACAAGTTTCGTAAATACTGTAATGATTCGTTATGCCCTATACGCCCTTTTGGGGATATATTTGCTCGCGGTTGGAATTTCGGAAAACCGGATCGGCCCAAACGCCGCCTTGGCAAACAGCGAAGAGGGAAGTGTTGATACCCAGTGGGGCGGACAGCTCAAGGTCGTCGGCTCGGTGGCCCGGCCAAATGAGAATTCAATCTATCAACCGGTTGGAACCGGGACATATTATGACGGGGCGATAGATTTTCGGTTAAAAAATGAAACCTTCCTTTCCGAGTGGGTGTCCTTTGAATTCCACTATGAGGGAATCCTATCGGGCGGTGATACTTTTGATAAAGCAAAGCAAATAAACGCTCTTTATCCGGATCTTTCCTCAAAAATAAACGCTTTGAATTCACACATTGACGATGGGCGCCGCTTAATGAACCTGACCCATGTGCTGCGTGAGGAAAATGATTATTACATCTATCACCGGCTGGATCGCCTGTCTCTCACCTTGCAACCGGATTGGGGAATGTTTCGGATGGGCCGGCAAGCCCTGACCTGGGGCAACGGGCTCATCTTCAATCCTATGGATCTTTTCAATCCCTTTGCACCCACCGATATCGAGCGCGATTACAAGATTGGTGACGACATGCTGACGGGTCAATTAGCGCTTCCGAGAATCGGCGACTTGCAGATGCTCTATGTGCCACGGCGCGATTCGGCGAGCCACACCATCGAAACCCAGCAGTCATCCCTGGCGGGCAAGCTCCATTTTGCCATGGGTGACATGGAGTTCGATATAATGGGGGCCAGGCACTTTGAAGACCAGGTGATTGGCGTCGGAGGCAGCGGATACCTGGGGGAGGCTGCCTGGCGAACGGATCTCACGTGGACCTTTCTAAATGCGAACCCCAATGGGGGAAGGGATCATTACCTTTCCTGGGTGGCCAATATCGATTATGCCTGGGTTTGGTTGAACAGAAATTTTTACGGATTGATCGAATTTTACTATAATGGTTTGGGGCGAGATACCTATCCCGAGGCAATTTCGGATGATGCGGTGTCCGAACGATTAAACCGGGGGGAACTGTTCGTACTCGGCAAAAGTTATATCAATGCCGAGATTCAGGTCGAACTTCATCCTCTTTTTAAGGTATCTTTGACCGGCATCAATAACGTAAGGGATCCTTCGGGGGTTATTCTCCCCAGGGCCATATGGGATATTACCCAAAACCTGCAGATGACATTTGGCGCCAATATCTATTACGGTAAGGCCGGTACCGAGTTCGGCGGTTTTACGATATCCGGCACGGATATCGGCACCCGGGCGTCCAACAGTATCTACGGGTGGGTCACCTGTTTTTTTTAAAGTGTTAGCTCCAGAAAGGCCGTGCCCTCGACGG
This sequence comes from uncultured Desulfobacteraceae bacterium, assembly GCA_964572695.1. Lineage (GTDB taxonomy): Bacteria > Desulfobacterota > Desulfobacteria > Desulfobacterales > CAZHA01 > CAZHAH01. The sequence goes on from CAZNFS010000091.1 coordinate 7,235, forward strand.
GGTTGAAACGATAGGGAGGGATTTCCTTAAACCCCAGAGTTTTGTACAGCGTTCGGGCGGTGCCCATGGAGGGAACGGTGTCAAGGCGCATGGCGGCATAACCCGCTTCACGCGCCTGAGCGATGATGGCGTCAGCCAGTGCTCTTCCGATCCCCAAACCCCGAAATTCGGTTCTGACATACAGTCTTTTCATTTCACAGCAGCTTTGATCAAACTTGCGAAGCGCCACACATCCAGCCGTCTCTTCCTTTGAGCGGGCGATAAGGATTTGACCTTGCGGCGGTGTATAATCGCCCGGGAGATCGTTTAGTTCCTGTTCAAAGTTCTGGAAATCGAGATCAAAATCAAGGGAGGCGGCATAATTTTTAAAAAGATCGCGTGCGATTGCCATCTGATCGCCGGTTGTGGCTTGAATGATCCGGATCATCGGGTTTCCCTTGACACATCATCAGTAGTGAATTAGCTATTATATAACTAAAGTCAGTCTGTTATTTTATCACATCCAAAACGATTGTAAACCTTTAAACCCGCATCTTCTGTATTGGCGGGAGCACCCAAAAAAAGGAGGAAAAGAATGAAAGGTAAAATTTTTGCTATGGTTTTGGCGCTTGCGGTAACAGCGGTTTTTGTTACCCCGGGTTTTAACCTGTTGGCGGCCGATCCGATCGTGATCGGTGTGCCCACGTCATTGGGGTTTCTGGAAGGGAAAGAATCGCTCAAATCGGTTCAAATGGCGGTTGAAGAGATCAATGCCGCGGGCGGTGTTCAGGTAGGCGCTGACAAGCGGCCGTTTAAAATCGAGTCGATCGATCTTCGCGATGCGGCTCCGGGTGTTCCGGTATCCGAGGCCTTATTAGGCTTGGAAAAGATCATTTTGGAGAAGAAACCGACGGCCCTATTAGTGGGTCCTTTCCGTTCGGAGGCCCTCATAGCGGGCATGGATATTATTGCCAAATACAAGGTGCCGATGCTGGGAACGATTGCCATGAGTCCGGGATCGGAAAAAAAGTTAAAAAGCGCGCCCGAAAAATATAAATATATTTTTCGCACCTGTCTCAATGCCGTCCATCTGGTTAAATATCTGGCCGGGAACATGGGACTCATCAATAAAAGCTTTGGATTTAACAAGGTCTACATCATGCATCAGGATGTGGCCTGGGCGCGAGCCACGGCAGGTATTGTAAAGAAAGTCTATTTCGACAAGGCCGGCTGGGAGGTTGTCGGTATCGAGGCCTATCCCACCGGGACTTCCGATTTTTCTTCCGCAATGATGAAGGTGAGGGCCAAAGGTGCACAGGTCATTATGCCGATCTTTGATATGCCTCAGAGCGGGACCCTTGTAAAGCAGTGGAAAACTATGAAAGTTCCTGCCCTCCTGGCTGGATTTATTTCGCCCCTGGCGGGATCGGAAGCATGGAAGACCTTCGACGGCAAAATCGGCGGCGCCATTAACAATATTTTCGAATTGGGCAGTGCTATTTATTCATCCAAGGTGGCCAACTCCCAGAGTTTCTATGAGAAATACAAAAAGGCCTACGGCAAAGAGATACAGGGTGGACACGGCCCGGCACCGTCGTACGAGTCGGTTTACATCCTCAAAGAGGCGATTGAGCGTGCCGGCAGCCTTGAGGCTGATGCCATCGTGGCAGAGTTGGAAAAAACAGACAGAGAAGGCGTCATGGGGCGCATAAAATACGATGCCGGACATCAGGCGGTTTACGGGTTTGATCCAAAACAGACCGCTGTTTCAACCGTGGTGCAGTGGACCGATGACGGCCGGCGGGCGATTGTGTTTCCGGCATCGATTGCCGAGGCCAAAATCCAGCTCCCTGCGGGATTAAAATCGCTGAAATAGGGCGCATCGAAAGTAGCATAAACTAAATAGACCGGGAGGAAACGCCTGTTTCCTCCCGCCACTTTAGTACCTTATATATTATTTTTTGCGTTTTTATGTCTAAAAGAAAACATAAAAGTAACAAATAAATCACAAAAATCAAAAAACAAATAACAAACAAATCCCAATGACCGAAATTCAAAATTCCAAACAAAAGAATTTGAGTTTAAAATGTTTGGTCATTGGAATTTGTGGTTTGGAATTTACCCTTCGACTTGGCTCAGGGTGGTGAGCTTGTCGAACCATTTGAAATTTGGTGCTTGTAATTTGTTATTTGCGGCGTACGCCTTTTCAACAGCGCCGGCTTGTCCTAGTTAGCGGCAAATCTGATACGGGTTGAACTAAGATGTTCTTAGGTACCGCAGTATATGCTTGTGTGAATAGCGCCATTCTGGCGCTCATGGCACTCGGCTTCAGCCTGACCTTTGGAATCAGCGGTGTGGCCAATTTTGCCTATGGGGCCCTGTATATTCTTTCTGCGTACGCAAGCTGGATGCTGGTCAATCTGGCGGGATTCCCTTTTCTGATTTCAGCCATCATAGCGGTTTTATTGACGGCCCTTTTTGGGGCACTGCTCTATCGATTTGTGCTTTTGCGGGTTCGCGGTCAAGCCCTTTCCGAAGTTATTGCAACTTTTGGCATCGGATTGGCGATACTGGAGCTCTTTCGGTATCTGGGCTTTGTCGGTTTCGAATACACCCTCCCGGTTTTTATCGACCAAAGTTATTTCATTGCCGGTGCCTTTGTCGACATGCAGCGGATTCTGATCGTTATCATCGGCGGGGCGCTGGTTTTGGGATTGTGGCTTTTTACCCACCATACTTCCCTGGGACTGAAATTTAGGGCAATTGCCCAGGATGAACGTACCGCACTTAGTCTGGGTATTAATTCGGATTGGATTGCGACCTGGAGCGTCTCTCTCGGTGCCGGATTGGCGGCCGTGGCCGCCATCATCATCATTCCCCTGGGGAGCATTGCGCCCAGCGAAGGCTACGAAGTGCTCATCAAAGCCCTGGCGGTTTGCATCATTGGAGGACTCGGGAGTACCGGGGGCGTGATTGCAGCCAGTTTTATCATCGGTTTTGCAGAGCGTTTCACCGATACGTATATCGGCTCACACTGGACCATGATTGTGAGCCTGGCGGCGATTCTAATCGTACTGACCGTTAAACCCTCCGGTATTTTCGGGGAACAAAAAGAGCTGGAAGAAAGGATCTGACGGTTTGAAAAAGCGCAAAGAACGAATCGACCGCGGAATCAAGGCCAGATCGGAAGCTATTTTTGCGTTAAGCTCGTGGCGCGAGATGCTTTATCTGTCGGTCCCAAGATTGATTCCTATCGTCGGAATTCTGGTGCTCCCTCTAGTTTTAGGCACCTATTGGCAAAAAGTGATCCTTTCCGTCGCGGTTTTTGCACTGCTGGCCATTAGCTGGGATATTTTGGCACAAAGCGGAATGATATCCCTGGGCCAGGCGCTGTTCTTCGGGACCGGATCCTATTGTGCCGGTGTTTTGAACCATTACTGGGGCTGGTCGCCCTTCATCACCATTCCGGTCGCAACAATCTTGGGAGGGATCCTTTGCACCGTTTTTTTACTGCCGGTGCTCAGGTTGCGCGGTATTTACTTTTCCATGGTTACGCTGATTATTCCTTTAATGCTGGTGCGGGTGATCGAAGCGACGAGGATCTTCGGCGGCACCGAAGGCCTCAGCGGCATAACGCCGCTGTCGTCTCAGTGGATCGAACTTTATTTGATTCTGGCTGCTCTCCTGACGGCGCTTTTCGGCTTCCGCCGGCTCATGGATTCGGACTATGGCCTTGTTTTAAAAGGAATCAATGACAATGACCGTTCGGTCATCAATGCCGGAATCAACATTTACTGGTTCAAGGCGCAGGCGCTTTTTATCTCCGCCGGCATCGGGGCTTTTGCGGGAGCTTTTTTAACCCATGTTTATATGTTCGTCGGCATGCCGGGATTTGCGTTGGATTACTCTATCCTGCCGATTGCGGCGGCCGTGGTCGGAGGACCCGGAACCCTGGCAGGTGCCACCCTGGGTGCATTTATCCTCGTTCCGCTATCCGAAATTCTAAGGGGCATCGGCGGGCTGCGAATCGTATTGTACGGTCTGTTTCTGGTGATTTTTATCGTGGCGTTGCCGGAAGGTCTTTTTCATTATATCAAGCGCAAATATTGTCAATTTGAAAGATGGGTTGAGGTGGAAAAGTGAACCCTGCCCCATTTCTAAAGATAACGAAACTCTGCAAACATTTTGGCGGTGTACGCGCAGTCGCCAATGTCGATCTGGAATTGGCCCAAGGGGAGCTGTTGGGTTTTATCGGGCCTAATGGATCGGGGAAAACGACAATGGTCAACCTGATAACCGGTTTTGTCAAACCGACAACCGGCAAGGTGTATTTGCGCGGACAAGATATCACCGCGGTGCCGCCCTATAAACGGGTGCGGCTGGGGATTGCGCGAACATTTCAGATGGTCAAACCCTTTTACCAGCTGCCCGCTTTTAAAAATATGATCGTGCCCTTATATTCTCCGCGGGTCAAAGAAATGACCGGGGGCAAATACGGGGATCGGGATGCCGTGGCCCTTGACCTTCTGGAAGAAGTCGGATTTGAAAGAGATGCCCTTGTGGCCTATAAGGTGGCCG
>CAZNFS010000092.1:0-11782 GCA_964572695.1 uncultured Desulfobacteraceae bacterium
TTTCTACAAATATTTGATAATATTTTATATGTGGGTCAGAACAGAATCACCCTGTGTTTGCTTGAGCCTTCGTTGACTTTCAACAGGCACGTTGTTACTATACCGGGTTATGGAAATTGGAACCATCGTAGAATTTATCGATCATGAGAAAATCGTCTGTGCCGTGGTCATGGAAATAAAGAAATTGCGGCTGCGTCTTCTCACCGAAAATAACCGTGAAGTCAAATTAACAGCGAACCGGCTCACCCACAAAGGTGCCGACCGTCTGGATCTTTCAATGGGGAGAGACAGGCTGGTAGGCGCCCTCAAAAAAACAGCCCTCAAACGACGCACTTTGATAAACGACATCGATATTAAACAATTGTGGGAAGTGCTCAACACAGAGCAGGTATGGATCGATCTGCCAACCATGACTGAATTCTGTTTTATAAACGAACACAGCAGCGATCGTGAATCCGCGGTGGTCAGGGCATTTTTTAACGATCGGATCTATTTTAAATTTAATCCTGACCGTTTCTTTCCAAACTCGGAAGAACGCGTGGCGCAAATCCTGGCTCAGGCAGCGGAGACCGCCCGCAAGCAAAAAATTTGTAAAATCGGGGCCGAGTGGCTGCAAATGCTTGTCGCTGATGAGTTCCCGGCCTCGACCGATGATCTGAGCGAGGAGAAAATTCAGATCATTGAGATCTTAAAATCGATCTATTTGTTTGAAAAAGAAAGCCCGCATTACGAACTGGGTAAAACGATCCTAAAAGAGGCCGACGTCAAGGATACCGAACTGATCTCTACGATTCTGGCCCGGCTGGGGGTCTGGAGTGAAAATGAAAATATCGATTTATATCGATTCAAAACCCCGGTCTCCTTTACGGAATCCGTCAATGCACGTGCCGCAGATTTAGTCGGCGGGTCGGTTGATATTGAAAAGTCCATTTTAGAATCAAACCAGCACAGGGATCTGACGGACCTCTCTCTGATAACCATCGACGGTCAATCCACCCTCGACTTTGATGATGCCATCAGTATCGAAGAAAAAAACGATCACTATCGAATGGGCGTTCATATTACCGACGTGGGATACTTTATAAAAAAAGGCGATCTGCTGGACCAGGAAGCCATGTCCCGCGCCAGCGCCATTTACATGCCGGATCAAAAGATTCCCATGCTGCCCGCCTGTTTGACCGATGATTTATGCAGTCTCAAGGCAGATGAATTGCGGCCGGCCATCAGCATTTTGATTGATCTGAACCGATACTCAGAGGTTATCGATTACGAAATCGTTGCGAGTATCGTAAAAGTCAAACGCCAGATGACATATTATGATGTAAACAACATCGCCGATGAGGACCCGGATATCATTACGCTGCATGACATCGCCAAAAACTTTCGCAATCGGCGTCTCAAACAGGGTGCGCTGCAGATTACCCTGCCCGAAATCAGTGTCTGGATCGACAGCAATGGCGATCCGGTCGTCAACCGCATCAATCGCGAAAGCCCGGGCCGGATGCTGGTAGCTGAGATCATGATTATGGCCAATTGGTTGATGGGGAAGTTCCTGGCGGCGCATGAATCGCCCGCGATTTATCGATCGCAACCGGCCCCAAAGGAGCGCCTGTACCGCAATTCAGAAGGGAGCCTTTTTCAGAACTGGATGCAGCGCAAACGGATAAGCCGCTTTGTGCTGAACAGCGAACCGGAGTTCCACTCCGGGCTCGGCCTGGAAACCTATGTCACGGCGACTTCACCGATCCGGAAATGTTTTGATCTGGTGACCCAGCGGCAGATAAGGGCCGTCCTCGGATTAGAAGCTCCCTATTCCCAGGAAGAGATCGATCAAACGATCCAGATGTTACAGGCGCCCATGGGCGATGTGATAAAGATGCAATACCGCCGAAACCGGTATTGGTTGTTGAAACACCTTGAAAAAATGACCGGTCGCAAAGAGGAGGCGATTGTCCTGGCCAAACAGCGCAACAATCTGCGTATCCTCCTGCCCGAATATATGATCGAATGTAATCTGCCGCCGACCAGCGGCATCGATTTAAATCCGGAAGATCTTGTACAAGTGACCATTCAGCATGTAAACGCCAGAAAAGATGTTCTGAGCGTTTTTTTAGGATAAGAATAGGAGGGAGGAAGAAAATGGCAGATAACGAGAGATGGGACGATTACCTGATAGCCGAACATGAGCTGATTGAAAGGGGTATGGCGGTTCTCAAAAACTGTTTGGAACGGCTGGACGATACGCTAAAAAATCCGATCCAGTTGAAGCGCGCAATCGATTTTCTGCTCGAATTCGGGGATAAAATCCACAACAAAAAAGAGGAGGATTTTCTTTTTCCTTTATTGGAAAAGCGCGGAATTCCGGGCTCTCCGGGTCCCCTGGGGGTGATGCTGCAGGAGCACGAGGCCGAAAGACAGCTTCTTACGCGCATGGTTGAAGAGATATCGAATCTGAATCAAGGCACGGACGAAGCGTTGGGCAAGTTCAAGGAAGAGGGGCTCGAGTATCTCAGTATCCGCGCCGAGCACATCTGGAAGGAAAATGATGTCCTTTACCCCATGGGGCGCAAGGTTCTAAAGGAGCAAGACAATCCGGAACTGATGACGGCGTTTCTTCGAATCGACCAGGAAACTTATGGCCCGGATGCCAGAGCGCTGTATGCCCAGATGGTGGAGGAAGTCGAGAAGGGTGCGGATATCGAAAAGCAAATCATCCGGGGACTCTCCTATGATCAGATTGATGCCCTCATGGAAACATTGCCGTTTGAAGTCACATTTGTCGATGCCAGCGATTCGGTGGCCTATTTTAACCGGCTCGACAAATCCAAAATTTTTCCGCGCACCCGTTCGGTCATCGGGCGAAAAGTCGAAAAATGTCATCCCGCAAAAAGTGTCGATCGGGTTGGCGACATTGTGCGGAGTTTTAAAGATGGTACCCAGGACAAGGCCGAATTCTGGATCGATTTCCGCGGTGATAAGGTCCTGATACGCTATTTCCCGGTTTACGACCGCAAAGGGGAATATATGGGTGTTTTGGAGGTGACCCAGGGGATTGGGGAGATACAGAAGATTACAGGTGAAAAAAGGCTCTAATATTGTGTCCCACAAAAAAGTCGGACACAATATCTAAATATCGAGCCTTTAAATATATAAAATTCCAAGCACCAAATAACAAATATCAAACAATATCCAAATTCCAAGCTCCAATGACCCAAACAGGATCTGATTTGCCACTGGTCTTCGATCCGAGTTGAGGTCCAATGAAATCTGTCTGAGTCGGTCGAATAGATTTATTCCATTATTTTCTGATTTTGTTTCGAATTTGAGTTTTGTGATTTATTTGAGATTTGGGATTTGAGATTTGGAATTTCCCTCGAATAGGCGTGCCAGCTCGTCCACTTCGAAGCGGGGCCAGGGAACGCTTTGACCATCTTTAACGGCCTGGATGCCTTGACCGGCCTCCAGGACCTGCCCGATACAGGCGACATCGATGCCGGCTTTGCGAATCCTTTTCTCGACCTGATGCGAACGGTCTTTTTTACAGACGATCAAAAGACTGCCGGAGCCGATGAGACCCAGGGGCGCAATGCCCAGCAGGCGGCATATCTTTTCGGTTTGGGGATAAACCGGAATTTTGTCCATCCGGATGCGAATCTTGTGTTGTCCGGCAGCGCTCAGCTCCTCCACGGCAGTTGCCAGACCGCCCTCGGTAACATCATGCATGGCCGTAATTTCCCCGGGTCCTCCCGCCCGGCGGGCTTCTTCCAGGATACTGATATTTGATAGAAAGTCCCGGCATGTTTCGATTTCGGCCTGGGCCAAACCTAAATCGCGAAGTCTTGAACCGAATTCACGGGCCAGGATGGCAGTCCCTTCAACGGCAACTCCTTTGGTTAAAAGAATCTGATCGCCTTTTTGCATATTACGTTTATCAATCAAATCGTTTTTGGCAACAGTCCCTGCCAGCATTCCCGATACAACCGGTCGACTGACGGCATCGGTAATTTCCGTATGCCCGCCGCAAAGTGTGATCTTGCAGCGTGCGCAAACGGTTTGAATATCCTGCATCACCTGCTGAATCTCATACGCAGTCGTTCCAACGGGGAAAAGGAGCGTCGTCAGAAACCAACGCGGAACGGCACCGGAAGTGGCAATGTCGTTGGCATTGATTAATACGGCATAATCCCCGATGGCCTCGGAAACAAAGGTAATGGGATCGGACTTTAAGATCAGCACTTCTGAATTCCCCAAACTGATGGCGGCAGTATCCTCGCCCACACCCGGCCGGATAAGGAGTGAGGGATCATTTATCGGAAATTTTACCAGAAAATCGTGTAAAAGATCATTGGGGAGCTTTCCGGGTGGAAGCGGAAGTCTTTGGCGCACAATTTTTTCGGTCATATTTTGGACCTGCCAGGATCGAGAATAGGGACAGCCATATCACCCTCTTTGGTCTAATTCAAGATAGAGTCCATCCATAAATGGTCTTTTTGGCTCTGAATTGGACCCTTTGGGGTGCCATTATGGAGTCATAGGTGGGCACAAGATACGCAAAGCCTTTTACAAACAGAACCGTAGGGATGGGCAAAAAATTGACAGTTTGACGCTCGCGGGATGAGATGTGCCGTCAAAAAAGCTTAAATGATTTTATCTATTTAACTTAACGAATGGAAATAATTAAGAGTTTTGGTCGAGATGCAAACTGGCATAAATCCTGCATCCTTAGGTTGTGTCCATCCAGAAATGGTAGATTTTGGTTCCAGGGCAAGGCCGCAGCATTTTTGCAACCGCAGGCGTAGCGAGACTACGTTGAGGATTGGAAAAAAGCGAGAACGCTGTTCTGAGCCGAAAGATGCTATTTGTGGATGGACACTGAGGCCACATGTTCGATTCCCCGTTAGAGGAGAAATTTAATATGGCAACTGCTCAAGGAATGTTGCGAAGATTTAACAATGTAAAGACCTTACCTCATGTCGCGATCCGATTGACCCAATTAATATCGGATCAGGATAGTGCCATAAAGGAATTTGAGAAACTGATCCGGATGGACCCGACCCTTGTTTTCCGCATTTTACGCCTGGCCAATAGCTCCTATTACGGGCTCAAGCAAAAGGTGGAAGATATATCTCGTGCTTTGATTTTTATCGGGATGAAAAATCTGAGAAACATGGTGGTCACCGAAGCTCTGAAAGATATTTTTAAAAGCAATTCCAATGAGGATATATTTTCTAGAAGCAAGCTGTGGCTACATTGTGCAGCGGTAAGCATTTGCAGTCAGATGATTTCTGAGCGCGTTTTTGGCCAAAAAGGCGAGGATGCATTTTTATGCGGGATTCTGCATGACATCGGAATGATTGTCGAAGATCAAGTCGAAAACGATCTGTTTATTCAAGCTTGCAGAGCCTATCAGCCGGGCCCGAAGCCCTTAACCGAATACGAAAAAGAAATAATTGGAATCGACCACGGCCAATTGGGCCACCTATTGGCTCAAGAGTGGAAGCTTTCCGCTGATATTCAAAAAGGCATCAAGCACCATCACGACAGCTTAAAAACGGTCGACCCCACCGAGATAAAAGGAATCGTTCAGATGGCGGAATACTTCGTCACCAAGCTGAACTATACCGCCATCCCGGGTATGACAGCCAGACTTTCGCCTCCCCTGGCAGCGCATATAAAAAGCAACCTGGTGGAATATAAAACGCTGATTAATGATCTGCCGAAAGAAATATCAAAAGCCAAAGAAATTTACGAATAACAAGAGGAGTAACAACGGTGGACCTTGCTTCCGATCTTTTTGCCGAATTTGACGATAGCGACGAAAAACACCGCAATTTGTTGGCTACACTTGAAAAACAAGTGCCGGAAGTTCGATTTCAACTCGTGGCAGAGCATGGTGCTTTCGTAGGAGAAGAATTAGATATACCCGCTGATATCTGCAGTCATTTGGTCGACAAAGTCAATAAGGAGAAAAAACTTTCTCAGATGGAGCTGACCCGGGGACAGATGGTGTATGCCATACCGGTCTTTGAATTGAATGCCGTGCTTTTTTTTACATTTGGCAGCCCCGGTTTGGATCCCAGATCGCAAACGTATTGTACGCTTGCCATCCAGCTCAGTATAGATCTCCATCTTTCGCAAGAGGCCCAACGTAATGACCAGGAGCTGCTGGAAGTCCAAAAGAAGCAGATCGATCGCAAATTAGGCGTTTTGGAAAGCAAAAACCAGGAGACTTTAGCAGATAATTACCGCCAACATGAAATCATTCAAAAACAACAAGAAGAATACTCCCATACCTTACAATCTGAGATCGACAATCAGACCGCGGAACTTCGTAAGGTCAATACGGATCTGAGAGACAGCAATCTTAATCTGGTCCAAATGCGTGAAGCGGCTGAAGGGGCCAATCGCGCTAAAAGTGAATTTTTGGCCACCATGAGCCATGAGATCCGCACACCGATGAACGCCATTATCGGCATGACGCATTTGCTCAAAAGAACCCAACTGATCCCCAAACAAATAGATTACCTTGACAAGATTGTTACGGCGGCCAACAGCTTGTTAAGAATTATCAATGATATTTTAGATTTTTCAAAGATTGAGGCTCACAAGCTGGATATGGAATCGATTGATTTCAATCTTGACGAAGTTCTCAGCAACCTCGCGAACATGGCCAGCATCAAGGCGCATGAAAAAGGTCTTGATCTTATTTTCGAAACCGATCGGTCCGTACCCATCAAACTCATTGGTGACCCGCACCGTCTGGGTCAAGTTCTTTTAAACCTGACCAACAATGCCGTAAAGTTTACCAAATTCGGCCAGATTACGGTAGTGACCCAATTGGATGAGGTGCAAAACGGAGATGTGCAGCTAAGATTTGAAGTCCGAGACTCCGGTATCGGTCTTACCCCGGAACAAATAGGAAAGCTGTTTCAATCCTTTTCCCAGGCGGATGGGTCCACCACCCGTCAATACGGGGGAACAGGATTGGGATTGGTCATTTGCAAGCGATTAGTGGAATTGATGGGTGGGGAAATCGGTGTAACGAGTGAACCCGACAAAGGGAGCACTTTCTTTTTTAACGCCAAGTTCAAACGTCAGTCCCGGGACAGGCGTAAATATCGACTCCCGTCAATTGACCTTAAGGGGTTGCGGGTATTGGCAGCGGAAGACAATAAAGCCATGCGCAAAACTTTAAAGAATTTCCTGGAGTCTTTCTCATTTGATGTGGTCACGGTCGCATCCGGCGAGGAAACAATTATCGCTCTGAAGAATTCTATGCATAAGGGTGCCGCCCGATACGGGCTGGTGATTTTGGATCAAGAAATGTACGGAATGAGCGGCACGGAATCGGCAGAGCGCATCAAAGCCGATCGCCAGTTATACGATATCCCGATTATCGTAATGTTGCCGGCAGCCTCCGGCAAGCAGGAAATTGAGCGCGTAAAAAATGCCGGAATAGAAGGTTACTTGATTAAGTCGGTGTACCGCGATGTCTTGTTTGAGACCATTATGGATTTATTTGCCGCCGCTAATCAGACAGAAAGACAAGATGGGACACCCGTTCTCCAGGCGCCCATCGATGCGGAAGCTCTTAGAGACGTTCAGATCCTTCTCGTAGAGGACAATGAAATTAATCAGGAGATTGCGTTGGAGCTGCTGGAATATGAGGGCGCAATCGTTACACTTGCAAATAATGGTCAGGAGGCGGTTGAGAAGCTGAGGGAGTCGGCCGATGATTTTGATGTGGTCCTGACCGATATCCAAATGCCCGTGATGGACGGGTATGAAGCGGCGCGGTTTATACGGGAAGATCTTGGCCTCAAGAGTCTGCCCATCATCGCCATGACAGCCCATACCATGGCCGGAGATCGCGAAAAATGTCTCAAGGCCGGGATGAATGACCATCTGTCCAAACCGATTGATCCCCAAGAGGTATTTAGGACGCTTTGCAAATGGATAGAGCCGCATAAAAAGACGGGTTTATCCGGCCCTGCGATGCAGACGGCAACAGAAAATGAGGGACAGGAATTCCCCTTTCCCAGGCTCGACCATATAGATGTCGAAGCCGGTCTGAAAAGGACCGGGGGCAATCAAAAACTTTATCGAAAATTGCTACTAAAATTCTCAAAAAATTACGCCGATGCGGCCAGTGATATCCAAGCGGCGATTAAGCGCCAAGAATTTGAACTTGCATCCGGACTGACGCATGCAGTGAAGGGCGTTGCCGGCAATCTCGGTGCAAACGGGCTGCATGCCGAAGCCGTCGAATTGGAAAAGATCCTTAACCAAAAAAAGGTAGACGACCTAAAGACCCGGCTAATCCGCTTTAAGGGTACCCTGGGGGATGTGATGACTTCCCTTGATAGGCTGAAGGTGTCAGAATCGGGTATGGCTCAGGAATCCGTCGCGAAGAATCCGGCCAAACCCATCGATATCGGCCGGCTAAAGCCTCTCTTGATTGAATTGGCGGAACTCATTGAAGATGACATTTCCGAGGCCGTCGATCGGCTAAGTGCGTTAAAAGAGCAGCTCAGCGAAACAGCCCATAGGCAAAAGCTCGAAGAAATAGAAGACTGTCTCCAGGATTATGACACGGATTCGGGGATGGCGTGCTTCAGACAACTGGCTCAAATGCTAAATATTTTCCTCGAGGAGGATTGAAATTGAAAAATGGAAGTAAAGATCAAAAAATTCTGGTTGTGGATGATGTCGCGGAGAATATCGACATTCTGATCGGAACGCTGAAATCGAGCTATAAAATGGTGGCCGCCCGCAATGGGGAAAAAGCATTAAAGCTGGCCGGCTCTAAAAACCCACCCGATCTCATCCTCTTAGATATCATGATGCCGGAAATGGATGGCTATGAAGTGTGTGAAGCGCTGAAAGCGGATGAAATAACCCAAAACATCCCGGTCATTTTCCTGACTGCTTTAAGTGAGGAAAAGAATGAATCCCGTGGGCTAAGGCTGGGAGCCGTGGATTATATTACCAAACCCTTCAGCCCGGAATTGGTAAAGGCCAGAATAAGAAATCAAATAGAATTAAAACGCCACCGGGACAACCTTGAAGGTCTGGTTGAAGAGCGGACCGCGCAAGTAAAGCTGGCCAACCAGAAGCTCAAAATTTCGTCGCTCGATACCATCCATCGCCTCTCCAAAGCGGCTGAATATAAAGATCAGGATACCGGCACCCATATTCAACGCATGGGCCAATATGCGGTGGTATTAGCCCGTAAGTTAGGCTTGGATGACAAAATAGTGGATTCTATCCAATATGCCGTCCCCATGCATGATGTGGGCAAGATCGGCGTGCCGGACCGGATTTTACTCAAGCCGGGCAAGTTGACCGCAGAAGAATTTGAAATCATGAAGCAGCATACCCTTATTGGCGCTAAGATCTTGGTAGATTCTGATGCCGGGTTTATCAAATTGGCCGAAATCGTTGCCCTCACCCATCATGAAAAATGGGATGGCAGCGGGTATCCAAACAATCTGAAAGGTTCCGAGATTCCTTTAGCGGGGTGTATCACGGCGGTTTCGGATGTTTTCGATGCACTGACTTCCAGAAGGCCCTATAAAGAACCCTTTTCGATCGACAAGTCATTTAATATTATCGAGGAGGGGCGGGGAGACCATTTTAGACCTGATGTTGTGGATGCCTTTTTGGAGATTAGATCGGAAATCGTGTCGATCAAAGAAAAGTATCAAGACCAAGAGGAAAGCCTGCTTTTTCAAGTGGAAGGGATTGCGGCCTGATTTTTTCGCCCTATTTTCTTTTTATACCCCCACCCATTATTAAGGAAAACCCGCGGTTTGTTTTATCACCCCGCTTAAAATTCCGATTCTAAATTCCTTGCTTCAATTTAAAAAGATGACTTTTTCATAATTTTATGATTTGCATAATGCGATTAGGAGCTATGGCTTTTTAAGTAAGCGAGAAAGATGCCGATGCCCAAATTCGTTGAAAAGGCCTTTCATCACATGGTTGATGCCATCTATGCCGTATGGCCCCGGCCGCTGCCGCCTAAGGACCGAGTTGCACAGGCTAAAATTGTATCCCACCGCGGTGAGCATGATAATCGCGAGATTATCGAAAATACGATCCCGGCATTTGATAAGGCGGCTGCGGCCGGTGTGACGGGTATCGAATTCGATGTCCGCTGGACCAGGGATTTACACCCGGTTGTATTTCACGACAGGGACTTTCAACGGCTTTTTAAATCAAGTGTGATGCCTGGCGAAATCACGCTAGAGGAGTTGAAATCGCGATTTCCGCTGATTCCGACCCTAAAGGATACCATCATCCGCTACGGGCGGAAGCTGCACTTGATGGTTGAAATTAAGGCTGAAATGTATCCGGACCCGGTTTGTCAAAATGAAATCCTAAAAACCCTCTTTGCACGGCTGACACCGCGAAAGGATTATCACCTGATCACACTCACGCCGCATATGTTTGACCTGATAACCTTTGTTTCGCCCCAAACGTTTTTTCCCATCGCCCAACTCAATTTTCGAACCATCAGCCAGTTGACAACCGAACGCGAATATGGCGGTATGTTCGGTCATTATCTGTTCGTGACAGACAAAATGATTCGCAAACACCACGACGCAAAGCGTCAAATCGGTACGGGTTATATTAAATCCCGCAAGTGTTTATGGCGTGAGCTCAACCGGGGGGTGGAGTGGATTTTCAGCAACAATGCGGCCGAACTGCAGTCCATTTGTCACACGTACATTAACAGTTGATTTTTCAAAATTTGACTCGAGGCCGGGTTTGTTTTATACTACGTGGTGTCAATTAACGACTCAATCAGGGCATTTTAAAGTGATCGGTGGTTCAATATTTAAAAGAGAAGTGATCTCGTGATTCAATCACTCGATTCAGAGAGTTTCGAAAAATATTCGAAGATGATTTTCAGCTTCCTTGAAGATGTAGACGGATTTGCGGTCTGCGACTCTAAAGGAGAGCCGGTTTGGACGAGTGATGAGTCAGGCAGAGACGGAATGACAGCGGCCGTGGCCCTTATGAACCAAAATGTGACCGGCTGGATCAATTCGACTGAGATCGTAAACCAGCGAAAAATCGATCAGAACTGCATAGTGCACAAGCGGAGCCTGGTTGAAGATGTCGATGGACAGATCGGCAATTTGGTCGTTTTGTCTCATTTGAGGGAAGATATAGATCAAGACATACGATCCTCATCGGTCAACACAACCCTGGAAATGATAGGCGAAAGCATCCTCAACGAATACCGCCTGACCAATGAAATCAATTCGCTGGCCGAGGAGCTCGGGGACCGCTATGAAGAGATCAATCTGATTTACGAAACCGCCCAGCAGGTCAAAAATGTATCCGAAGGGCCCCGAAATCTGCGACAGCTGGTAAAGAACTGCACCGATTACCTAAATGTGGATATAACCGTTTTGCTTTTATCGGGCAAAAAAATAACCACTTTTTTTGAAGATGCGGAAAACACGATCCCGGATACCGAAAAAATTGTCGGCAACCTGCACAATCTCCTGCAGCGGACAATCGTCGAAAACCAAATCGTCGTCATTAACGATGAGAACGATCCGCTCAAAGCCACGGTCGCGAAGGATTTGCCCTACAAATTGATGTCATTTCCGGTTTTGGACAGCAATGAAAATGTAAAGGGCGTGCTGGTAACCATGAATCACAACTACAGGCCTGATTTTACCACCGGAGCACGCAATATTCTAAAGGTCATTGCCCGCAAAGCTTCCGAAATTATTCAGGCCAACACCGACGATCTCACCGGACT
>CAZNFS010000093.1:0-11689 GCA_964572695.1 uncultured Desulfobacteraceae bacterium
ATGCCGGGTCAGGCAAAATCTGGACGATATACGAAACATTGATTTTTTTCAAAGGACCCCATACCGGCCAATTCGCGCCGGTGCTCGCCACTGAAGTTCCGACGGTTGCCAACGGCGGTATTTCCAAAGACGGTAAAACCTATACCTTCAAGATCCGCAAAGGGGTAAAATTCCACCAGGGCGGCGATCTGACAGCCGCCGATGTGGCCTATTCATTAAAACGGGCCATGATCAGCGATCCGGCCGGCGGCCCCATGTGGATGCTCCTGGAGGCGCTCACCGGTGTGGGCAACACAAATAAGGGCGGCAAAGTTATTGCAGGTATTTTTGAAAAAATCGATCAAAGCGTCGAGGTCAAGGGCGATAAGGTCATTATGCACCTGCCCAGCGCTTATCCGCCGCTTTTGGGTATTTTGTCCTATTCCGCCTCGGCCATCATTGACAAAGAATGGGCCATCGCTCAGGGCAGTTGGGACGGCAATATTGCCAATGCCGCCAAGTACAACAAACCCCCGGAAGGCAAAGAGCCGCTGCAAAAAATCGCCAACGGAACCGCTCCCTACAAGCTGAAATTGTGGGAAACCTCCAAACAGTTTGTGTTTGAACGGTTTGAGGGGTATTGGGGCCCGAAACCCAAACTGAAAACCGCCTTCGTAAAATACGTGCCTGAGTGGAGCACCCGTAAACTGATGCTACAGGCCGGCGATGCCGATCGTGTGCATGTGGGCAAATCCTTTCTGCACGAAGTCAAAGCCATGAAAAACGTTGTCGTTAATGAAGTGGATCAATTGGCCGTAACAGGATTTATGCTCTGTCAGAAGATCGATCCCACCGGTAATCCCAATATCGGCAGCGGCAAGCTGGATGGCAAGGGCATACCGCCTGATTTTTTTGCCGATATCAATGTTCGTAAGGCATTTCTGCACGCTTATGACCGTAAGACCTTTAAAAAGGACGTGCTAAACGATTTGGGCACCATGCCCGCCACACCCCTGGTCAACGGTCTGGCCTATAAAAAAGAGGTGCCGGTTTATGAATTTGATCTTGAGAAATCGACCGAATACTTGAAGAAAGCCTGGAACGGTCAGGTTTGGGAAAAGGGCTTCAAGATGGCTATCGCCTATAATACGGGCCGAGAGGAGCGCGAAGCCGCAGCCATCATGGTATCGGAAAACATTATGTCACTCAACCCCAAGTTCCAGATCGAGATTCGCAATGTGGATTGGAAGGATTACATGACCGAAATTCGAGCCTACCAGCATCCGGTATTCATCATCGGCTGGGGTGCGGATTACCCTGATCCGCATAACTTCATGTACCCTTACATGAGTTCCAACGGCACCTACGGAAAATACATGGGCTATGATAACCCGCAGGTAGATCAGCTGCTGGCCGTGGGCATCGAAAATGTCGATCCTCAATCCCGTGCCGACGCCTATGCCAAGCTGCAGCAGATCTGGTATGAGGACGCCTTGGGTATCGCCCTGTTTCAACCGCGGGAGTTGTGGGCTTACCGGGACAACGTCAAGGGGTTTGTTCCCAATCCCATGTTCTCACAGGCGATCGAATTCTTTTATCGGTTGTCGAAATAAAAAACGGCCATTAGCCTAGTGCCCATCCGCGACTTAATAATAGCACTCTAAAGTGTCCAATTCAGAGATGCGGATTTTTTGTGTTGGACAAGGCCGCACAAGGGTTTGCGGTGAGGCGTACTTAGTGTACGTCGCAACCGTAAACCCGCGGAGAACGAAGTGCAACGCAAAAAAGACCATATATGGATGGACACTATCCTCCCGGCCGGCCTAATACCAGGTTGAGCGAACATTGACGACCTACATCGCCAGAAGGTTGCTGCTGCTTATTTTGGTGCTTTTCGGGGTTTCGCTGCTCATCTTTTCAATTTTGATGACCTTCAGCCCGGAACGCAGGGCGGCGGCCTTTGTCACTTCCCCACAACAGATAAAAGACCTGCCCGAGATTGTTAAACAACTCGGGCTTGATGATCCGTTCTACAAACAGTATTTCCGCTGGATCAAGGCCATCGGACAGGGCAATTTCGGCTGGTCGCAAACCGCGGCAAAGCCGGTTTGGGAGGCTTTTTGGCAGTATTTTCCCGTGACGCTGGAGCTAAACCTGTTCACCTCACCGATTATTATCATCTTCGGCATTTGGCTCGGGACCCAAGCCGGGATCCATCGGGATACCTATATCGACCATTCCACCCGCATATTCGCCATCATCGGATGGTCGCTGCCCACATTTCTTTTCGCGCTGATCATTCTAATGATTTTCTATGGTTATTTCGATATCTTTCCCCCGGGCATTATCAGCGACGACTTCAATATGTATATCCGCGAGAACCCGGATAAATTCAGACAATATACGTATCTATATACCATCGACGGTCTTTTAAACGGTCGACTGGACATCGCCTGGGACGCGCTCAGACACTTGATCATGCCGGTGTTTACACAGGTTGTGGTGATTGTCGCCATTCTGATGCGTGTGATGCGCTCGAGTATGATAGAGGAAATTTCCAAAGAATACATTATTACGGCCCGGGCCAAAGGGGCCGATAAAAATACGATCTATTTTAAACATGCCAAGAAAAACGCGCTGTTGCCGGTGATCACGGTGGCCGGCTGGCTGGTGGCCATGTCCATGGAAGGGAGCATCGCGGTTGAGATCATCTTTAACCGACAGGGTATCGGCTGGTGGCTGGCCTCCTCTGCGATTTCGCTGGATATCCCGGTATTGATGGGGGTTTGCCTGTTTTTCGGTCTTGTATTTGTGATCGTCAATTTAATCATCGATATTCTTTATGCTTATATCGATCCACGCATTCGGCTGAGTTAATGTCCATCCATAAATGGTCTTTTTTGCGTTGTACCGCGTTCTCCGCGGGTTTCCGGTTGCGACGTACACTGAGTACGCCTCACCGCAAACCCTTGTGCGGCCTTGTCCAACACAAAAAATCCGCATTTCTGAATTGGACATTTTAAATTGCCATTATTTGGTCGATGGTACAAACGTATCTTTAATAAGTGCATTATGATTGAAAATCATCCCCGACTCAGGGAACTAAAGTTCACCCTGCATCGAATTTTTCGCAATCCTTCGGCCATCATCGGATTCACGCTACTTTTCTTTTTTATCGCCGTGGCCGTGGCGGCACCATACATCGCACCGCCCAAATACAAGCACAACCCCTATCTGATGCCGCATAAAGGCTTTTCGCATACACCCAAACCACCAAGCAAAGAACACATTTTGGGGACCACCATGGGGCAGTACGACATTTTTTATGGTGCCGTCTGGGGCACGCGCACCGCCTTTAAGATCGGTCTTTTTGTGGTGGGGATCGCTTTGTTGGTGGGAGTCACCTTGGGCGTCGTGGCAGGATATTATGGCGGTTTGATCGATGAAATCCTAATGCGCATCGTGGATATCGTCTTTGCCGTACCGCTTTTGGTTTTGACCATGGCCATCGTGGTAGCCTTCGGCAGGGGACTGGACAACGTGATGATCGCGCTGGCCTTGGTTCTATGGCGCAACTACGTGCGGGTGATGCGTTCGGAGATTCTAACCCTGCGTGAACTCGATTTTGTGCAGGCGGCCAAGGTGATGGGTATTTCCAATGTTAAAATCATGTGGCGTCACATCCTGCCCAACGGTATTTATCCGGTGCTGGTGATTGCTTTTATGGACATCGGATCGATGGTGATCACCGCGGCGTTTATGAGTTTCGTCGGTCTGGGAGCACCCAAAGGTTACGCGGATTGGGGCCAGATGGTTGCCCTGGCGCGCAATTACATTGTCGGCCCCCCGGATGATCCGCTTAAATACTGGTATGCCGTAACCTTCCCCGGAGGGTGTATTGTGTTATTTGTGCTAGCATGGAACTTGATCGGGGATGCTTTGCGGGACGCTTTTGATCCCAAATTAAGACGGAGTTAATTACATAAGGGATAATGTCTAAATTACTTGAGATTATCGATCTGGAAACCAATTTTTACACCTATGAGGGAGTGGTCAAGGCCCTGGACAAGGTCAGTTTTAGCGTTGATCACGGTATCACCTTCGGTCTGGTGGGCGAATCCGGCTGTGGGAAGAGTGTCACCGTCCGCTCCCTGATGCGCATCGTCCAGGAACCGGGAAGAATCGAAGGCGGCCAAGTCCTTTTTTATCCCCATCAAGGGGACGACCGGCCCATGGATCTGCTTAACCAGCCCGAAGCGTTTATGGAAAAACTCAGGGGTAATCAAATTTCTATGATTTTTCAGGAACCCGGTACGGCCTTGAATCCGATTATGAACATCGGAGACCAGGTGGCGGAAAGCTTCTTATTTCATCGTACTTCCGAAATGAAAAAAAATATATTAGCCGATCTTGAATCACCCCATAATCGCACGCTATGGCCCCTGAAAAAAACACGACAGGCGATATTCGGGCTTGCGGCACAAAAACCGCATGCATTGGCGTTGGAGTTATCGCGCAAAATACCCCTATTGAACCTATGGGAAAAACAGCTCAAAAGCGAAGCCCTGCGACGATCGATCGAAATCATCGCCAAACTCGGCATTCCCAATCCCGAAGAGATCATCAAGCTTTACCCGCACAACCTCTCCGGCGGCATGAAACAACGCATCGTTATCGCTATTGCCCTGGCCTGCCGGCCGATTCTGTTGATCGCCGATGAAGCCACCTCCAATCTGGATGTCACCATTCAGGCGCAGATCTTGGCCTTGCTTAATACGCTCAAACAACAAGAGATCTCATCGGTGCTGTTGATTACGCATGACCTTGGGGTTGTGGCCGAAACCTGCGATCGGGTAGGGGTAATGTATGCCGGCAATTTGTGTGAGGTGGCGGATGTCAAGAATCTGTTTACTATGCCGCAACACCCGTACACACGAGCCCTGTTGGATTCAGTACCGCGTTTTGCCCAGACAGATAAACTACAAACCATCGAGGGCAGCGTTCCGAACCTGGTGACGCCGCCGTCGGGATGCCGCTTTCATCCGCGCTGCCCACATGCTATGGCCAAGTGTCGGGCGGAGTTTCCGGCAACCATTGAAATCGATCCGAACCATCAGGTGGCCTGCTATCTTTATACGGCTAGGCCGCGCTCGAAACAGACCCATGATGCAAGAAATACTGCAACTTAAACAACTAAAAAAGCATTATCCGATTCTGGGGGGTGTGATGCGCCGTCAGGTCGATTCGGTCAAAGCGCTGGACGGGGTGGATTTGAATATCTATCGGGGTGAATGTCTTGGGCTGGTGGGGGAATCCGGATGCGGTAAAACCACCACCGCTAAAACCATCATCCGGCTGGAAAATCCCTCTGAGGGCCAGATATGGTACCACCCGCCAAAAGGGTCTGCGGACGCACCGGTCGACATCGCCCTCATGCGCCCGGGCGAACTTAAAAAGAACGGTCTGCGCCGTAAGCTGCAAATCGTGTTCCAAGATCCCACCACCTCGCTCAACCCGCGCATGCTGATCAAAAACATTCTGGCTGAACCACTAAAAACGCTCAATAACCTCAGCCACAAGGATCGTGAAAACCGTGTCATGGAGCTGCTGAATATGGTGGGATTGACCCGGGATCACTACTTGCGGTATCCGCATGAGTTTTCCGGGGGCCAGCGCCAACGCATTGCCATCGCTCGGGCCATCGCTACCAATCCCGAGTTTTTAGTGCTCGATGAACCCACCTCGGCCCTGGATGTATCGGTCCAAGCCCAGATTCTTAACCTGCTGCAGGTTTTAAGGCAGAAACTTAACCTGACCTATCTGTTTGTCACCCATCATCTGCTGGTGGTAAAATATATCAGTATGCGGCTGGCGGTCATGTATCTGGGGAAAGTGGTCGAGGTGGCGCGCACCGAAGATCTTTTCGCTACTCCGCTGCATCCCTATACTCATGCGCTGCTTTCGGGTATCCCCATACCGGATGTGGAGCACAAACCGCAGCGCATCATTTTGGCCGGCGATGTGCCCAGCCCTCGCAACCCCCCGACCGGATGTCGCTTTCACACCCGCTGCCCTTTTGCCATCGATCGCTGTCTACAGGAAGAGCCCTTACTTGAAATCGTCGAATCCGACCATATGTCGGCCTGCCATCGCAAACAGGAACTGATCGGATTGGTTCAAGACAAATTTGGCACCGCAATAGGCGACTAATAGCCCACCGCAGCAACATCTAAGCAAACTAATATATTTTTTACCCATAATCAGCCCAAAGCCGATTATGGGTAATTTTTTACGGCATCATCCATGCCGCTGCAAGTTGAGGGGATATGTGCATATTGAAACATTTGACAAAGTTGTTGATCTCTAAAATATATTCTTTGTATAGGTGCATTTGGTGTTTCGGTGCTGATACGACGTAAATAGCATGCATATTAATAGCCTCTGAGAAAATTCAGGAAATTAAGAATTATGGAAGATACAAAGAGTGAAGAAAGTAAAATCAAAATCTTACTAGTCGACGATTCTGAAATGGTCTTGGATAGTTATCAAATGGGCTTATCACATTTTGGGTATACGGTTGCCGCGGTAGATAATTCAATAAAAGCGCAAGAAATGATCGCTAAAAATAACTATGATATCGTTATTTCTGATATCAATATGGAATTAATGGATGGACTGGAATTACTAGAGGCGATTAAGCGTGATTACCCGCACATCGAAGTGATTATGATGACGGGGTATGGCACAGTTGAAAATGCGATTAGAGCAATGAAAAATGGTGCATATGAGTTTCTTTTAAAGCCGATCAAATTGGATCAAATGGGTATGGTGGTTGGCAAGTGTGTCGAGAAAATTCGTATGAGTCAGGAATTAAAACAATTAAGAGAGGTTAACCAGCGATTTAAGGAATTAAAACAGTTAAAAGATCGATTTATGACAATTACCAGTCATGAATTACGAACCCCGGTTACTCATATTAAAAGCTATTTGGATTTGCTTGAAGATCCTGAGTTTTCCGAGGAAGAGCGAAAATCGTTTTTCGAGATTCTTAAAAAAAGTGTGGCCGATTTAGAGCGAATCGTTATGACGATGTTCGAATTATACAATGTAGAGAATCGACAATTGAATTTAAATCTTGAGCCAACTCAGATAAATGAGATTGTTGGGGATTGTTTAGAGCAACTTTCTGCTGATCTTATGCAAAGAGATCTGGCAATTGAACATAATGAAAAAGCGCATATTCCTGAAATTGCCGTTGATGCTTTTCAAATTAAAAAAGTTGTAATGGAATTATTAAACAACGCGATAAGATTCACCGGTGATGGTGGAAAGATTTGTATCTCTTATGAAATTTCAACCGATCTTTTTGTGCTCAGAATTTTAGATACAGGTATTGGCATTCCTCAAGATAAATTAGGTAGAATATTTGAGAAATTTTATGAAGTTCAGGACCCAAGTTCTCATTCATCTTCTCGTATCGATTTCATGGGGGGAAGTATAGGCGTTGGCTTGCCCTTAGTAAAAGGAATTGTTGAAGCCCACAGGGGTAGGCTGAAGATTGAGAGTCAGGAAAATGAGGGGACAACCGTTTCGGTTTATCTAAAACCCCAATTGAACGAAAGCTGAGAGTGGCTCGGATCTCCCCGCTTGTGCGGGATCTTACGAACGGCATTCTCGACTTTTGCATCGTTGGGGTGAGCACGGGTAAAGGAGGGTTAAAAAATGAGCCGTAAAATCGCCCAGGCTTTGGCCGATTTCAACCAAAGCCTACTGATGACGGAAGTTGAACAGGCCCTAAACGAGGGTCAGGATCCGATGGGTCTTGTGCGGGAGCTGCAAACCGGGATGAATCTCATCGGGGAACGCTTTAAAAGCGGGAATTATTTTCTGAGCGAGCTCATCATGTCGAGTCGATTCTTTACAAGAGCAATGGAATTATTGGAACCTCACCTGGTGGGAGCAGTCGAACCCACTTTCGGAACCATGGTCATCGGTACGCCCAAGGGGGATATTCATGACATCGGCAAAAACATCTTTGCCACCGTTGCCAAAGGGGCTGGATTTAAAGTCCATGACCTGGGCGTGGATGTTCCCGTTGATCGGTTTGTTAAAGCGGTAAAGGAAGTCAAACCTCAGATTGTGGGGTTATCCGCTTTGATCACGCCTGCATTTCAATCCATGAAAGAAATCGTGGACACCATCATAGAAGCCGGTTTAAGGGAAAAGCTTAAAATCGTCATCGGCGGCGGCGTCACCACGGAAACCGTACGCAAACATGTGGGCGCCGATGCCCAGACCATCGATGCCATCGAAGGCCTGAACTTTTGCAAAGAACTGGCCGGGACACTGGAAAAGGGAGGGATTCTGCCATGAATAAAGAGACCATGACAACCAAAGAGCGGATGGAAGCTGCCGTAAAGCTGGAGCCGCTGGACCGCATACCTTGCGCCCCCTTGATGGATATCTATTTTCCCGTGAAATACAAGGGGATGAAAATCGCGGAATGCTACGGTGATATGCGCAAAGGTTTTCATGCGATCCTGGACGTATTCGATGAGGTGGGCGGCTGGGACGGGATGATTTTACCCGGTTACAGTTTGGCCGTAACCCCGCATGTCTATTCCGGCGTTGTGATAGGCAAAACCCTGATACCCGGCAAAGACCTGGGCGAAAACGAAGCGGCTCAATTTCATGAGACCGAAGTTTTGACGCGTGAAGATTATGACGAAATCGCAAAATTGGGATTCAACCGTTTTCGGGAAAAATACCGCCAGCGCTATAGTCCCTATAATGAAAGCCAGATTCTCAAATGGACCCAACGGCAAATGGAGCAGTATCAATATGAACTTGCGGCATGGAACGCTCGCGGCCTCCGATCCCTTTGCGGCGCCGTTGTCTCGTCGCCGATGATGATTCTTTCCACGACCCGCACCCTGGTGGAGTTCACCATGGATTTGGTCGAAATTCCCGACCAGGTTGAGGCTGCCATGCAAGGCATGGTGGATGATCTGATCGAGGATACGATCGAAGCCGTGCAGATGTCGGGAGAACCGGGGATTATGCTGGTGATGGAACGCAGCGGATGCTTCTACTATTCACTTGATATCTATGAAAGGTTTGAATTCCCGTTTATGAAAAAAATGATCGAAGCCTTCGCGGAAAAAGAGATCATCACGGTTATGCATCTTGATCAGGATTACGCCATGAATCTACCCTATTTTAAGGATTTGCCGTCTAAAATGGTGGTGGTCGAACTGGACAGCATGACCGACATCTTTAAAGCCAAAGAAATTTTAAAGGGACACATGTGTATCGCCGGCGATGTGCCGGCGGCTCTGACGACTTTGGGTACGGTTGCAGAAGTTGAGGCCTATTGCCGCAAACTCATCGACGGGGTAGGAAAAGACGGCGGTTTTATCCTGAGCACGGGATGCACCTGCCCGGTGGAATGCAAAATGGAAAATCTTAAAGCCATGGTCAATACCGCCAAAACCTATTATCCTCATTGAGCGAATTTCTAAAAAATATATACGGAAATAGGATTGAGGGAGTTGTAACGGCTGTTTCTGCGTGATATATAAGCCGATAGCCCTATGTCGATAAGGAAGAGCCCATGACACAGATCAATCGTCGATCCTTTTTGAGAAAAATTTCGCTGTTTGGAGCCGGTACCCTTCTTGGCCAGAGCTTATGGGGGCGATTCATCAGAGCGACCCCCCAAACGGCTCAGGCCCAAACCACGACACCGGAGCTTGTCTCTATTAAAGGCAAAGACTATTTTGCCAATACGGTCCAAGCCATCGAACAACTCGGCGGAATCGAGACCTTTATAAAGCGGGGAGACCGGGTCGGCCTCCTGGTCAATTCGCCCTTTAAAAATTTCGGAACCTCGGTGAACCCCGATATAACCCTGGCCGTGATTCAGTTGTGCAACGATGCGGGTGCAAAAGAGATCCGTTATCTCAAAGATCCCCACCGGGGTTATTGGAAACGGTCGGCCCTGGCCGAAAAATACGCCGCCGCCTTAAAGGAGCTGAAATACGAGAGCGGTGACAATGTGAAGCTGAATATTCCCGGGGGAGTGGTTTTGAAGGATGCCAAGGTGAACAAAGACCTCCTGGCGTGTGATGTTTTTATCAACCTTTCCATCACCAAGCACCACGACGGGGTCAATTATACGGGGGCGCTTAAAAACATGATGGGGCTGTGCCCCTTTAGCACCAACAGCTATTTTCATTTCGGCACCCTGAAACTGGGATGGTACCGTGACCTTGACCATCTTTCACAGTGTATTGCGGATCTCAATCTTGTCCGCAAACCCGATCTTTGTCTTTCCGATGCCACCGCCTTCATCACCGAAAAGGGGCCCTATGGGCCCGGAAAACTGGCCAAACCCGAAATGGTCGTGGCATCCCGAAACCGCGTGAGCCTGGACGCCTTCTGCTGCAGGCTGCTGGGTTTCGAGCCCGAAAACATCGTGATGATCCGCAAAGCTTATAAACACGGTCTCGGGGAAATGAATCTTCAAAAAATACGAATCAACAATATCATTGTTTAGCCGATGCGTTTTTATCACCTTATTATCGTCCTGCTCTTATCTTTTATCTGCCCCCTTTCTGTCCATGCAGAGGAGAACGAGGGAAGCGATAGCCTGCAGCATCTGCTTCCTTCCGAATCTTTGCAGCCGGGCTGGAAACTGGACGCCACACCGGAAACCGCTGCAGGCATCGAATTGTATCAACTCATCAATGGCGGGGCCGAGATATACATGCAGGCCGGCTTTAAAAGGGCGATTCTGGCGAGTTACGGCAACGGAAAAGGAAAGATGATCAATCTGGAAATCTTCGAGATGACATCTTCTCAAAGCGCTTTGAATATATATAAAAAGAAGATCGGCCCCAAAGGCACGAAAGTTGCCGTCGGCGTCGATGCCGTCTTGGAAGACTACTATCTAAATTTTCATAGCGGACCCTTTCAGGTAACCCTCTCGGGTTATGACGCCGAACCGGCGACCGTCAAAATGCTGCTCGACATGGCCCGCGTGGTGGCGCAACGAATCCGATCCTTTTACACCGAGGAGAAATAGAGGATCTTCCGCATCCAAATAACCCTCAAACGCATTCACTATTTCTTTTCTTCCAGGGCCTTCAAAATCTTTTCGGGCGTTATGGGGAGTTCCATGAAGTCGACGCCGATGGCATCGTAGATGGCATTCACGATCGCCGGTGCCGGGGAGAGCTGGGTACCTTCACCGGCCTCCTTGGCTCCGAACGGGCCGATCGGATCATCGGTTTCGATCTCGATGGCTTCAATTTCGGGCATTTCCAGAAAGGTGGGCATACCATAATCGAGAAATGAGGGATTCATCACTTGGCCCTTCTCAACAATCACATCTTCATAGAGCGCCTGTCCCATGCCGCCCACAACCGAGCCTTCCAGCTGTCCTTCCACCAGCATGGGGTTGATGGGTGTGCCGCAATCGTGGGCGGTCACCATCTTCAAAAGTTTTACCCGGCCCGTTTGCAGATCGACTTCAACTTCAGCCGCCTGGGTCATAAAAGAATAATTCGGTGCAAAATTGCCATGTTCCTTAAACAGTGTCGTCGGCTCGGCGGCAGGCGCCATCCAGGACCCCCGGCCCACAATCGGCATGGGAAGATCGGCATACTGATAGCCCTTCAGTGCTTCGGCAAGAGTCAGGCCTCTCTCG
>CAZNFS010000094.1:0-11660 GCA_964572695.1 uncultured Desulfobacteraceae bacterium
AATGGGTCAACTTATTTGGACAGAAAGGGGTCAGTTTTTCTTAGCGGCGGGGATAAATAAGCCCTTCAGCGTCTGGTTGCCGACCATTCAAGGTTTCAGAAGACTGTTTGGTCAATGGATGAGGACTGGACAATCTGTCAGGTACAACAATGGGTTCTTCATCTGATTGTTTAGAAGACGACATTCTCGCAACAAGTTCTTTGTTTTTTTTAGCATTTTGACTGTAACGATTTGGATTAATTTCAATTGTAACATCCTCTCCCGGTGGCAGGGGGAGTTGCTTTACCCTGTATCCAGCCGCCTTTCTTGCCCAATAGCCCCGTGGTGGTCGGGGTATATTGTGTTTTTTACATATTTTGGCAAATCCAACATCAGACAAACCATATTCTTTTGATAATCGAGTGATGGGCGTTTCCCAAACCTTTTTATAGAGTACTTTTCGGCTTATCATTGCCATCAATTACCTCTCCGTTTTTTTGCTGTGTCCTTGTGGTGCTTGACTAAAGTAGATGACTTGAATAAAAAGTCAAGCAGCCTATTTTAGTCAAATTTGAAAGTCAACATAATATATGATTACATGGGGTGGTTTGATTAAACTATAGGGCTTGACAAATTTGTCAAGCGGTGTTATTTAGTCAAGTATGATATCTATATCTGAAAAAGAAGCTCTGGAAAAAATTGTAGATCTTCTGGCAAAATGGCTAAAGGTTTCAAAAAATGGAATACGTATAAAAAATCAATTTCACTTAAAAAAAGTGGATGGATTTTTTAAAATGGGAAAATATGAGTTTGTCATTGAAATAAAAAATGGCAGCAACTCTGCTCAAGTTTCTTCCGCAATTCAAAGCTTAAAAAACAATCGAATACAGTCTCGGGTGTCCCTGATTCCATTAGTTGTGGTGCCTTTCATGGGAGATGTTGGCCGTAAGCTCTGTGAAGATAGTGGTGTTTCATGGGCTGATTTGTCAGGGAATGCGGACATTTCCGCTCCAAACTTGCGTATCCTTATCGGGGGGCATCCGAATCTTTACAAAAACCTCGGTCGTCCTTCGAGCCCATTTGCTCCAAAAAGTTCTCGTATCGCAAGATGGTTGCTGATCAATGCAAAAAAATCAATGACACAACGGGAATTGTCGTTCGCAACAAATGTGGACGAAGGGCAAACCAGCCGCATTATTTCACGTTTAGAAGATGAAGACCTCATCTTTCGAAAAAATGACGGTTCAATTGTTATCTCTAATCCGGATCTCTTATTAGATTCATGGCGTGAAAAATATGATTTTAAAAAAAACCGAATCATCAAAGGTCATATTGCAGCCCGGTCGAGCAATGAAATTTTGAAAAAAATATCGGATCTTCTATCTGATAAGGATATTTTGCACGCCGCTACCGGTCTTAGTGGTGCCTGGCTGTATTGTAAGTTTGCGAACTTCAGAATTGTTTCATTTTATATAGAAGAACAACTATCAAAAAATTTGTGTAAATTCCTTGGATTCAGGGAGGAAGAACGAGGCCCTAACGTCTGGCTTGTTGTACCTAAAGACGAAGGTGTGTTCCATGGTTCTGAAATAGTGGAAGGTATTAATTGTGCCCATCCAGTTCAAGTGTATCTTGATCTATTTGGCCATCCGGAAAGAGCTATGGAAGCAGCCAATGATCTCCGGAAAAATTTTTTGAGTTGGAACAAGTATGCCTGAAAAACCATCAACAGCTGCTGAATACAGTAAAGAGCAGGCCGAGCGCGTCAAGGCGACATGCCTATATGTTGCTACTGTACTTGGGGATTACATGAAGCAGTCAGTTATTGTTGGTGGTCTTGTGCCATCTTTGTTAATCGACCAGAACAACTTACCAGACGGTGCTGACAGCCATGTTGGCACAACGGACCTGGACATGGGGCTTACCTTAGCGATATTTAGTGATAAAAGGTATCAAGCCATTACGGATCGCTTTCGGTCTGCAGGTTTTTCTCCTGATGTAAATGAGCAAGGCAATCTGACTCGGCAACGTTGGAAAATTGAAAAGATTGGAAAGGTTACAATTGATTTTCTTATTCCACAGGTTAGTAATGATGATGTGGGAGGGGGAATTAAAGATATCGAAAAAGATTTTGCAGCCGTGATTACCCCTGGTCTTGAGCTTGCTTTCAAGGACAGAATAAAAATCACATTAGAGGGCTTCACATTATTTGCTGAAAAAGCAAAACGCGAAGTTTATGTCTGTGGTGCAGGTGCATTTATAGTGCTTAAGGCACTGGCTTTCAGGGAAAGGGGGGAAAATAAGGATGCGTATGACCTGTTCTATCACATTCGAAATTACGGAGGCGGAGTTGGTGATATTGTAGAAGCCTTGCAACCTTTGCTGCATGAAAAAGAAACAAAAAAAGCTATAAAAATTTTAAGGGAAGATTTTATAGACAGCGATAGTGTTGGAGCGGTTAGAGTTGCTCGCTTTATTACAGGTGGCATTGACGAAGTGATTCAAGCAGAGGTGGCTGGATTCGTTCGTAACCTTCTCGATCTTTGCAAATTAGACGAAATTTAATCCAATTACAAAAGGGCAGTCCCGTCTAAATGGGTCAGACGGGACTGGTCTGGAGAGAGAAATTTTTCGGATCAGTCAGAAAGAATGCTGCTCCTGATCGTGAGCAGGGGGCGGAGGCTACCCCAAGAAAACTGTCTGAACTTTTTTAATACAACATATTGCTGCTTGTCAAGAAAAAAAATCAATATATAGTAGTTTTTTTTATCCACACTGAAATTGAGGATATCCTCAATTTGCCCGCAGATCCCTTAGTTAAGGCTTTACTTTTCATATTTCAACCCTATTATAGCAGGAGAAATATACAACTGCACAGTTGATACCGATGATGCATTACGAGGGACCTATATACCGGCCGCCCAGCGAAGCGGATTCCTTGCTGGTGCAAGCCACGGTTGGCTGCCCGCACAACCGGTGTACGTTTTGTATGGTCTACAAAAACGGTCCGCGATATAAGGTACGACCGGTTGCAGACATCTGCGAGGATCTGCTCCAGGCCGCACAAACTCACGGCTCAACAGTGACGACTCTTTTTTTCCCAGCCGGCAACACCATTGCGATGAAAACATCGGATCTTTGCGAAATCTGTCAATATGCCTATCAGGTGTTTCCCAGGCTGAACCGGATCACTGTTTACGGTTCTTTCCAGTACATTCATCAAAAAGGATTAGAACAATTGAAACGGCTGGCGGCAGCCGGCCTAGCGCGAATTCACGTCGGCTTGGAGTCCGGTGACGATAGCGTGCTTAGCCGCACTCGAAAGGGGACCCACAGCGGCCAGCAGATCGAAGCCGGCAAATGGGTGATGAAGGCCGGGATTGAGCTGAGTCTTTACGTGATGCTCGGTATCGGCGGACAAGATCGCACTGGGCCGCATGCGATTGAAACCGCGCGTGTTTTGAATGCCGTGGCACCGGATTTCATCCGCCTGCGAACCTTTCTGCCCAAAATCGACACGCCGCTATTGGCGGATGTGACCGGTGGTCGGTTTCAAATGTTGGGGCCTCACGCCATTCTGCGGGAGACGAGGCAAATCATCGCAGCACTGTCGGTAACATCTCGATTGACCAGCGACCACTACACCAATTATATCAACCTGGAAGGCAAGCTGCCTGACGACAAATCGCGTTTATTGGCCCAAATCGAATCGGCGCTGGAAAAGGATGAAGGCACCTTCCGCCCTTTTTATGTCGGGACGCAATGATTCTTTTATCAGGAAATACTCGCTTTAAGGATAGATCTTTCCGGATCGGACAACTGTAACGGGTACCGGCCGCTGGCTTCCGGTTCGTAATTGCTGGTTTGCATCCGTAAAATCAAAGGACCCGCTTTCCATTTTAAATACCACCGCATCCCCCACGGCACCCGTCTTTAAGGTACCGATCTGATCCGGCATTCCCAAGACGCGTGCCGGATAGGCGGTCACTTTGGCCAAAACGTCTTCCAGCGTAAAGCCGAGATACATGAATTTGCCCATCGTCGTTGCCATATCAAACACGGGACCGTTCACATTGTATATATGCAGATCGCTCGATATCGTGTCAGGATAAAAGCCCTGCTCAATGGCTCGCTCGGCCACCTGCCACTTGAAACTTGCCTGGCCGTGTCCGACATCAAACAGCACACCGCGCTGTCTTGCTTCACGCACGGATGCTCTGATTTTGTCGTTTTGATCCAGTATCCCGCAGCCATCGCCCTGGAAACAATGGGTCATGATGTCATTTTTTTTCATTACCGCCAGGATATCATCGATGGAATCACAGGCAGCATCATTGGGATGCACCATAAGCGGCAACCCCAGGGCATCGGCCGCCTCGCGCGCCAAATACAACGGCTCGATGCCGGCGGAGGGATCGATCAGGCTTTTGGTCAGGCGAACCTTTATACCTAAAATGACATCCCGATTCTGGTTGGCCATCGTAACCGCCGCTTCAACATTGGCATATTCCATATATTTGAGTTCGCCTATTTCTTTGGAAAGCAACCCCTGGGAAGAAATGTGAAGGTAGGCAAAAAGACGTGTGTCGCTTTTTTCGATAATGAATCTCCGGAACCCGGGGAAGTTATCCGCACCGGCTGATCCCGCATCCAGTGCCGTTGTAACGCCATTGGCAACAAGGTGGGGATCAGGATCGATGCCGTAATGGCTGCATCCCCAAAATGCATGAACGTGAAGATCGATCCATCCGGGAGAAACGATCGAATCCGAACAATCGATCACATCCGTTGCGCTTGAAAGGTCAAGTTCGTCTCCCACTTCGGCAACGGTACCGTCCTTAAACGCAATATCCTTTATGGCCTGGATTCCCTGGGCCGAATCAATCAACATGCCGCCCTTCAGCAGCAAATCATATTGCATGCGGATTCCCCCTTTCTTCATATACTTTGTCCACTAAAAATTTTTTACCTTTTGCGGCCGATACCGCTAATTTGTCACATCTTTCATTTTCGGGATTGCCGGCATGCCCTTTGACCCATCTGAACTGGACCGTATGATAATCACATAATTCCAGCATCAGTTCCCATAAATCGGGATTCTTTGCCCGGTCGGTCTTTGTTCTCATCCAGCCGTTTTTTTGCCATCGTTTGGCCCAGCCCTTGGCTATACCGTCGACAACATATTTTGAATCACTGTAGAGCACAATTGCGGCCGGCTTTTTGACCGCCTGCAAGCCTGCAATGCACGCCATCAATTCCATTCTATTGTTCGTTGTCCGGCGGTATCCGCAGGACAGCTCTTTGCGTTTGTTACCTTTGATAATAACGACTCCATAGCCGCCCGGGCCGGGATTGTTGATTGCACCACCATCCGTGTAGATGGTTAACTGATTTTTGGGTTCGGGTTGTTTTTGTTTTGGGGTTTTCTTTTTTGCGACCGGTTTCTTTTTCGCTGTTGAAGGCTGTCGATCAGAATATGCCTCCATGAATGTTTCGGCTTCCTGTTTTGTTGCAAATCCTTTAAAGACAGCCCCCTGAAAACCTTTCACTTGGGCTTCGGCACCCTTCTCCCCGAACCATTCGATATAAATGCCGGGATTTCGACCGACTGCAACCGCATAGTATTTTTTCTTTTTAGCCATGGTTCATAACCGACGTATCATCCAAAATTCTGTCATTCCTGCGTCCATTAACGAAGGATGAGAATAAGATAGAAGGAGACACCCAGTCAAGGATTTCCAATTCTTGACGGCACCCATCTTGTAAAAAATCTTTTCATTGCTTATATTGAAGCGGAGCCGAGAATGCACTTATTATTAGAGAGCCGTGGGTCATCATGAACAAAGGTAAAGAATTGAACTGGAAAAAACAGGTCGTAACAGCGGATCAGGTTATCGAAAAACTGGAACCGGGTACGAGTATTTTCCTGGGGACCGGTGTGGGTGAACCCCGAACCCTGGTCAAGCACCTGATGGCCGCCAACAGCGCTAATCTCAAAGATCTCGAACTTATTCAGCTGGTGAGCCTCGGTGATGCCATCTCGGTTGAAGCACTCCAGTCGAACGCGTATCGTCTCAAGACCTTCTTTTCGGGCTGGGTGGCCAGTGAAGCCATCACGACTGGACGCGTCGATCTGATTCCAAGCAGCTTTTCCAGAATTCCGGATCTCATCGAATCGGGACGAATCCACATTGATGTGGCTTTTATTCAAGTGACTCCTCCCAATGAAGCCGGATACTGCAGCATGGGCGTGGCGGTCGATGTGGGCCGGCTGGCGATTGAACAGGCTTCCATGGTGGTAGGTGAAATTAATCCGGATATCCCGACCACTCTGGGGGATACCTTTATTCCCTTGTCGGATTTTGACTACCTCATCCGCTCGACTGAAAAACCGATCTACTTTGAGCGCTGGCCGGTGGATGATGTATTTGATCGTGTAGCCGCAAATGTCGCAGCGGTGATCGAGGACGGAAGCTGCCTGGCCTTTTCTTTCGGACCGCTGTTCGAGGCCTTAAGCCGCCATCTGATGCACAAGCGCAATCTTGGCTTTCATTCCCCCTTCTTTACCGATGCGCTCATGGATCTCGTCAAAAGCGGCGCTGTCACCAATCGCAACAAAGAAATCTTTCGCGGTAAATCGTTGACGTCTTATGCCTTTGGAACGCCCGAACTGATGGGTTGGTTAAACCGCAACCCCATGGTTGAATTTCAGGGAATCGATAAGGTTTTTAATCCGGCTCTGATCGGGCAGAATCCGCAGTTTGTGGCGGTCCTTCCGGCCCGCAAAGCAGATGTTTCCGGACGTATCGCTCTGAATATCGGCAAAGGCAATGTCACCGCCGGCCCAGGTGATGTGATCGATCTTTTCCGGGGCGCCGAACTCTCCAAAGGCGGCTTCACGATCGTTGCCCTGCCCAGCCGCAATCTGAAAAATGAACCCAATATTCTGATTTCGGTTGAAGATATGCCCAACCGGTTCAGCGTGCGCGAATCAGTAGACATGGTCATAACCGAGTACGGCGTGGCCTCATTGAGCGGACGCACGGTACGGGAACGGGCCCAGGCCCTCATCGATATTGCACATCCCGATGATCGGCATCAGTTGGTCGACCAGGCCAAAACTCAAAAAATCCTCTACCCGGACCAGATTTTTTTAGAAACATCCGCCCGTCTCTATCCTTCTGAAATCGCCATGCAGCAAGTCTTTAAAGGGGATCTAAAAGTTCGTTTCCGGGCCATTAAACCATCCGATGAAGAAGAAATGCGCCGGTTGTTTTACCGTTTTTCAGAAGAGGCCGTCTACTATCGCTATTTTTCACCGATCAAGACCATGCCGCACAAAAAAATGCAGACCTATGTCAACGTCGATTTCAGCCATACACTGTCCATCGTCGGTTTGGTGGGAGAACACGGCAAAGGGCATATTATTGCCGAGGCCCGATTTGTCAGAGATCCGCAACGACCCCATGCCGATGTGGCCTTTGTTGTGGACGAAGATTATCAAGGGTTTGGCATTGCGTCCTGCCTTTACAAAACCCTCCTTAGACTTGCCAAAAATAGAGGGATTCAGGGATTCACCGCCGATGTATTGTCATCAAACAAGGGCATGATGAAGGTTTTCGAAAAAGGAGACGAAGTGGTCAAGGCAAAACTCGAATACGGGAGCTATCGCATTTCGATCCCTTTCTCCCCGGCGTCATCGAGCGAAGCGTGACCGATCGCATAGTCGAAAAAAAATGAAAAAGATGATCAAAAAAGTACAGGTTAACATCCCCTTCTGGATGCTTTTTGAAACGTATCTGGATCAATTTCTGCAACTGGGCCTCAATCCCGAAATCGGCTTCGATGCCCTGGCTTTGGAGGAATTTTCAGTAACGGATTACAGGCCGATTGCCGCAAAGCTGCATCAACAATCGCTGCGTATCACCCTCCATGGACCTTTTATGGACCTTTCGGTCGGTTCCGCCGATCCCGGCATTCGGGCCCTCACCCGCAAACGGTTCGAACAGGTTCTTGAACTGATTCCCCTGTTTAAACCCCAAACCCTTATCTGCCATGCCGGATACGACAAAAGACGCTACGGATTTTTCAGGGAAATCTGGATTGAAAGAAGCCTCGCATGCTGGTCCTGGCTGGCAGACCGGCTGGAAGACACCGGCACGCGCCTGATGCTGGAAAATGTCTATGAAGACGGTCCGGCGGATATCCGTAATCTTTTCGAAGAGCTAACTTCAAAAAATGTCGGCTTCTGTCTCGATACCGGGCACCTGGCCGCATTCGGCCAAGCTTCACTGGAGGAATGGCTCACGGTCATGGAACCGTATCTCGGGCAGCTGCATCTGCACGACAATAACGGTGACTGGGATGATCATTTGGAGTTGGGAGGAGGGGCAATCGATTTTAAACAATTATTTGCGTATCTGAAACGCACCCGCAAACACCCCCCCATCGTCACCCTCGAGCCGCACCAGGAAGAACAACTTTTCCCGAGCCTCGAATACCTGGCGCAACACTGGCCCTGGCAGTAAGGATTATACTGCATATAAGTAATCAAAGAGCCCGAACACAAGCTCCGTCATCTGCTGATTCCCTTCCGTCGAACCGGCCAGACCGTATAAGGCCGTTGTTTGGGCCGCCGTGCCGGCCTTGGATTTGGCATATTCAACCCCATCTTTCAGATCATCGATCAGGCTTTCTCCAATACCGGGCACAAGCGTCTGGGGCATCGTCACACAAAAATGCATTGCCGGCGGAAGCTGCAGACAGTTAAAACGCCAGCCGCGGGTCTGCATGAAATCATTTACGTGGAACACATCCACCGCTTCGGAACGGAAACTGACCACAAACGTCGGATCGCCGATCAGAATCAGCTCCTCTATCTGATCGATTCCGGCTTTGATTTTGTCGGCCACCTGCATGATGGACTTGATCGCTTTCAGGTAGCCTTCTTCCCCCAGATACATCATGGCGGCCCAGGTCGCCGCGGTCAAACCGCCCGATCGGCTCCCGGCGGCTGTGGGCGAGGCATACATGCCGCCGGGCCAGTCGGGGACGTTAAAATATTGATAGCGGCGCAGATTGCTGTTGCGATAGAGGACCACCGAGGTTCCCTTTAAACCGAACCCGAACTTGTGGGTGTCGGCCGACATGGATGTCACGCCCGGCAGGCGAAAATCGAAGATCGGGACCTTGTACCCCAGCTTTTCAATCCACGGCAAAATAAAACCGCCCAGACAGCCGTCCACATGAAATCCAAGATCGTGTTTTAAGGCGATTTCGGACAGCGCCTCCAACGGATCGATGAGACCGTATGGATAATTGCCGGCACTGCCGACAATGGCGATCGTTTTCTCATTGATCTGAGATTCTACCGCCGCGGGATTCACCCGGAAATCCGGCTCGGAAACCGGTATATGGACCATCTTGATCCCAAAGTACTGCCCTGATTTGTCAAACGCCGGGTGGGCCGTGTGCGGCATGATGATCTCCGGGATGCTGATGTTTTTCTCTGTGCGGGCCCGGTCTCGATATGCCTTCATGGCCATCAGGATACTTTCCGTTCCACCGGAAGTGAGTGTCCCGCAGACCTGATCCTCCGGATTATGCGCTTTGACCGCTTCGCCGTTGAGCATTTTAGCCGTCATGGCCAGAATTTCACTTTCCATTTTAAACATACTCGGACACAGGTCGAATTGAATGGTATTCTCATGCGAAAACAACCTGAAAACGGTGTTGAGAAAGGAAAGATGCGCTTCGCCGGCGTGGTAAAACGTGCCCGAAACCCGGCCGGTCTTCCACTTGGCGTTTTCCTCCTTGGCCATGATCGACAGTTCTCTGAAAATATCGTCCTTGTCGCGGCCCTTTTGGGGCAAGCGCTCATGGCTTTCAAATCGCCCCTTGTAGGGTTTGAAAGGATCTTCAGTCGGTTTTAAATCTTCTTTTTCGGACATGCGTTTTTCTCCTTCTCTCTATGTCGCATTTAATTTTGCAAACACTTTTTTATTTTTCTTATACAGCTCGCGGTATTGAGCATACATCTTTTCATAAACCACCCGATTTGAGTCATCCGGCTCGAACACCTTCTTTATTTTGACCATGGCCGGAATTTCTTCGATTGTGCAAAACCCAAGTATTACCAGTGCCAGCAGGGCCGCTCCCCGAACGGTCGTATTGAGCGGATCATCGACCTGATGGATCGGAACCCCCAGCACATCGGCATGGATCTGGGAGAAAACGCCGGAAAGGGCCCCACCGCCTGAGAACCTGAAGTTTTCAATGCGACGGCCGATAAATTTTTCCGCCGCCGCTCGGGTCCAGCGATTGTTGTAGGCAAGACCCTCCATGACGGCGCGGGCCATGTGGCCGCGGGTGCTCGTGTATGAAATGTTCATAAAACCGCCCCGGGCAGATGGATTTTCTTTGGGGACCCCCGAACCGTTCAGCCATGGCAGGAATATGATTCCGCCGCTTCCGGCCGGCGCCTTGGATGCCAGGTCGTTAAACCGCTCGTAGGCATCCGCCGGTTTGGATCCGGTGTCAAATTCATCATCGGAATAGATGATGTTATTCAAATAGAACTCGACACATTTCCCGCCCGTTAACTGCTCGCCCAACAGATAGTACCTCGACTTGAACGGGCTTGGAATGGATGTCATAAAACTGTCGATATCCGTCTTTTTGAATGGGAGGTGGCAAGTCATGTATTGAGAGGTGCCGATGTAGATAATCGATTCAAAATCGTGCACGGCTCCCGAGCCGATGATGGAAACATTGGAATCACCGCTACCGGCCACGACCGGGGTGGACGGGTGCAATCCCAGTTCTTCGGCCACAGCGGGCCGCAGCGATCCCACGATACCATCGTTGGGTATGAGATCCGGAAGCTTCTCTTTTGCCACACCGGTGAGAGCCAATAGTGCGTCGTTGTATTTTTGAACCCCCCAGTCACGGGTTTCCACGACCATAAA
Source organism: uncultured Desulfobacteraceae bacterium (assembly GCA_964572695.1). Lineage (GTDB taxonomy): Bacteria > Desulfobacterota > Desulfobacteria > Desulfobacterales > CAZHA01 > CAZHAH01. The sequence continues at coordinate 10,947 of CAZNFS010000094.1, forward strand.
GGGTGCCATGGTTTTCTGGGTGGCCGTGATTTTACCGGTCAGCCGTGCGGTCAGATAGTCCATCGGTTCCAAGAATTTATAGGTTTTGGCATAAATGTCCGGACGCTCATTTTTGATGAAAAGAACATGGCCCAGGGAGTCCACCCCCGAGTGAGTCGGCACCATCCCCGTCAATTTGATCCATTTGCGCAATTTACGCAGGCCGTACCCTTGGACACTCGGAAATCCACGCGTTATTTTGCGGTTATAGGGGCCGCCGCGTTGGTCGAGCCAATGGATTGCATTCATCAAGGGCTCTCCCTTCTCATCCACAGGCGTCACCACCGACCACTGGGAATCGCAGCTGACGGCCACTATGTCCTCTGCTGAAACACCGCATGCCCGTACGACTTTCTTCGCTACGCGTCTGGCACCATCCCACCACGCATGCGGATCCTGTTCGGCACCGCCCCGGGGCAGAAGAGAGGTGGCTACGTTTTCCTCTGCACTCGCCATGACCTGCCCGGTTTCTGACACAATTGCCGCCTTCGGTCCGCCGCTGCCCAAATCAATCGCCAGTACGTGGCCAATGGAATCCGTTTTTCTCTTTTTTTGCTTTGCGTCACTCGACATGGCGGCCCCTTGCATATGATTCCCGTTTTAAGCTTTGATGGATTCGCAAAAAATCGCGAATTCAACTATAGATGGCTAAGTAAAAAGGTTCATATACAAGGC
>CAZNFS010000095.1:0-11463 GCA_964572695.1 uncultured Desulfobacteraceae bacterium
AGATATGTATATGAAACGCATTCCGGTTAAAGCCATCAAAAGGTTTCGACATAAAGCTGGCATGATAGCCATATTCAGCGGCGACCTTCTGCGTGATGTAATTAAAAAGAATCGTTCGATCGGCACCGCCTAAAGGATCGGTACACTCTAGATTGATCTCATGTTGCGACGGTGTGACTTCATGATGTGCCTTTTCAAACTCAATCCCGCACGATTTAAGCGTTCTGATAATCCGATTTCTGATGACCTCGCCCTTGTCGTGCGGACTGGGATGAAAATAACCCGCATTATCCGAATGGCCCGGTTTGCCGTCTTCATCAATGTTCAGAAGAAAAAATTCATGCTCGGGCCCAACCAGAAATCTGCATCCAAACTCTGATTCTGCCTCGGCGATGACCCGCTCTAAAACCGCTCGCGGATCTGCCTGGGCGCGCTTACCCTCCTCATTATAAATTGCGCCGATAAAGAAACCAAGTTTTTCATTTTTGAATTCAACCGGACGGTAGCTGTCCGGAACCGGGAAGAGAATCCGATCGCTCTTATCAATCGTTGCCAACCCGGCAATCGAGCTCCCATCAAATCCGATACCATTTTCGCTGATCGATTCAATATGTTCGGGGTTGACCGGCAGGCTCATGATTTTGCCGTTGAGGTCGGCAAAAAAGATCTTGGCTGAATCCAAATTTATTAAACTCTCTTTAATTTTTTCTTTAGTAGGCATGTTATCTTCCCTATTGTTGAACGTTTCCGGTTATTAATCAAATCCGATGTCTCGTGGCCAATAGCATAACAGTTTTAAAAATCAACATTTATCTGATCTTAGAATGCTCACCCTTATTTATCATTGTGTTGACAATAAAAATTGTTTTCATCTAATATCATTCCAACACTCTTGATGAATCCTTTTTTTACATCCGGAAGCGACGCAGCGATCATGATAATTGGATTAGATGTCGGCGGTACGCATACAGATGTTGTCCTGTTGGGAAGGGACAGACTCATCAGGGACATTAAAGTTCCCACCGATCCGAACGATTTATTTAATTCCGTCCTCACCGGGCTTAAAGCGATAACGGCTGATGTCGACAAAACACAGATTAGGCGCCTGGTCCTCAGTACAACCCTCACCACCAATGCCATCGTCCAGAAAAAAATCGCCCCTGTCGGAATGATCGTTACGGGCGGCCCGGGGATCAACCCTGAATTCTTTCGAACCAACGACCAATATTATGTGGTATCCGGCGCCATCGATCATCGCGGGCGTGAAATCGACCCGGTTGACCGAAATGAAATTGAGCGTGCGGCAGCACAGTTAAGACAATCTGATATTCAATATCTGGGTGTGGTCGGCAAGTTTGGCGTGCGCAACCCGGCCCATGAATTAAGAATCGCCCAAATCCTCGAAAATTCGTTTGACAAGATATTTTTGGGGCATCAAATATCCGGAAATCTCAATTTCCCGCGCCGGATTGCGACAACTTATTTAAACGCCGCTGTTTATCCGATTCATAAGATTTTTTTCGAATCAATAAAAAAATCTTTGCAACAAGAAGGGCTTGCCATCCCGATCCATCTCCTCAAAGCAGATGGCGGCACCATGAGTTTTCAATCTTCAATCGACACACCGGACCAGACCATACTCTCCGGCCCCGCAGCCAGCGTTATGGGCGCGACGCCTTTTGCAGCGCAAGGCGACAGCCTGGTTATCGATATAGGCGGAACTTCTACGGACATGGCGCTTCTGATCAATGGCGTACCGGTACTAAACCCGGTGGGGATTCACATCGGTTCTTTTCAAACCCTCACACGGGCCCTGGAAACTTGTTCCATCGGACTTGGCGGAGATAGCGCCGTCACCGTTGTGACCGGAAAGTTAAGGATCGGTCCGGAGCGACGCGGCCCCGCAATGGCCTATGGCGGACCGGCCCCTACGCCGACTGACGCTTTGGTTGTGCTTGGGGAAATAACCGATGGTGATCGGAGTCAATCCGAAAACGGAATCAATTCTGTCGCCAAAGAACTGGCATTGTCTTCTGAAGAAGCGGCCAACCGTATACTTGATGAATTCTGTCAGGCGATCCTGTCCGAAGCCGACAACATGATTGGGCGCGTAAACAGCAAACCGGTCTACACCGTTCATGAGCTTCAGGAAGGCTATCAGATAAAACCTGACACCATGAGCGTCCTGGGAGGTCCCGCCCGACATTTCGCCGAACGGCTGGGAAAAGTTTCCGCGTTTAAGGTCTCTGTTGTGCCTAAATGGAAAGTGGCCAATGCCATCGGCGCCGCACTGGCCCGCACCACCTGTGAGGTGTCCCTCTTTGCCGACACCGAGCAAGGAATCGCTTTTGCACCCGAAGAAAATTTCTATGCCGAAATTTCTAAAGGTTTTTCCCGGGAGGATGCCATTCAGCAGGCCTTTGATCTCCTGCGAACAAAGGCCATTCAGAAAGGGGCGCAGATGTCTGATCTGGAAATGGAAGTTACCGAAGATCAGGCCTTCAATATGGTACGAGGTTTTAACACCACCGGTCAAAACATTCGTGTAAAGGTTCAGGTCAAACCAGGATTGATTCAGGGCTATGAGACGGTCGCCAACAACCTAACCCGGACGAACCGGATTTGGATTGATGATTGATGATTGTCGATTGGTGGAAGTCAATTGGCTATTGGCGATTGATGATTGTTGATTGATGATTGAACTACACAATCATCAATCAACAATCTCTAATTAATGCCACCATATAGGGTTTAGCACATGCTGCAGGCAAAACATAAAACCGGGCTTGTTTTTTTCCCGGCCTTTGATTGGGCCATCAGCCCCAGCCACCCCGAACGGGAGGAGCGCCTTCTTTACACCCAGGATCAAATCATTGAAGAGGGGCTTTTTGACATTAAGGGTATTCGAGAATTCAAACCCGATCTGGTCTCCATTGAAGATGTTCAACGGGTCCATTTTTGCGTTCCCGATGAATGGGCGGTGATGACCGAGTCACATTTCATCAGTGCCGGCGGCGCTAAAACCATCGGTATGGCGGTCTTAAACAGGGAAATCGAAAAGGGCTTTGCGCTGGTGCGCCCACCGGGCCATCATGCCATGCGCATTGTTCACGGCGCACGCGGTTTTTGCAATGTCAACATCGAGGCCATCATGCTGGAGTATCTCCGCGCCGCTTACAAAATCGACAGGGTGGCCATTGTGGATACCGATTGTCACCACGGGGACGGCACCCAGGACATCTACTGGCATGATCCCGACACCCTGTTTATTTCGATTCACCAGGATGGCCGCACGCTTTATCCAGGATCAGGTGCGATAGACGAATTCGGCGGGCCCACGGCCGCAGGGAGTACGATCAACATACCGCTTCCGCCTCAGACTTCGGAAGAGGGATTTTTATACGCCGTGAAAAACATCGTCTTACCGATTTTAGACGATTTCCAACCGGAAATCATTATTAATTCGGCCGGTCAGGACAATCACTTTTCGGACCCGATCACCAACATGAATTTTTCGGCCCAGGGATACGCTCAGCTTACAACCCTTTTAAATGCCGACATTGCGGTCCTTGAAGGCGGCTATTCCATTGAAGGCGCATTGCCCTATGTGAATCTGGGAATCATTCTGGCCATGGCGGGGATCGACTACAGCCATGTCAAAGAACCCGCTTATGATCCGGACAAGATTCGTCAATCTTCCGAAATTTCGCGTTACATCGAAACCCAGGCCGAAAACATCCTCACCCTTTGGGATAAAAGGCAAGCCGTCGGGGATCAGATGCGCAACAATCATGCGTTCGCCGAACGCTCGCGCCGCATTTTTTACGATACCGATTCACTTTATGAAACTCAGCATGAGACCTTGCGTAACTGCTCGGAATGCGGTGGCGTTCTTAAAATCGATTCGGCCTCTGATCGAGGCTATCAAATCCTGGCCATCCACGTGCCCCGCAAGGCGTGCCATGAGTGCCGGGAGCAGGGATATGAATGGTATGATTCCGGGACCGGAAAAAAATACGATATAGTCTTTCTGCAGGACCGAAGCCAGGATCAGTATCAATCAAAAAAGCCCCCCTATTAATTCCCCTTCGCCTTCAACTGTCCCGGTTTCAGCACGGCATAGGCGATTTGCATCAGGGGTGTTGACACTCCCAGCTTTTTGCCCAGCCGTACGACGATGCCGATCATCGACTCCAGCTCGCTCATCCGCCCGGCTTCAACATCCCGCTGCATGGATGGCTTAATGTCGGGGGCACCCTGATCGATGAAGGCCAACGTCTTGTTTACGATGTCCGGATCGAGTCGGACACCTTTGGCCCGGGCCACTTCGGTGACTTCGGCGATTGCTTCGGTCAGCACCGCGCGCGTTTCGGGCACAGATCGGTATTCCCCGAAGGTGACGCGCGTCAAAGCACCCATGGCGCTCACCGATGCGATAAAGACGAATTTGGTCCAAAGGACTTCCAGGATGTTGTCAACGATTTCGACTTCAACGCCGATATCTTGCAGAACCTGATGGACCGCCTCAACGCGCGGGGTCGTACGGCCGTCAAATTCACCCAGGACGATTCGCCGAAACTGACTGTATTGGCCAATTACCCCCGGCTCTTCGATTGCCGCTGAAATCCATGTCGCCCCTCCCAGCAAGTGTTCCTGGCCCACCACTGCCCCGATACGCTCGGCGGCATCCACCCCGTTTTGAAACGAGATGATTACGCTGCCCGAATGAACGATCGGGTTGATTGCCCGGGCGGCTTCATCGGTGTGATAGGTTTTGGTCGCAAAAATAACCAAATCTGCCGGGCCAATTTCTACCGCAGTGTCGGTTGCTTTGACCGGTGCAACATGAAAATCGCCGTGGACGCTCTTCGCCTGCAGCCCCTTTTCACGAATCGCTTCAAGATGGGCGCCGCGTGCAATGAATGTCACATCATGCCCTTTGCGAGCGAGCAAGCCTCCATAATAACCTCCGACCCCACCTGCCCCCATGATAACAATTTTCATTCATCCCTCCTTTTAAGGGGTTAGCAAACTTCTAAATGATGAAATGTTTCTTCATTTTGTTTACGTTCATTTAGGGTTTCAATGTATTGTGCGCAGCATAATACGTCAAGGGTACGGTAACATCAAAGTTAACAACAATTGCATAAGATAGTGGAAATTCCAAATAGCAAATCTCAATTATCAAGCAAATACCAATAGCCCAAATCTCAAATAGCAAACCCTAACAGTTCACGGGTTCAGAGGTTCAGGGTTCATCGGAAATCTGAAATGTTGATTAATGATTTCATCCAAATTTGGAATTTGATGTTTGGGATTTGGGATTTCATAGTCCTTGTAATTTATTAGAATTCTGGTAAGATGCATTTTTTGTCTGGTACATTGGTGTTAACGGCTTACAAATGCGTTTTACCGAATCAACAAGCGGAGAAACTTAATAATGGCACCCGAACCAAGCATCGAGGATTTAAACCGGAAGGTACAGGAATTAGAAAGTGAACTGGACGCGCAAGCGAACTCCTCTGAAGCTCTGAAAAACGAATATGACGAACTGGATGAAATCAATAAAACCTTAAAAGCTGAACTGGCCGAGCGTAATCAAGCCTATGAAAAACTTAAGGAGGGTTTTGAAAAACTAGGGCGGCGTGCCGGTGAGAAAACCATTGAACTGACCAAAGAAAAAGACCAAATGGGGGAAGAAATTGATGTAATCCAGAAACAGATCTCCACCCTCCAGGAAGAATCGTTGTTGAATCAAGCATTCATTGATGCGATTCCCGATATCGCCTTTCTCGTAAGACCCAATAATGAAGTCGTGCTTGCAAATAAGGCCGCTATCAAAGCCGGCACAATTGTGGGAGAAGAATGTTTTAAGACCTGGGGGCAAGAAAGCGGACCCTGCGATTGGTGTTTGGCTCCGGATTCGCTAGATTCGAACAAGACACTGACAGCCGACCACCAAGAAAATGGAAAAACCTGGGAGGTGATGTGGATCCCAATCCAAAAAGACCTCTATCTCCATTTAGTCTTCGATCTGACTGAAAAGAGAGAGCGTGAAACCAAGGGCCGGCTGGCACAACACCTCAAAGCACTGGGTATCTTCGCAGGCGGGATTGCCAACGATCTCAACAATCTCCTTACGGGTGTTCAGGGCCATCTTTCATTGATGTCTTTGGAATCCGATGCTTCGCAACCATCCAATGAATCAATCAAAGAAATCAAAGAATTGATTGGCAAAATAGGTGAACTCACCCTGCAATTGTTGGAATTTGCCTCAGCCGAAAAACATGATGCGCAGCCTATCGATCTCATAGAAATTATCCAGGAAACGGCCAACCGTCTGGGGGACAAAAGAAAAGACATCTCCATCAATCCTTCTTTGGATGAAGATATTTGGGAGACTGACGGTGACGCCGAGCAAATCGGCAAAATGCTGACCCATTTATATGAAAATGCATCTCAGACCATGCCCCAGGGCGGGGATCTCTATCTGAAAGTGGAAAATGTTATTCTGGATGAAAAATTTGTCCTTTTGCATGGGGCGTTACCCGGTAAATATATCAAAATATCGATTACCGACACCGGCCTTGGAACGGATGAGTATGATCAAACGCAGCTATTTAATCCCTTCTTCACATCCAGAGAATTAGGCCGTGGGCGAGCATTGGGCCTGGCCTTTGTGTATGGCATCGTAAAAAACCACAACGGCATCATCGATGTCTACAGTGAAATCAGGGAAGGGACCACGTTTAACATCTATCTACCTGCAACTGTGAAAGCACGCGTTGACGAATCTGCGACTGATCGCGAAACCAGGACGCTTCTGCTTGTCGATGACGAGGATGTTATCATTCGAGTTGCTATGAAGATGATCGCCAGATTGGGCTATGAGGGGCTTGTGGCTCGAAACGGCCTGGAAGCTGTCGAGATTTATCAAACCCATCCCACTCAAATCAGTCTCGTCGTACTTGATATGGTGATGCCGAAAATGGATGGCCCGGAAACATTTAATGAATTGAAAAAAATCAATCCGAATATTAAGGTGCTCATTACCAGCGGATATGGCATTACGGATAAAGTTAAAAAAATGTTGGATCAGGGAGGTGAAGGATTCATCCAGAAACCGTTTGATCTGGACCAGCTTTCTGAAGCCATAAGCGATATTTTGGGCAAATAGTCCGAACTTTATAAAAGGAACGCCATGACCGAGGTCATCGATTTTAACCAAAGCTATCAGGAATTTAAGCCCTAAATACAAGATTATCTAAGGCAAATCCAAACTCTCGACCTGGCTGTACCGCATTGCCACAAATACCGCCTTGGACCGATTGAAATCCGCATCATACAAATATTCATCCGCTCGGACTGATTTGGTAGATGCGGCCGCCACAGAGGATAAAAATCCCTGGAGCGACCAGCCCAGCCCGCCAACAGATCAAAGCCTTATTCGCGAGGAGATGGGCACCTGTGTCAGGGAATACATCGACAATCTTCCCCCCGACTATAAAGCCGTAATCTTTCTCAGCGAAATCGAGGAATTAAAAAACAGGGAAATTGCCCAAATCCTCGATATTTCAATTGATACGGTCAAAATACGACTGCATCGTGCCCGGGCTCGCCTCAAGGACGAGTTCGATAACGGCTGCGACTTTTATCACAACGATCAAGGCACCCTTGCCTGTGATCGCAAGCCTGCCATATTGGATCTTAGAAAATCCCCAAACTGAGCGATTTCCTATTTCACCGCACCTACAGCGTCAGATGTTGTATCCTTTTTGTTTCTCTCTCGTCTAAAGAGTTAAAGGAGGTGATCATATGTTCGCAACTGAATCTTTCAATTTAGGCTGGCTATTTCCCCTGGCGGTGATGGCGGTCTGTTTTTTCCTGATGAAGGGCCGCAGAGGAACGACAATGTGCGGCTTTGGTTCCGGCAATACAGATCAATCCGACATTGACGGTTCCGATTCGGCTAAGGGTATCCTCGACAAGCGTTTTGCCCTGGGAGAGATAAACAAGGAAGAATATGAAGAGAAAAAGAGAATCCTGTCCGGCAGCGCCAATTTGATCAATCCATAAAACGGAGATTTAAAATGTGTTTAAACTCAGAAAATTCCCAAACTAAAGTATCACAAAAAACAGGTGACATACACCAAATCGTCGATCATAAAGTGACACTCCTGATAGCCGCCGGAGCCGCCATGGCCGCCAACTGCGAACCCTGTCTCAACAGGATCGTCCCGGATCTGATCGAAGCAGACGTCGCTGAAGCGGATATTCAAAGAGCGGTGGAAATCGGCCAGTTTGTCAAAGACAGGCCTGCGGCCATTATGAAAGAGGCGGCCGATGTCCTCACAGGGACAAATTTATCTAAAATCTCAACTTCTGAGGGTTGTCCCGCCGGAGCGATGAAAGCAAATTGAGACCAAAATTGAGCGGATTCAGGGCCAAAGGTTCAAAGGTTATAATATGCTGATAATCTTAGTTTTATTGAAAAGATGAAGAAACAGAAATAGCTGTTGAATGTTCGCTTTGGGTTGTTTGCGTTTCATTCGATGTTGGACGTTGGATGTTCGATGTTGGACGTTCAGGGTCAAAGGTTCAAGGATCGTGGTTGTGCTTAGCTCGGAATCTGCGCATGGTTACCAGAAATCTACAAAATTTTGTATACCACAACCGGTTTTGTATGACCCTTAACCTGGCAGGGTGATTGTCGCTCCATTTCGATTTGAAGCGAGCCGTCAAGTCTTTTCACCGTCTCTTCTCCGGCCAGGATATCACACGCAAACTCTTTGGTAAGCGTTTCGATCCGCGAGGCAAGGTTTACCGTGTCGCCGATTAAGGCATATGAAAGGCGATCTTCACTGCCGACATTTCCGGCCAAGACCTCCCCGGTATGGATACCGATCCCGTGTTTGAAGGGTTGTCGCCCCTCTTGTATTCGCTTTTGATTCAACGCCTCCAGACTCTTGCGCATTTCCAGCGCTGCCTGAACGGCCCTGACGGCATGATCGGAATTCTGTATCGGAACACCGAAAACGGCCTCGATTTCGTCACCCACAAATTGAAGGACCAATCCCTGGTGCTTCCGGATTGCATGTTGTAAGGCGGTAAAATACTCACGCATGCTGATAATGACCTCTTCCGGAGAAGCTTCCTCGACATAGGCCGTAAAATTCCGAAGATCTGAAAAAAGCAAGGTGGCTTCGACCCTCTGGCCGTTTAAAGGAATTCGTCCGGCCAGGATTTCATCCCGGACTTCCCGGGCCACATATTTCCCGAAAGTTTCATTGATGAAATCGCGCTCTTTTAGTCCTTCGGTCATTTCATTGATTACGTCACCGGCATATCCGATTTCATCATTGGTTGTCACGCGAATCTTTCTTTCAAACCGACCATGCCGCACATCCTTCAGCACGCCGATTATTTCCTGCAAAGGGCTTGTTAAATTGCGGCTGACCATCAGCGTCAATAATAGACCGACGGCCATGAAAACGAGGGCGTCTGTATAAATGACGGCCTGGAGACCTCTCAGGGCGCTGTTGGCATCGTGCTGGGCAACAAATTGGCTCTGAACCGCATTCAAGATGGCGAAAAGCGGGACCAGATTGCATGCAAAAAAAAGTGCAAACAATCGCGTACTTATTCGGATTCGTAATATTTTTGGTGTCTTATAAAGACGGCCGTTGGGGAATACGCGGGGCACCATCCGTTTTTGCAGGATTCTTTGCAATATAAAAAAAGCCGCAACGGTCGTCATCAACCCGGTTTGAATGGTGACATAAAAAATGCGCTGAATATCGGCAGGCGTGGCCTCATAAATCCAGCTGACTCCGGTATAGGCCATCGCCGCCATTAGCCATATGCTAAAATCGACCGCTAATAGAAAAAAGGGTTCATTCAGTAATCGCTGATGCGCCTTGAGCGTCATTTCCGGTTTTGGCGGCATTCCTTGATACGTCATATCCAGATAGCGCCGGATGGGCCTTTCATATACCCACGCCATAACGCAAATGATTAAAAAAATACCGGGATCAAAATAATATCCGAAGCGCCACAGGAATGCTTCCATTTTCGGAGACAACTGGGTTGCTGTCGCCAGAATAACGAGTCCGGCAATCCCTGATCCCACCGCATTGGCAAGCAGATTACCGGCCAGCATGCTGTTTTTAAATCGAACATGCTCGAACTTTGTCATCGCTTCGTTCCTTTCCTTATCTCAAGCAACTATAGTTAGCTTTGACACTGCCATTCCTGTTTTTGATTGGCCTTGACAATTATGCGTTTTTTTCCTATGCTGGCCGCAAATTCGGCTTTTCCCAACACCGATATCTGATCCGCAACCGCTCCCGCTGTGAAATATTTTCTCTTCGACTGAGTTTGGACTTAACTGTTTCGTATGTACCATATTTTCTCTGTTTTCGGGGATTCTTTTCCCCAACGTTGCAAAAGTCGAGAATGCCGCAGATCTAAGGCGTCCAAGGGTGCAGCTGTAGTGTATTACCGCAAACCCTTGGCAACGAAGGATATGGGGTATGCTCGGCTTTCCCGAAGGGTAAAAAATGTGACAAATTCTGTACTATTATAGGACGTCACTATTGGTCGATTCCAAAAGCTTGGGCCAATTATCTCTAATCCTTTGCTATTTTTGTTTTAAATACCTGTTTGTCATCTTTTTTATGTAACCAAGGGGTTTTAGCGTCGACAAACAACTTAGAAAGGAGGGTATATGTATCAAAAAATCATGGTCCCATTGGATGGCTCAGAGTTGGCAGAATGTGTTCTTCCGCATGTGGAAACATTCATAAAGGCATACAAGGTAAAAAATGTTGTCTTAATACGTGTGGTAGAGCCTTTTCACGACCATTACATACCCACTGTCGGCATGCACGATATCGAAGTTTTTCAGAAAGTGGAATCTGAAAGGAGGGTTGATGCTGAAGACTACCTCAATCAGATCGTGAATAGGCTAAAACATGAAGAGACAAACTTACAAACGAAGGTTCTTGCCGGAAATGTTTCTGATAGCCTTTGTGATTATGCTGAGAGTAATGATATCGATCTTATCCTTATTGCAACGCATGGACGCTCAGGGGTGAGCCGCTGGGTTAGGGGCAGCGTAGCTGACAAAGTGCTCCGTTCTTCAATCGCTCCGGTTTTAATGGTGCGCGCACCGGACAGTAAAGGCGGAATTTAAAAAGGACGCAATAAATCCTGTTATTTACGGTCATTTAGGGTTGGGAAAAGGAGGATACTATGGCGGTCAAAGTTCTCATTAAAAGAATTGCACCCCAAGACACGGCCAAGGCGATGATACCGTTTTTTAGGGAAATGAGAGAAGTTGCTTTAAACCAGCCAGGCTACATCTCCGGTGAAACATTGAAGAATATCGACAATCCTGAAGAGTCCCTGGTCATCAGCACCTGGGAGTCTGCTGAAGACTGGCAAAATTGGCTGCGCAACCCC
>CAZNFS010000096.1:0-11436 GCA_964572695.1 uncultured Desulfobacteraceae bacterium
GGCCCACATCCGCCAGCAAAGCCCGCATCCCATCAGCTCCTGCGAAACCCTTTTCGGATTGCGCGAATTCCTGCCCTATTTTGCGGCGCAGGCGATGGACGTGGCGATCGTCGACATGGTGTGGAACGGTGTCTGGCAGTCGATGAAGATCGCCGCCTGCGCCGAAGCACACGAGGTGACCGTGGCTCCGCATAACTTTTACGGTCACCTTTGCACCATGATGAACGCGCATTTTGCGGCCGCCGTGCCGCATCTGCGCATCATGGAGATCGATATCGATCGGCTCCCCTGGGACCCGGAACTGTTCACGCATCTTCCGTCGATTGAGGATGGTTATCTGGTTGTTCCGGATCGGCCCGGCTGGGGAACGGAACCCAATGAGGAGGCCGTCCGCGCCCGACCGCCCAAAGGGGGTGCCGGCCTGCTTCATTATCGCGACAAGTGAGATGCTTTCCGGTTTACATAATTGCGATTACTTTTAATAATCTCGTAAAAAGTGGAGGAAATCACGAATGAAACAACCCACGTTCTTAGATATATTACATGCGCGCCACACCCTTGACAAATATCTGTCACCAACCCCTTTGCATCGTTATCCTGCCTTGGATTTGCTTTTGGAAGCACGCGTCTATGTGAAGCATGAAAACTACCAGCCCATAGGTGCATTCAAAGTACGGGGTGGGATAAACCTCGTGTCGCGGCTATCTGCGGACGAACGAAAGCAGGGGGTCGTAACGGCTTCGACCGGTAATCATGGCCAGTCCATTGCTTATGCTGCGCGTCTCTTTGGTGTTCGGGCCATTATCGTCGCCCCCGAAGGCGCCAATCCGGTGAAAGTGGAAGCGATGAAAAGCTATGGGGCTGAGGTTGTCCTTCAAGGCCGGGATTTTGATGCAGCCAAGACCCATTGTGAGAACATGGCCCAGGAGCAGGGATTACGCTACATCTCCTCCGGCGACGAGCCGCTTTTGATTGCGGGTGTGGGGACGGCCACTTTGGAAATTATCGAGCGGCAACCGGACATAGAAATAATGATTGTACCCATTGGCGGCGGCAGCGGTGCGGCCGGCGCCTGCCTGGTAGCTAAATCAATAAATCCCGATATTCAGGTGATCGGCGTGCAGGCGGCAGCGGCTCCCGCTGCTTATCTCACCTGGAAGAACCGGCAAAATACGACCGCTCAAATGGAAACCGAGGCGGAAGGGTTGGCAACCCGCGCGCCTTTCATGATGCCCCAGCAGATTCTGTGGCAATACCTGGACGATTTTATTCTAGTCGAAGAAGAAGCGATGAGACAGGCGGTGCGACTGTATCTGGAGAAGGCTAAAACCCTGGCGGAACATGCCGGCGCAGCCCCTCTGGCAGCCGCACTACAGCTGAAGGAACGGGTGCGGGATAAAACCGTTGCGCTCATTATCAGCGGTGGAAATATTGCTCCGGGTAAACTGAAGCAGTGCTTGTAACTTTTCATTAAAACATAGGAGGGGGAACAATGAACGATCAGACCCAATTGGACAAAACGTTTCATACCATCATGAAATGTATGGTTAAGACCGGTCAGGCGCCGCATTACACTGAAATTGCAACGGCATTGGGCGTCTCTCCCGAGGAGGGGCGCAAAGCCCTGCATGATCTTTTTGAGGCTGGAATTCCCGGCTGGCTTTTCCCGGACACCGATTTAATCACCTCTTTCGCCCCGTTTAACAACCTTCCCACCCAGTTTCGGATAACCGTCGATGGTCAGCAGAAATGGTTCGGTCAATGAGCCTTCGAATCGCTGGCGGTCAGCTGGCTTTTTCCGGGGAAAACAGTCCGGATCGATTCACCGTGCCTCGATTGTGGTGAACCGATCCGGGTGGATATATGCGATGGGGTAATTCAAGAGGAGGCACCGCAAGGGATTATCGGTCACGTGTCGGTTCCCTTTGTGAAGTGGCGCCAAAACATCCCCTATTCCTGAAGTACCATGCTTTTCTTCCGGTCGGAAGAACATCTGCGAAACTGGCCCCTGTTTAAACCGGAAACCGAGGAAGGAATCATCGCGCTGTCTGATTTGGTGAAACTGTTTTCGGCTGATTTTTTTAAACGGCGCCTGGACCCGGACTATGTTTCCCGTTCCAGGGAATATGGAAAAGAATTTCTCCAGGCTTTCAACGCGCTTGAAAAGGCGGGTTTATTCTGGAAGCTATAAAGGTTGATCTGCCTGCTCAAGGGTTATGGCGTAGCGCCGCATCTTGGAAAAGACCCTGACACCCGTCTCCGGAAAGAGGTAGACCGGGAGTCTTTGGGCGAGCAGGTAATCGGTCGATTCCTTCATTTGCGCAACGGCACCCAGCACAGAGAAGAAGACCGGCTTGTTTTGCTTTTCTTTGATCATTTCCACATGCGGCTGAAAGAGACTTTTTCCGGCGTCTGCGGCGAAGCCGATGAAGATGATCCCGTGGATCTCGTCATCGGCCAGCAAGGCCTTTAGGATCCTGGTGGTGGTTTTTTCGAAGCCGTGGCGGTTCATGTCCGGATAGATATCGATGGGATTCATCCGTTTTCCTCTGGTGGCGATAACTTGAGACAGCCGTTCATCGGTCTGTTTTGAAAAGCGGGCCACGGATAGGCCTTCCTCCACGGTAGCATCTACGCACATGATGGCCTGGGCCCCGCTGTAGGTGACGTAGGCCAGGTTGTTGCCTTTGGGTAGCGGCGCCCACTGAAAACCCATAAAGGCGGCCATGAGCTCGTCGGGTTGTTTGACCGACAGAACGCCGGCCTGGTGCAGGGCCCCTTGCAAAATCCTGTCTTCCACGGCCAGGCTGGCGGTGTGCGAAGCTGCGGCCCGGCTCCCTTCGCGAGTGCGGCCCCCTTTGAGCAACAGCACCGGTTTGTGCTTAACCGCCTCCCGGGCGGCAGCCACGAAACGCCGGCCGTCGCGGATGTCTTCCAGATAGAGACCGATGACGCGGGTCTGGTCGTCTTCTTTCAGATAGTCCAGGGCGTCGACTTCATCCACGTCGATCTTGTTCCCCAGACCCAAACCTTTGGAGATCCGGTAGACCGGAAAGGAACTCAAGTATTTCAGCAGGGCCCCGACAAAGGCCCCGGACTGGGAAACAACCCCGATAGAACCCGGGCTGAGCATGTTGTGGTCGCTGAAATAGGAGGTCGTGAGGCCGGTCTCGGTATTGATGATACCGAGGGTGTTGGGCCCGAAACCGCGCATACCCGAGGACTTGAGAATGGCGCGGATTTCCGCCTGAATAGCGCCTCCTTCCTCACCGGACTCTGCGAATCCTTCCGAAGAAATTATGACGCCTCTTACACCGTTGCGGGCGCAGGCGCTCACCGCCGCAGGCACCGCTTTCGGCGGAATGATGATCGAAGCCAGATCGACCTCAAAGGGGACGTCCTCGATGGCGGGATAAAGTTTCACGCCGTGAACCTCTCCGCCCTTGGGGTTGATCCCGGCGATACGGCCCTGCAACCGGGAGTGCGAGAGGGCATCGAGCAGCATGGCTCCTGCTTTGGTATGGTCCTTAGAGGCCCCATACACGACAACATTTTTAGACTCCATCACTTCACGGATTGATCGCATTTTCTCCTCTAAATAATCTAAGAATCGATTAACTGTTATCAGTTATTGGTTTTGGTAAAAATAAAATAAAAAAATTGGGCCTTTTTTGGCTTAATTGGGGTATAAGATTCAAGTTAAATGCAACCATTTCCCGGCACATATGCACTCATCTTCTCGGCTTCTTCTGATCATTTGGTTCAAGTTGGAAAATGCGGGCAGGTATCACTCAAACCCGGTTTCTATGTCTACGTCGGGAGTGCCTTCGGGCCCGGAGGATTAGCAGCGCGCATCGCCCATCACCGCCGAAGTTCCCGCCGGCCCCACTGGCACATCGACTATCTGACCCCATACCTGCATCTGCGTCAATTATGGTATACCTGCGATCCGCTTCAGCGCGAACACGAGTGGGCCGAGTTCCTGTTAAAAGCCCGAAAAGCCGCTATCCCGCTTGAGGGGTTCGGTTCTTCAGATTGCCGCTGCCGGTCACATTTTTTCTTTTTTAAAGCCCTGCCATCGGGCAGATATTTCCGGCGTAAAATACATTCCCATTTGCAGGATCATGGCAGAATTTTCATCGAAAATGTGCTTAATTAATTTAAGATTTCGGTGCCCCCCACAGTTTAAGGATTCGGATCAACAACAGACACAAAATCATAATACCCAGAAAAATCAGAGTCGTTAGCCCGAGACTCCAGTTCCACCAGAGGGGACCATTGACAAGCATCAAACAGACCCCGATGGGAATGATCGAAAAAACATTCATCACTGCCAGTTCGATGGCCACCGGCGTCTTGAACTCCGGATCGGCGATACGCAGCAACAACAGCCCCGATGAAACCGTCCCGGTTACGGCGCCGTAAAGTGCGGCCGTCCTTTCCAGATGATAAGACCATAAGCGCTTCCCGAGATAAACGACCAGCAAGGTGGTCAGGATTCCATTGGCAAGGGCGATTAGGGCAATCGGAAAGATATGAGCCCACACCACCGTGAGTTGGATTGCCATCACGGTGGAAACGATCAAAAAATCGACTGACCAGCCGGTTATGCGTCTTTGAATTCCAGGATCTACAAGATGGCCGACACACAGCCGCTGAGCGATCCAGCGGATCAAAAGCGCAATCAAAAGTCCGAAGATAAAGAAAAACCCCCACAGTATTTTAGCGGCATCGTCTGGTAGAATCATTCCGAAATATTTCACAAAAAAATAAGTCAGCAGATAAACAAGACCGATAAGGGCGGCCTGGAATGCCAGGGTATCGATGTTTCCGGAATGGAGCGTCAACTTACCGGCCGCTTCGGTTTGCTTTTCTTGGGGGATAATACCGATCAGCAGATCGCGGGGCAGCCGGCGGGGTCCGGAACCGGCAATTCCCTTGCGGATACCCCGGTTGACAAGGGGCACACCGGCAAAGAACGCAAAGAAAAAACCGATCGCTGCAAATGTGAGACCGATGGTTGCCGCATGCTCAAAACCAAACCCCTCCCAGACCTTGCCGACGGACAGGGCCTGGCCGGGGCCTTCCTCAAATCCCAGCGGTACCAGAAAGCCAAAGGTTGGGAACAGCTTCAGCCCCAACGCCCCCAGTAAAATAACCAGAAACCCGCTCAACGCCGCCTGAAGGCCAAAACAAGAACCTTGAACGAGGGCCATCCAGGCCGGTCCTTTGATATATTCTTTGGTGCGGGGAGATGCCTGAGACGCTTTGTTTGCGGCGGTAAACCCCACAGAGATAAACGAGATGTTGAAAAAATGATAGGCAAAGGTTTCCAAATCTTTGGCTGCTATTTCGATCAGCCCCAGATGGACAAGGATCAGGCCCAAAACCCCGCCCATTAAACAGCTTGGGAAAAGGAATCTCTGAAAAAACGGGATTTTTGCCCTCAAGGCAACACCGACCAGAAGCATGACGGCCAGCCAGCCGAAAACGATCATGGATTCAAAAGGGAAAGGGCTTTGCATCTGCGTCTCTCCAATCACCTCATCTGAGGTCACCTGGGCCGTTACGAAGACAGGCGCTTAAATGAATGGGTTCAAAGCTCATGGCTGAAAGGGTGCTGATTCGCGTATTGATCAACTTCCTGCGGTGCGAAGGAGATTCGACTAAATATTTTCTGTTCCAGTCCCTCTGTTTTTTTCCAGACCCTACGGATTCTGCGTCGGTAGGGCCGTTCCTGGCCATAGCGGATCAGGATGTAATTCATTCGTTCCGACAATGGAACGATTTTATCGTGAAGGACCCTTTTGTCGGCGTAATTAACCACTTCGACTTCGGTGGGAATATTGGAATTCGAATATGTATCCAATTGCACATGCTGACGTACAATAGCCCCGACCTCGGGGTAGCCTTGGCTGGTGAGCCATTCGCCCGCCGTAGCGGCGTGATTTTCGTTGGTTTTAAAACTGCGGGTTTTGGTAATGTCATGCAACAGGGCGGCCGCCTGAACCAGATTGCGGGAGAGGGGAATCCCCCCTTGATCGAGCTCATCCACCAGCAGCAGTGCCACACGACAAACCTGAATCGAATGGGAAACGATGTGGTCCATCATTTCCATCTGAGAGATATACTGAAAGCATTTTTTTTGGGTTGGAATTTGCACTTCCAAGTTTTCCCTACGGCTATAATCGAAAAAAAGTATCTTAGCACAAGGTGTCCGCCAAAAACAATTGCAGATTCAAATGGATTTGAAGGTTATCCAAGGCACTCCTAATCCCTTGATCTTCCTAAAAAACGTGTTAGGTTTAGAAGAAGAACCAATCTGAACGAGAGGGGGACATCAAATGGCCCGGCGCAACTTATTGGAGCATAAAAAAATATTAATTGTCGATGATGAGCCGGATGTTTTGGAAACCCTGGCAGATCTGCTCCCCATGAGCACGATAACCAAAGCTTCCAGTTTTGAAGAAGCCCAAAAGCTGTTGACGGATCGCTATTTTGATATGGCGATCTTGGATATTATGGGTGTTGACGGTTATCGACTGCTTGAGATTGCCAAACAGCGAAGCATAGTTGCGGTCATGCTGACCGCGCACGCATTTAGCCCGGACAGTATCAAACGGTCCTATGAAAAAGGGGCCACCTTTTATTTGCCCAAAGAAAAAATGATCCGGATCGAAGATTATTTAAATGATATTTTCGAAGATATTGAAAAAGGAAAGGATCCCTGGGATCGTTGGTTGGACCGGTTGGGAAGCTATTGCGAAAGACACTTTGGCCCCGATTGGCAAGGTGATGACAAAGATTTTTGGGCCCGCTTTCCGTTCTATTAATGGTTCCGGGCGCCGATTTGGGAGCATGGTTTTTTTCAAATCCGCCTGGCAACAATCAACAATTGTTTGCTCTTGATTAGAGCGATTGCTATTTCTACCGGCCCCGATCCCGGCTTCAATACCGAATGGCTTCAGCGATATGATCTGCTTCAATGTCTGTCTGGGGTGCCAGGCCGGCAATCGTGCGCGCGATTTCGATAATTGGGAATCTGTCCCTAATTCTATTTACTATGTCAAATCGAAAACCGAGATCCGAAAATATGAGTACTCTCTGAACAATGTACTAAAATGTTGTTACCAAGTCTCGCAATTACGGCAAGCATTGGTTGAGGCCCAGCTCCTCGAGCTTTTCTGCGGTCGGTATACCCTCCTCACTCCATCCTTTATATGCGTAGTATTCACTGAGCATTGCGCCCAGGTGTGGAAGGAATTCAGGGTTCGTTCCCGCCATACGCTTACATGTTAAAATTCTGGCCGGGAGCGTATCATCTTTCCTGCTGATCCCCCGTCTTACGTTAAACATCCGGGTTAGATTACAGATACGTTCGCCGGCCGTCATAACCTTAACGTAGTCCATGTTCCAACCGGTTACGCAATTGAGCAGTTCGATAAACTCTGAAGGCCGCACCCTCTGGTATTCAAGCATGAAGGAACAAACAACCAGGGAATTAAGTATGGCGCCAAAGTTCTGCATTTTGGCAACCATTTCTCCTTTCCCTTGCGTTTCAAACCGATCTAGTCGCGCAGAATAACCAAACTCTTCGAGAACATCAAGTAAACGCTGCTCGTCCTCCGTATTTACATATAGATAGTCTTCGATAAAATAAGAGGACAGCTGCGCTTCGGAATGGGTTGCTCCGATACTGCCGGTAGCATACTGGACTGCATACCCTGCGGCAATCCTGGGATCATGCATCGGAAACTCCAGTCCTTTCACATGAATTGCATACTCGGAAGCCGTTCCTCCAATCTGTTCCGCAGCCCGCCTGACTCCTTCCCCCAGCAGCCGGCCGAATCCCTCTCTCTCCCCGATTTGTTTCACCATCTCGACCATTGCCTGGTGGTTTCCCCAGGTCAAATCGATGCCTCCGGTATCCTTCTTAGATAAAAGGCCCTTTTCATAGCATTCCATGGCAAATGCCAAAACACCCCCGGTGGATATACAATCCAGACCATATCTTTGACACAGCGAAAATGACTCTTGCAAGGCTTCGACATTACCGATCAGGCAGTTCGTGCCCATAGGGCCCCAGTGCTCCCAAAGTATATGCCTTTCGCCCTTGGAGTTGTACATTGATTCAGTATCCGAGTAGGGACAGCGGCTGCAGAAACCCATCTTGGCACCTCGCAGACTTTCGGCGAATTTTTCACCAGGATCGAACACGCCCCCCCGCCAGTTTTTAACAGGGACCCCTCCGGTTCGAAAAGCCAATTTAATCTCCTCGACATAATCCTCGATAACGTCAGTTCGTTTTTTACGGGGGCACGCATGGTAGATTTTCTTGTTGCATTTTTTGAGCCTTGCTCTATCGAATACCGGAATTTCTTGGTTTCCTCCAACTACGATAGCCTTGAGCTTCTTCGACCCCATCAGGGCTCCCAGGCCGCACCGCGCTGCTGCTCTTCCTTTTTTTCCATCATTCATAATGGCTGCAAATCTCACGAGCCTCTCTCCGGCCCGCCCAATGGTTGCTACGCTGACCTTGACGTCAGTTTCCATCCTGAGAACCTTTTCCACCTCGTAGGTGTCCATACCCCAGAGCGAACTCGCGTCACAGATTTCCGCCTCACCATTGTAAAGCCTGAGATACACTGGTTTTCGCGCCTTGCCCTTTACAACTATCCCCATAAAACCGGAGCGCCTGAGCTTATCGGCCCAGGCTCCACCGGAATGAGCCCTCCCCCATATATTCGTCAGCGGAGATAAGCCGGCAACAATATGGCGGCTGCTTTGCTGCACAACCCCGGTCAACGGCCCTGTCATGAATATTAACGGGTTTTCAGGGGCAAAAGGCTCGGTATCTGCAGATGTTTCCTCCCAGAGTATCTTCGCTGCCAGACCTGTTCCTCCAATATATTTCCTCATCACCTCCGCACCGGGTTCCCTGGCTTCAGTTCTCCCTTCGGTAAGATCAACCCATAGAATTTGAGCGTTATAGCCGTCTGCCATTACAACTCTCCTTTAGAATGCTGTATTTTCAATAAACTCAGAAAAAGATGCCTAACAATAACTTGAGGTTAATAAAGCTATATATAATAGTATTTGTCAAAAAATTAGGTGTCAAGTGATTTACATTCTGACATGCCTAGCGGATATTTACCATGTCTCCATGGAGGAGATCCTTATATGAGATTTGCATTCGGCTTGAACACCATCATGGTCAAGCATATTGATGATCTCTATACTATTTGATATTTAAGTGATTGTTCGGTTAAAAACAGGGATTGACGCAAAAACCTATTCACATCCGAAATCTATGATCGCCTGGCGGTAGGCTGCGGGGACACCGATGTCGAAGCAGCGCCCCTCTACGATGTATCCGCTGAAGCCGTCTTCCCGCCGGAGGCGGTCGAGGCTTGAGGTCAGCTGAAACTCACCTTGCTCCCTGAGGTTATGCGTGATGTTCTCTTCAAGATAGTGAAAGATATCGGGTTTAAGTATGTATTGGCCAAAAAGGGATAAGTAATGATCCTCTTTTATGTTGTCTACTGCCAAATGGGTTTGCGCATATTCTAGACTGGGTTTTTCTATAAATTCGGTGATTGACAGGGTTGCGTGATCATCTCGCCAAACACCCGCTACGCATCCGTATAGATGAATCTGGTCAACCGGCGCAACTCTCAATCCGACCACGCTTTCGCGTGTTTTTTCATAAACCCGCATGAGTTGTTGAGCACAGGGCACTTCGGTATCGGAAGTATAAAGATGATCGCCCAACATAAGCAAAAAGGGTTCGTTGTCTACCCAGTCTTTGGCGCAATAGACCGCATGGCCGAATCCTTCCTGCGTGTCCTGGATGACAAAAGAAATTCGGTGCCCCAAATCAAGGAGGTCGGCAAGGTATTGCCGGCTTTCCTGTGAAAGTTTGTTCACGTTTTCCGGTCGCGGTGGGCAGCAGAAGAAATCTTCGAAGATGGATTGATCGTCTTTTTGAACCACCAGACAAATTTCTTCTATGCCGGACCGCACGGCTTCTTCAATGATCGCCATAATCACCGGTTTTGTGCGACCGTCGCGATCAATAATCGGAAATAATTCCTTTTTCATTGCTTTTGAGGCCGGAAAGAGCCGTGTACCAAAGCCGGCAGCGGGAATGACGGCTTTGCGAACTTTCCGCGTGGATCCAATCGTCAGCTTCATACAGGGCATCTTCAGATCATTTTCAATAATTTCGATGGTCTTTTGCTGCGACTTTTCATCCTTGGCGACAAATTGGGCCGTGCCATCGCCCTGGGAACCAACCCCCTTGCCGCCGTAAACAAATGCCTGAATCGGTTTGTAGGTGAGTACGCGATGCAAAACCGGGGCGGTAAGCTGCGATAGGCAGGCGGGGATCAGATACCGGTCAAAAAGTGTCTGGGCCTCGGTCATGAGGGCACCAATTCCTTCGGCGTCGCCCTTTTTCAGCATTTCCCTTGCCCGTGACGTTATTGTCTTGTTGATGGGGCCTAAATACGTTTGCACATTCCGCTGGAATTCTTTTTCTGCAAAAGGGTAACACTGGTTTAGCTTCTTAAGAATTTCTTTGGTATCTTTTCCGGCACAAAGGTCTACAATCACAAAGTAAAGGTCGTTGGGCACCGATAGTTCTTCCACATCGGTATGTTCACCATCATAAACCATCATAATCGGTTTGTTGCCGTAAGCACAGCCCTGATCCATACGTCCGCAACGCGAAGGGGTTGTGATCTCGCCCAGATAGGCGTATTCCATTTCACCGCGCACGGTCATTTTAAGGTCATACATCCGATTAAAGGCCCGGGCGATCAGCACGCAGATTGCGGCACTGGATGATAGGCCTTTTTTAATCGGCAAATCGGTCTTGTAATTATCTATTTCAAGACCGCGAACATGGTAATGGGTCAACACTTGGTAGGCCACCCCGGCGGCATAACTGAAAAAGCCACCTTTTTCCGCTTCCGCCAGGAGCTCCGAACGGTCCATGGCAATCTCAAAAGGACCTTCACGTGAGCCGTCTTCGGTGGTTGATGACAGGATCAATTTCGATGGATGGGGCTTCACCTCGGCAAAAATGCCCTGATTGGTTCCGGCAATTATGGTATAACCCTTCTCCACATCGGCATTGATGCGTCGATAGTGACCGGCCCAATCACTGTGTTCACCAAAAAGGCACATTCGACCTGGAACAAAAATTTTCATTCGCATATTCCTGTTGATAGGTTTTTCTAAAAGCCCAAAATTGATGATCTCGTAAAAAGTCTGTTCCCCGGTCATTGCGAGGAGCGAAGCGACGCGGCAATCTCATGATTTCAGGCACTTACAAACTACGAGATTGCTTCGTTAAGCTCGCAATGACAGCATTGGCGACTATAGATGGCTAAGTAAAAAGGTTCATATACCCCCGCTAAACCACGGCGGGAT
>CAZNFS010000097.1:0-11223 GCA_964572695.1 uncultured Desulfobacteraceae bacterium
ACAGAAAAAACCAATCAAGAAACAGCTTACCATTAGACTTAGCCCAGAAGTTGTCGAATACTTTAAGTTACAGGGAAAAGGCTGGCAAACGAAAATCAATGAAATTCTCACTGATTATGTTCATTCACATTAAGAAAACGGCCCCGGCATTTAACCTGTCAATGCAGTTGACAGCCAGGGCTTCATTCTTGACAGAATTTAATGGGGGGTGAAGTTGGAATGGCGGTCTTTTTAGGCCAATGACCTTCCTTTGATAGTGGACATTTGCAAAGAAGTCCAGGGCACCTCGATTCAACATAACCTGAACAAATCCCAGACCAGAGCATTGGCAAAACTTAATTTGGCTTCAAAGAACGAATTACAACGAAATGTCAATCGGCAGCCTTCATTAGAGAAGGTTGAGCCGCAACAGCGAGCGCATTCACAACCATTTATTAAAAATGCCAGAGTTGGCAATTCTGATAAATACCGATCTGACTTAAACCGGCCGGCAAGAAAACAATATAAAAATATTCGATGCCGCCGTTTCAGCTGCTGGGGGCCTTTTCCCTGACAATAAATCCTGAAGTTCCTACATAGACCGTGTAGGTTTTATCCTCATTTAGATTTTGAAAAGAAGCGTTCCCATAAACCGTGCTGACAAAAGGCAGCCGCTGTCCAAATTGATAAAGATGACGCCAAAGGGGATTGTTTTCCTGCTTGATTAGTGAATGAACGGACCGGGGCATATTCAACTCGGCCTCAGCATTAAAATAGCGGCCCCGTAACCGGGTCAGCCGGTAGCGGGTCGATAATCCCAGGAAATTAAGCCAGTTTTGCCATTTTAAAATGTCACCTTCGATCATCCATTGGTCGCCGTTGATAATGAAATGGCGTGTGTTTTGGGACTGGATTAAAGTGAGATGCACCAGTCCGGCAGGGTTGGTTTTAGCCCAGTTCAGGTTTTCAGTTCGAATAACGGCGACCGGATCTTCAGATGTAAAGGCATGGTAGGCCCGTAAAAAAGCACCCATAAAAATGAGCATACCAAAGCAGGAAGTCCAAACGAGAACAGTTAGCAGTTTGATCAGACTGGAGAGCAGCTTGGGCGAGGTTCTTTTTTCCCTGGAAAATAATCGAATAATCCAACGAATCCGTCGATAGGCAAAATAGATAATTGCTAAAAGTCCCACAAAAAGGCCTGCCGCGCCTCCATACAGAAGATAGTCCGGATTAATATCTGCAAACGAAATGGGTATTGTCATATTTTAGCGTTAAATAGGATATTTATAATAACGCTAAAATATACGTTTCGATGCATATAATCAATAACCAAAATCAAACGGGACAGTTTTGGCGTCTGAACGCGGGCAGGTGTGCAGACCCAAAGGCCATGTGGCTATCTATCGGCCAGCTGGATCATCATCCGTTCGGTGTTTCCAGCATATAACACCTGACAGTCCGTTTGGGTTTCGGCGACAGGCTTATTTGAGGTATATTTTTTTTCCCTCCAAAGGCCTTCCAAAGCAGTTAGCACATCCAACGATAAGCAGGTAAAAGCGCCTGCCGAAGCATTTGCCAGTTTAGAAAGTAAGAACATTTTAGCCACCTTTATCAGACGGGTTACATGCGTACATGCGCATTTGGGCCGGGATTCGAATTTGCTCCTATGGTGATAGGCACAGAATCCGAGCCCCTTATGGCAAGGGGCTCGGCCGGGCGATTTAAAGCGGAATCCGGTTCAATTTTTTACGAAAGCCGCTGATCACTTCATTTTTCTGATTTTCATCCAGAATATTGTAGAATTCTACAAAATAATCCATATGGTTTTGGACCCGATCCGGCATGCGGGATAATCCCTTTGTTATGAGATCCGCCACAGCGTTTAGGTCCGGATCCGGCAGATTGATTTCATTGCGGAGATCAGAGAAGAAATTTTTACGAGTGTCTTTCATCTGTTTCAGGTCTGATTTTATTTTCTCGCGAAGCGTGCTATATTCATTTTTCTGGGATGCGGTTAGATTCAACTCTTCGACATGGCGGTCTATCTTTCGCAAAATGTGTTCGCTGAAGTCTTTATTGCGAAATTTTTGTCGCCAACCGCAGTTATAGTTTTCAGCGTCTTGTTGCTGAGAGAACCGACTGCACCCGCCAAACACAGCGATCATCAACAAGGCCAGGCCGGGAATGAGATATGTTTTAGATTTCATTGTCCTACTCCTTTCTATTTGGGATGATATTAAAACCGGTTCCAGTTTGAGTTAAATATAAAACCAATTTGTTAAGGATGTTTTTTCCATTTGTAAAAAGATGTTAGGGCGGTGTAAAAAAGTGTAGAAGCCGTCTCAAAAATGTCTTTTGGCCTAATCTGTGTGTTGGGTTTGGGTTTTAACTCCTCGAAATACTACAGTATTACTCCGGGTTAAAACCCAAATCCGCCTTGACCTTAAACCAAAATCCTATTTTTGAGATGGCTTCTTGCAGTGGACATAAAAGCGGAGCGATTATGCGCAATAAGGTTTTACTTGTGGATGATGATGACAAACTCCGGAATCTTGTGACCGAATATCTGGAAGGATTTGGATTTCAAGTCATTGCGCTGCCTGACGGCCGAGAGGTTTTACAAGCACTTGAAACGGAGTCACCCGATATCGTCATCCTGGATATCATGCTGCCCGGACAGGATGGATTGGATATTCTGAGAGCGATTCGTTTAAAATTCGAAGTCCCTGTGATCATGCTGACCGCCAAAGGTGATGACGCCGATCGGATCGTGGGACTGGAACTGGGAGCCGACGACTATATTCCCAAACCCTTCAATCCGCGAGAATTACTGGCCAGGATGAAGGCCGTAACGCGAAGACTGGTGCTACAGGAAAAGATCGGGGTTTCTAAAACAGCGAGCATCTCCGATGAAGGTATGCACCGCCAACTCAAGGCGATTCTGAGTGCCGATGTAAAAGGTTACAGCCGTTTGATGTCAGAGGACGAAATGTCGACTATCGCGAGATTAAAAAATTGTCGCGAGCTCATTTCCGCTCAGGTGGAGCGGCATACGGGGCGGGTCGTTGACTCTCCGGGAGATAATATTCTGGCTGAATTCGGGAGTGTCGTAAATGCGGTTGAGTGTGCCATTGCGACTCAGAAAGAACTTCGAAATCGAAATGCCGCCATCCCGGATTATCGTAAAATGGAGTATCGCATCGGTATCAACCTTGGGGATGTGATTGTTGAGAAGGAGCGGATTTATGGGGATGGGGTTAACATTGCCGCCCGTTTAGAAGGCCTGGCGGAAGCCGGTGGCGTGTGTATTTCCGGGACGGTCTATGATCAAATCGAAAGCAAACTGTTATTCGCGTATGAATTTTTGGGTGAGAAAGAGATCAAAAATATTCGCAAGCCGGTAAGGGTTTATAATATAAAGCTGAATTCGTAACTTTTTACGAGATCATCACTATTAGCCCGGTTTGTTAAAAATTGTTAAGAAGTGTAAAAGTATGTAAAAGCAGGTGACATATATGGCTGAAAGGGTTTTAATCGTCGACGATGATGAAAAGTTGCGCAAGCTTCTGAGTGAATATCTGGAAGGCTACGGATTTGCAATCTTAACCCTGGCCGAAGGATCCAATGTCATGGCGACAATTAGTGCCAAACAGCCCGATATTGTCATCCTGGATATCATGCTGCCGCATAAAAATGGCCTGGAAGTACTCAGGGATATCCGCGGTGAATCCAAACTGCCGGTGATCATGCTGACCGCCAAGGGCGAGGATGCGGACCGGATCGTGGGACTGGAGATGGGCGCCGATGATTATCTGCCCAAACCTTTCAACCCCAGAGAACTGCTGGCCCGTATAAAGGCCGTACTGCGGCGGGCGGTCCCGGATCAAATGTCTGCCATACAGAGGGATAGCGTATATATTAAGGCGGGCGGTCTGGTTTTAAATAAGGCCAAGCATACTCTCATAGTTGAAGATAGAGAGGTTGATTTGTCTTCAACCGAATATAAAATTATGAAGGCCCTAATGGAGCATCCGAACAGGGTCTTGACCCGGGACCAGCTTATGAACCTGGCGCATGGACGAGACTTTATGGCTTTTGATCGGAGTGTGGATGTCCACATCAGCAAGCTAAGAGCCAAACTGGAAACCGATCCGAGTTCACCGCAGGTTATCAAAACCGTATGGGGAACCGGGTATATGTTTGTGGATACAGCATGAAAATCGGAAAATTATATCTCAAGATTTTTTTATCTTTTCTCGGTATTCTCGTCATCACGGAGATAGTTATATTTGGACTCTTTATGGTTTTTTCGGGAAGACAGTTCAAATCGCGGATCGAGCAATATACGGCAGCCAAGGTTTTAATGCTCAAAGAAGTCGTTGAAGACAAGATTCGATCCGCACCGAATAGGGCCCTGGCCGATAACACGTCGCTTCAAGAATTCGTTAACCGCGTTGGGCAAATTCTAGGGGCAAAAGTGTGGCTGCAAGAAAAGGACAAAACGCCCGCCCTCAAATCGTTTCAGGGTCCAATCCCTGATGAAATTAAGAAGGTCAAACGAAAGCATTTAAAGGATTATGGCAGTTTTAAAGGGTATCATGGCCCACATTGGCGTTTTGGCTTTTATGCCATTATCCCGATTGCGTATTCTGATAGTGCAAGCGGAAGTGTGCATGTGTTCTTTGACAAACTGGGCTCTGCCGAGCACGAGGGCCGATTTGCCCTGGGATTGGCCATTATCGGCTTGATCATTGCGCTGCTGGTGATTCCGGTTTCACGGTTTATAACAAGACCCTTAAAGGAACTCAATCATACCGCCCTCCAGATCGCCGCAGGAGATCTGTCTCATCGTGCCGTCGTTAAGAGCTGTGATGAGATCGGTGAATTGGGCCAATCCTTTAACCTTATGGCCGATCGATTGGAACGAATGATTCGCGGCGGCCGGGAGCTTACGGCGAACATCTCGCATGAACTGCGGACACCTCTGGCCCGAATGCGTATTGCGGAGGAACTGCTTAGGCAAAAGATAAAGAAGGAGAATTATACCGACTGGGATCGGCATCTGAATGACATTGGTGAAGATATCGTAGAGTTGGACCGCCTGATCGGACAAATCCTGGATCTGTCGAAGCTCGACATGCATGAAACGAAGTTAAACCATGAGCCCCTTGACCTGGCGCAGCTTTTGGGCGGGCTTGTCAAGCGGCTTGAAACCGCTGCCCTTCAAAGAGAAATATGTGTGAAAACTGATTTGGTGTCTCCGGTGCCGTATCGAGGAGACGAAGAAGCCCTGAAAATGGCAATATCCAATATCCTCAATAACGCGGTAAAATTTGCCCCGCGTCAGGGTGAGATAAAAATTCATATGGATTCAACTGAGGAGGGTATACATATAAATATTGCAAACACCTTTGAAATGCTATCCGAAAAAGATTTGAAGATGATATTTGAACCCTTTTACCGGGTGGAGGGTTCCCGGGCCGAAGGATCGGGATTGGGTTTGGCGATTGCCAAAAAGATTATTAAGAGACATGGAGGGGAGATTGAGGCCCGCAATACGCCGCAAGGGGTTGATTTTGATATTCAGCTTCCCAGAGTGTAAATGAAAATACGTTTACCGGCCAGGTTCAAGGGGAGATTTTTTAATCAGTTCCCTGATGCCATTTAATTGTATTATGCCAACGGGGCGACAACCTATGAGTAAGCATTCACATAATTTCGTCGAAAATTACGCGGGCCTGGTGGGGTTCGGGGCCGATCGGGAAACCGATGAGAATACAATCGTCTATTATCTGCAAAAATTTTCCGACGATCGGCTCGTGCAAAAACTGGTAACGTGTATGAGCGATGAGGAGCTTTCGGAAATATTTGACATGATCAATCGAATTCTTAAACAACATTTGACCGATGCCGAGTATCATCAGCTTTTTCTTAAAGAGAACTAGAAGCCATTTTAAAACCATTTTTTTTAACGGAGGCCGTTATGCTCACTGAAAGGCATTTAAACCGCTATGGCGATATTCTTTTGTGGGGGCTTAAAACAGCTCGAACCGGGCGTTTCAGAAAAGGTGATATCGTGTTGGTTCGGTTTAGCCGGCCGGCCCTGCGATTGGCTGAAATTCTCCAGGCTAAACTCCTGAAAATGGGTATTCATCCGGTTTTGCGAAGCACTGCCTCGGAAACGATGGAACATAATTTTTTTCAATTGGCAAACAACCAACAGCTGGTCTTTCAGGCGCCCGGTGACAGGGAACTCTACAATCATCTGAACGGCAATATTTTTCTGCATGCCCCTGAATCAATTACCCATCTCCGCAACATCGATTCCAAAAGGATCGGCAAAACAGCAGTGGCCCAAAAATATCTGAAAGATATTCTTTTTCAGCGCGAGGAAAAGGGTGATCTGGGGTGGACCCTGTGCATGCTTCCCACCCAGGAGCTGGCTAAACAGGCCAAATTGTCGATGCAGGAATACACGCAGCAGATCATCAAGGCCTGTTTTCTAAACAAGCAGTCACCGCTGGCCCATTGGCAGAAGATTTACAATGAGGCCCTGGGAATAAAAAAATGGCTCAATCAAATGAAGGTAAAGACCTATCATATCGAGTCCAAAACGATTGATCTCATTATCACTCCGGGCGATAGGCGCCGTTGGATCGGCATTTCCGGGCACAACATTCCCAGTTTTGAGCTCTTTATGTCCCCGGATTGGAGGGGTACCAAAGGGGTTTATTATGCGGATCAGCCTTCCTTTCGAAGCGGGAATTATGTCAAAGGTGTTCGGCTGGAATTCAAACAAGGCAGCGTTGTCAACCTAGAAGCCCAAGAAGGAGAAGACTTTACCCGCAAGCAGTTGGTCATGGATAAAGGGGCCAACAAAGTAGGTGAATTTTCTTTGACCGACAGACGATTTTCAAGGATCGACAAGTTTATGGCCAACACCCTCTATGATGAAAATTTTGGCGGCCGTTTCGGAAACTGTCATTTGGCGTTGGGTTCTTCGTACTCGGATACTTATGCCGGCGATCCAAGCCGTTTAAGCCGGGAACGAAAGCGAAAACTCGGCTTTAATGACTCGGCGCTTCACTGGGACTTGGTGAACACGGAGAAAAAACGGGTCAGTGCCCATCTATCCAACGGCAAGAAGGTTACTATCTATGAGAATGGAAAATTCACCTGTTGAGTTCATTTAACGGGTTTTTTTTCGACTTCAACCGGTTGGCAAGTGGGGCATATGTGAGTGCTGCGTTGTCCGACCATAATACGCTGGATGGGTGTTCGGCAGCGGAGACAGGGGGTGCCGGTTTTGCGAAAGACCATCAACCGGTCTCGATTGCGACCCCGCCGCTGACCGATGGAATAAAAGTTTGTTTGACCGGAACCGAGTGTAGTGCCCAGATTTTCGAGGCCTCGCCGAAGAACTTTGCGAATGGCACGATGCAGGGGCCGAATTTCACTTTTTGATAACGAGTGGGATTTCCGCAACGGGTGGATTCCGGCATCCCAAAGCGCCTCGTCTACATAGATGTTGCCCAACCCGGCAATGAAGGTTTGGTCGAGAAGCAAGGGTTTTAACATTCTATTTTTGCCAAGTAGTTTCCGGCCCAAAGCCCTGGCTGTAAATTCCTTTCCCAGGGGTTCTGGTCCTAAGGTCCCCAGAATAGCCTCAGTCGTATCCACCAGGTAAAATCGACCGAATTTGCGCGTATCCTGATAACGGAGTTGGAGATCATTGTTTAGATGAAGAATCACATGCTGGTGCTTAACACGTTTTTCATTCGATGATGTCAGATGGAAACGTCCGGTCATGCGCAGATGCACCAGTAGAAACCAGCCATCTGCCATTGCAAATACGATCCATTTTCCCCGGCGGTGGATGGCGGATATTTCGAGTCCGGCCATTTGACGGCAAAAGGCCCCGGGTGACAGGTTCGCCACCGAAGGGGGCCAATACAGGCGGGCTTTTGTGATCGTGGTACCGACGATACCCGCAGCGTTGAGGTCATCCACAATCGTTTGAACTTCGGGCAATTCAGGCATATTGCGCCTATTCCACGGCAAACCCTATCCTAAGCTGAGCGTTTCAAATTTTTAAAATGGTTAATTCCATTATATTTTTAAGGAATTGTATCAATTTGAATTTCAAACATTTGAAACCCTATGGGATTTCCAATTTCACCGCACCTACGGCGTCAGATGCCATCCCGCATAGTTGACTATAGCGGAACTACATTTTCCTTGTATTTGCGGTAAACTTGAAAATCGCTCAATTTAGGCCTACGCTATTTTGTTCCAAAAATCTTATCTCCGGCATCCCCCAGACCGGGCAGGATATAACCGATATGGTTTAGCTTTTCATCAATTGCCGCCGTAAAAACTTCCACATCCGGATGCTCTTTCGCGATGCGCTCTAGCCCTTCGGGAGCCGCAACCAGAAAGATTCCTTTGATTGTTTTGCAGCCGGCCTTTTTAATCAGATCGATAGTCGCACACAGGGATCCGCCGGTGGCCAGCATGGGGTCAAGTATAAGTGCAATGCGTTCTTCCATATTGCTGGCCATTTTGACATAATACTCAACCGGTTCCAGGGTTTCCTCATTGCGGTACAGACCGACAACACTGACCTTGGCCGAAGGTATCAGATCGTGAACGCCACCCATCATCCCCAGACCCGCTCTCAAAATCGGTACCAGGGTGATCTTTTTGCCTTTGATCCGTTCCACTCTCACCGGTCCGGCCCAGCCTTCGACATTACGGATTTCGGTCTCCAGGTCATTGGTGGCTTCATAGGTCAACAGTCGGGCGACTTCTGAAGAAAGCTCCCGGAAGTCCTTGGTTGAGATCTCTTTTTTGCGCATGATTCCCAATTTGTGCTGAACTAAGGGGTGTTTTACGACGGTTACAGGCATGCTGACCTCCTTTCTTAGGTAGGGTTATATAGGCACGAACCCACGGTGTGCGTCCTATATGCCAATCCGGAATGGGTGTCAAGCGCGTTGAAGGGAACATTGGCACAAAAAAAGGGCCCGTGCCGGTGCACTGCAAAAACTTCAATCCGAAGGCAAGCAGGATCGGTGCTATTTGATTGTGTTCTATCTATTAATTTGTTAGCGTGGGCCAAGGTTTGAAGATCCTAAATTTAGAAACTATCTCAAAAAAGTCTTTTGGCCCAATCTCGGCGTTGGGCCCGCGCTTCAAGTCCTCGACATACTCGAGTATGCCTGCGGGTTGAAGCTTGGTCCCGCCTTGACCTTAAACCAAAATCTTTTTTTTGAGATGGCTTCTATTATAATTTGTTTTTGGAGAGGAGAAAAACAGTTATGGCCGAAGATCAGAATCCTGAAATTGAATTTAGCGTCAACCGGCAGAATCTTTACCGGGAAGAATCTTTTACGGATATGAAAGTCGCTTCTATCCGGCGATTGACACCGGTCAAGTCAGACGGAACGGAAGATAAATCCCGTAAAGCCATTTTTGTGGGCCAAACCAGTCTAATCACCCCAAACGGACCTGTGCCGATTCAAGCGCTTATCGATGCCAGGCAGCTACAGCAGGCCATCAAGAAATTCCCCGAAGCGATGCAAAATGAAATGGAACGGCTGCTGGAGGAGATGCAAAAATTAAAGCAGGAAAAAGAATCCAGAATTATCGTCCCGGGGCGATAATTCTGCCAGCCTGATACCCGTGTTAATAGGGGCAAGGTGAATGATATGATTCACAAAAACATAACGGCGGATTTTTGCGGACAGGCGCATGAACCTCAAATCGACCCAACGGCTTTTGTTCATCCCCAGGCGGCGGCCATCGGTCATATCCATATCGGGAAACGGGTGATGATTGCCCCCTTTGCCAGCGTGCGGGGGGATGAAGGGCAACCCATTTTTGTGGGTGATGACTCGAATGTACAGGACGGCGTCGTTATTCATGCCCTTGAAACCGAGCACAAGGGCGAACCGGTTGAGAAAAACCTTGTCGATGTGGAAGGACAAAAATTCGCCGTATTTGTGGGCCGGCGGGTCTCCCTGGCGCACCAGGCGCAGATACACGGTCCAGCCCGGATCGGAGACGACACGTTTATCGGAATGAAATCTTTGGTTTTTCGGGCATCTGTTGGGGACACGTGTGTGATTGAACCCGGCTGTATTTTGATGGGAGTGTCGGTGGACGCCGGTAGATATGTGCCGGCGGGGAGTGTTTTGAAAAATCAAAAAGAGGCCGATGAACTACCCTTAATCAATGCAGACTATCCTTTTAAAGCGCTCAACCAGGGCGTGGTGCATGTCAACACAAGGCTGGCCGCCGGCTACAATAAGGCTAAAATAAGGTGACGCCATAGAGCCAATTCCAAAACACTCCATTTCGGCCAATCTCTGCGTCAAGCTCAAATTTTAATCCTCAAAATACTCAATGTATTCCTCCGGTTGCACGTAATGAAGCGTTAGCGCTATATTTTCGCTTTCCTTGACCTTAACCAAACTGAAATGTTTTGAAGCTGGCTCTAGAATAAAAAATATTTGACTTTTTTTTCCAGCAAACGTAAACAGTGATGCAGTTTATTAAATCGCTTTAGATCCTTTTTGCACAACGTGGTGCAGTGTCGATCTAAAATAGACAAAGGCGTCTTGATTCCTCCGGGGAAAGACGCTTTTTTTTTGACTAAAATTCTTGAAATTGAGAGGAGAAAAAGGATGAATTTACAACGACCGAATGCAAATGATGCGCTGCAGACGAAAAATCGCTCCCGAAGCGTGGCACCTCAATCGGGTATCTGCAGCCGCTGTATCGATGGATGCAAGGGCAACTGCGATCTTTTTAGAGCGACGTTTCGTGGACGAGAACTCCTCTATCCGGAACCTTTCGGAAGTGTAACGGCCGGAGCAGATAAAGACTACCCCGTTGATTACTCCCATTTGAATATCATGGGATACGCACTGGGCGCCAAGGGTGTTGCGCCGGACCCGGATAAAGCCACTTTCCCCAACGTCGATACGGAAACATCTTTCGGTGTCAAAGAAAAGGTGAAAATGCGGCTGCCGATGTTTACCGGTGCACTGGGGAGCACGGACATTGCCCGAAAAAATTGGAGACATTTTGCCGTTGGAGCTGCCATTACCGGCATCACCCTGGTTTGTGGTGAAAACGTCTGCGGCATAGATCCTGAATTGGAGCTTGACGGTAATGGTAAAATTAAAAAATCTCCGGAGATGGATCGACGGGTGAAAGAGTATCGCCGCTACCACG
>CAZNFS010000098.1:0-11210 GCA_964572695.1 uncultured Desulfobacteraceae bacterium
CGGGTTGTCTGTGGGCCATAGTCGCGCGATTGAAGGAGCTTAGCGCATAATCCTTTCCTCCCACCATAGCGCGGATTTGGCCCGACTTTACGTCAAGAGCGATCAAGGCGGCCTGAGGGTCGCGATTCTTGATTCCGCGGCGCTGCATTCTTTTCTCAAGGGTTTGAAGCCCCTTTCTGACGGCATTTTGAGCGGCCTGTTGAAATTCTAAGGAGAGCGTGGTGCGGATACTCAGTCCGCCCCTGTAAACGAGGGCGGAACCGAAGGTGTCCACCAGAAACTTGCGTACGTATTCGGTGAAATAGGGGGCGACATGCACTTCTTTTTTTTGCGGCTCAAGCTCAATCGGCTCCTGGAGCGCTTTTTTGAAAGCGGTCGGCGTGATAATCAGCATTGCATGCATTTGACGCAAAACCGTGTTGCGGCGCTTTAAAGCGAGATCTTTGTTATTCAGAGGCGAATAGCGCGAAGGGGCCTTGGGCAGACCGGCAATCAGGGCGCATTCAGCAAGGTTCAGATCGAATATCGGTTTTCCGAAGTAAATTCGAGCGGCGGATCCCACTCCATAGGCCCCGCTGCCCAGATAAATCTGATTTAGATAGAACTCTAAAATTTCATCTTTGGTGTAGCGTCTTTCGAGCTGAAAGGCCAAAAAGGCTTCTTTAATTTTGCGGGTCAAGGTTTTCCGGGGTGTAAGAAAGAGAGTTTTGGTAAGCTGTTGTGTTATCGTGCTGGCACCCTCAACAAATCCACCGGCCAGGATATCGTGAATAATCGCCCGGGCGATACCTTTGAGATCGACACCGCCGTGATCATAAAAACTGCGATCCTCAGTGGCAAGGATGGCTTCCTTTAGATATCGGGGCATCTGCTGCAAAGAAATCAAATCTCTTTTTTCGATAAAAAATTCGGATAGAAGGACCTTGTCAACCGAGTAAATCCGGGTCACCTCTGAGGGCTTGAACTTTTCCAGGGAACGGATTTGGGGCAGATCGTGGGTAAGGCCGACTACGATTCCGATCAGGGTGCCGCCCAAGAGACCTCCCAGTAAAAGGAGAGCGATGTATATTGTTTTCCTGCTAAACTGAAGTTTCGGCATGGCAGTTTTGCCTTACGTACTTTTTTTCGCAGATTGGTAACCGTCCACCGAATCTATGAAATCCCAAATTCCAAGCACCAAATTACAAATAAATTCTAAATTACAATATCCAAATCTCAAATAAGGCCAAAAGCCAATTGTTTGGAATTTTGAATTTTAGTGGTTGAGATTTGTTATTTGGAATTTCCGTTATCCTAAAAGTTATAGCTAACTTTGACGTTACCGTGAGTATCCAGGATCAAATATTGACTAATGGTTTAGACAATTGTAAATAACGCCAAATTTTTTATCAGTTTTCATCAGGGAGGCCAAAAATGAGTCCACACCACCATGATCACCATACTCAAAAAAGTTCTTTAACATTTGATGAACGAATGATCAAACTTCTTGAGCATTGGACTAAACATAACACAGACCATGCTGAAACGTATCGTGAATGGGCCAAAAGAGCCGCGGACAATCATCTGCCCGAAATCGGGGCAATATTGAATGAAGTGGCTGAGATGACCGTGAGTATTAATGCCAAATTTATGACGGCGGCTGAAAAGGTTAAAGAGGGGGGCACAAAGTGATAATCGATCAAACCGGTTGGATAACAGATAGAATCCTCAAGCTTGGACGCAAAGAATCGTGTGTTTATCTATTGAAGGGCCAGGATGAGTATACGCTTTTGGGTGGCGGAATGGTGCATATCGTTCCGGAAGTAAACCGGCAGTTAGCCGAATTCAACATTGACGAGGAAAAAATCAAGCGGCTGGTGATTTTGCATGCCCATTTTGACCACTGCGGGATTATTCCCTATTATCACAAACGGTGGCCTTGGGCCGCCGTGGCGGCATCCCAGCGGGCCAGAGAATTGTTAGCCACACCTAAAGTTGTCAATTCAATCGCTTCGTTGAATCAGACCACGCTTGCAGGCTATAATCGCGAGCAGGAGGGGCGCGAACTGGGCCTCGATTTTGCCGACATTGAAGTGACCGAGGTTGTCAAGGGCGGAGATATCATCCATTGCGGCGAGGTTGCGATGGACGTGATTGATGTCCCCGGGCATTCCACCTGTTCCATTGCCGTATATGTACCGCAGGAGAGGGCCATGTTTGCATCGGATGCCGGCGGAATACCGTTTGGTGAGGATGTGTTTACGTCGGCAAACTCAAATTACGACCAGTATCTGGAAAGCATGCAAAAAATATTCGGCTATGCGATCGATGTGTACCTGCCGGGTCACTATGGAGTGCGGACAGGTGAAGACTGTCAAACCTACATGCGCAAATCACGGCTATCGGCTCAGAATACAAGAGATAATCTGGAAGAGGCCTATGCGCGCACGGGCGATGTGAAAAAGAGTGTCGCGGAGGTCACCGATCGGATCATGGCGCGAGCACCGCAGGATTTTTTGCCGAAGGAGATCATCGCCATCGTGATCGGGCAAATGATGAGTTGGATCGCCAAACAGAAATCATTCTAACCCATTATCCGCCACCCACAGGAGGGAAAATGCCGACGCGCTCATCACCCTTTAAGATCGAATCATAAGTTCCAGCCACGCCATCGATAAAAATGAGCTTAGCTTCCTTTGCGGGGATTCCGAGTCTGGTGATCAGATCGCGAATGGTGATGCCGGCAGGCACAGGGTAGTGGCCGGCCGACCGGGGCAGAAACCGTCTCAGCGTCGCGAACAGTTTAAGGTTGATATGGATTTCCATACGGCTTGCAATCCTTTTGGATCTGGTGGCTGATTTCAGTCAAACACAAATTAAGATAATGCCCTGCTAAAGTCAAGCCGGTCCAGCTATGGATGTTATTGTACCATCATGGCCGGGTTTTTGATGATTTTGCAAAACTTCCTGCAAAACTTCCTTGCGGCAGCTTCGTTTCAGGTGTATTCTGACTGGCCGTGTGTAAGAAAACAGAGAAGCCAATTGATAAAACCGCAAACGAGTGGAAGATGAAATGAACAAGGTGCTGGTGACCGGTGGCGCGGGCTTTATCGGATCGCATCTGGTAGAGGCGCTTTTAGAAAAAAGATGCCAAATAACCGTAATCGATGATCTTTCATCCGGACATCTGGAAAATCTCGACCACATCAAGGATCAGATCACATTTATTAAGGGAGATATCCGGGACGTCGAACTGATCGAGAGGGCCGCCCGCGGCTGTGATACCGTTTTTCATCTGGCGGCAATCGTGTCGGTACCGAAAACGGTCCTCAACCCCCTTGAGTCGGCCGGCGTAAACGATGTGGGTACATTGCTGGTTTTCGAGACGGCCCGCAAAATGGGGGTGCGGCGGGTCATCATCTCCAGTTCGTGTGCGGTTTATGGAGATGATCCGCAGCTTCCCAAAAAAGAGATAATGATGCCCAGGCCGCTGAGTCCTTATGCGGTTCACAAGCTCGCCGGCGAACACTACGCTTCGATCTACCACAAACTGCACGGCATCGAAACCGTTGCCCTGCGCTACTTCAATGTGTATGGGCCCCGGCAGGATCCCTCCTCGCCGTATTCAGGGGTAATATCAATTTTCATGTCCAAAGCCATTGCCAATTCACCCCCTACCATCTACGGCGACGGCGCCCAATACAGGGATTTTATCTTTGTGGCAGATGTGGTGCAGGCCAATCTGCTGGCGGCAGTGTCAACCAAGGCCCCCGGACGGGTATTTAATATCGGCAGCGGTGATTTCGTTCGTGTAAATCAATTATGGGATAAAATTTGTGCCCTTTCCGGTTCCGGCACCGAACCCCGCTACGAGACATCCCGACCGGGGGATATTGTCGAATCGGTGGCTGACATCGATACAGCCGGGGGTGTTTTGGAATTTGGGCCCGCATATTCATTTGACCGGGGGCTAAAAGCAACTTACGAATGGTATCTAGAGCAACAGGTGAATGAAAATAAAACGGAGTATTAGATGACGTTAAAATTCAAAAGTGTCCTGGTGACCGGGGCGGCGGGGTTTATCGGGTTTCATCTTGCAAAGCGCCTTCTCGAAGACGGATATGCCGTAATCGGAGTTGACAATCTAAATCCGTATTATGACGTCCGGCTGAAAGAGGACCGTCTTTCCTTGCTGAAACCGTTTGAACAGTTTGGGTTTGTCAACCTGGATCTTTCCGAGCGCAAAAGCATGCAAGCGCTTTTTCAGGAAAATGAATTCGAAGTCGTTGTAAATCTGGCCGCTCAGGCCGGTGTCCGATACTCGTTAAAAAATCCTTACGCTTACATCGATTCCAACATTGTCGGGTTTGTGAATCTGCTGGAATGCTGCCGGCATACCGAGGTGAAACATCTGGTCTATGCATCGTCCAGCTCGGTCTACGGCGCCAACACGAAAATGCCCTTTGCGGTGCATGACAACGTGGACCATCCCCTGTCGCTCTATGCCGCATCAAAAAAATCAAATGAACTGATGGCGCATACCTATAGCCATCTGTTTGGGCTCCCCTGCACGGGTCTGCGCTTTTTTACCGTTTACGGACCGTGGGGGCGGCCTGACATGGCGCTGTTTCTTTTTACGCGTTCGATTTTAGACGGCAAACCGATCCAGGTGTTCAATCATGGCAAGATGAAGCGGGATTTCACCTACATCGATGATATTGTCGAAGGGGTTGTGCGGGTAATGGGAAAGCGTCCCGCACCGGATCCCCGGTGGAGCGGTGATGATCCGGACCCGGGAACCTCTTATGCCCCTTACCGGATTTATAATATCGGAAATAATAGTCCCGTCCAACTGATGGATTTTATTGCTGTCATCGAAGATGCGCTGGGGCAAAAGGCTCAAAAGGAATTCTTGGACCTTCAGCCGGGAGACGTTGTGGCCACCTATGCCGACATCGATGATTTGATGGAAGCCGTAGGGTTTAAACCGCTCACCCCGATTGCCGTGGGGATCGGGCGTTTTGTTGAATGGTATAAGGGATATTATGGGATATCGTCTAAATAATTTTTCTGTTGAAGTTTAAGAACTGTATGGTAGTATCGATGATGTTAATAACTCAAAAAAAGGAGGTACACACATGAAAAAGGCTGGTCTGATATTCGTTTGCATGTTGATGACTGCATTACTCTTTATTGCTCCTGCGGCGGCAAAGGAAAAAGTTGTCGTATACACTTCTTTGGAGAATGAGGAGGTTGTGGACTATCTAGCGACAGCCAAAAGGGAAACCGGCTTAGATATCCAGGCAATCCGTTTGTCTACCGGCGAATTGGGTGCCAGGATGCTGGCCGAGAGAAACAACCCGCAGGCTGACTGTGTCTGGGGTTGGGCCGTGACCAACATGGTCGATTTTATTCCCAAGGGAATGCTGGTCCCGTATAAACCCAAAGGGCTGGATAAAATTCCGGCTCATTTTAAAGATCCCAATGGATATTGGGTCGCCATCGATTTATACGCCGCCGCTCTTGTCGCCAATACAAAAGTGCTGGCCAAGTATAATCTTCCGATGCCGAAAGGGTGGGCCGATCTGCTGAATCCGGTCTATAAAGACAGGTTGATCATGCCCAATCCGGCCAGTTCCGGAACGGGATTTTTGCAGGTTGCCAGCCTTTTGGAAATGCTGGATCCCGATTATGCCGTAAAGCCGATCGAGGAGAATAACGCCTGGTATTTTCTGAAGAAGCTGGATAAAAACATGGGCCAATATATCAAAAGCGGTTCCAAACCGGCCAAATTGACGGCGGCCGGCGAATATGCCGTTGGCGCATCTTTTGCTTTTGTTTACACTTCATTAAGGCGAAAGGGCTTTCCAGTTGCGATGGTCCTTCCCAGCGAGGGAGTCGGGTATGAGCTGGAAGCCAATGCCCTGTTACGGGGCGCCAAACATCCAGCCGCGGCCAAGAAATTTTTGGATTGGGCCATCAGTCGGAATGCCATGACACAGTATGCCAAATATAAACTCGGTGTAACCTATCCGGGGATCGGCGGCCCCAAGGCTCTTCCGGCCTTATCCACGGTCAACCTGGCTCCCATGGACTTCCCCTGGCAGGCCAAAAATCGAGCCAAAATTCTCGAACATTGGCAAAAACTTTTTCTGAGATAATTTAATAGACCTTTAACATCCGATAAACTTCATAAATCCTCTTCGGGGGATTTATGAAGTTTCCTTCCATTTTCCGCTTACAAAAAATGCTTGACACGTGTCCTTTCTTTATATACCTGTCTATACATCTATAACAACATCCCGATGACCCCCATAAAAGGAGTTTTCCCTGCCATGTCCAAAAACCTGGTCTTAGAAAATGTCAGCAAACATTTCGGATCCCTGGTTGCCGTTGATAATGTCAGTTTGGAAATTGAAGAGGGCGAATTTCTATGCTTCTTGGGTCCCAGCGGGTGTGGCAAAACCACGATTCTAAGAATGCTTACGGGCTTTGAACAAGCCACCTCCGGCAATATCATATACGACGGAAAGGTTATCAATGATGTCATCCCCCAGAAAAGAGATTTTGGCATCGTCTTTCAATCGTATGCGCTCTTTCCGAATATGACCGTGCAGGAGAATGTCGCTTTTGGTCTGAAAATGCGCAAAATGCCCAAAAAGGAAACCAATGATCGCGTGGCCGAAATTTTGGGCCTTTTGGGCCTCAGCGAATGGCGGACCCATTATCCGTCCCAACTGAGCGGCGGGCAGCAGCAGCGGGTGGCGCTGGGGCGAGCGATCGCCATCAAACCGAAAATTCTGCTTCTGGATGAGCCGTTGAGTGCGCTGGATGCCAAAATCCGCGTGCGGCTTAGAACCGTGATCAAGAAACTGCAGGAAGATCTCGGAATTACCCTGATTTATGTGACCCATGATCAAGAAGAGG
This sequence comes from uncultured Desulfobacteraceae bacterium, assembly GCA_964572695.1. Classification (GTDB taxonomy): domain Bacteria; phylum Desulfobacterota; class Desulfobacteria; order Desulfobacterales; family CAZHA01; genus CAZHAH01. Next base: position 6,907 of record CAZNFS010000098.1, read on the forward strand.
CTCTGGCTTTGGCCGACCGGGTTGTCATTATGCGGGATGGTCAAATCCGCCAGATCGGTTCTCCCTGGGACATTTATAAAGAGCCCAAGACGAGTTTTATCGCCGAATTCGTGGGGACCTCCAATTTTATCAGCGGCACAAAAAAGGACGGCCGAGTGCGCTTCGGAGAACGGGAATTCAGGGTTGAAAATCTTGAGCAGGTGCAGGAAGAGACCGTTCATCTGGCCATACGTCCTGAAGATATCGAGCTTGTGGGCGTTTCCATCGCTTCTGAGGATTGTGTTTCCGAAAATGTCACGCAGGTGGTTGCGGAAGTCATTAATTTTTTGGGCGCGGTGATCAGGATCACCTTCATCCTGGAAGGTGAAGAAATGGTGGTCGATTTGCCGGAAAAGGAATTCGAAAAATTAGGTATAAAAAGACGGGACAGCCTGAAGATATACTTTCCCCCGGATGCCTTTCATGTCTATTCGGAACTGTTCCGAAAGCTGATATGATTAAGAGAATCACAGGTGAATTCAGATGAGCACCTCCCCCAGCGGCCAGTCCATCACCGAAACGTACCAGGTATCGTCAACCCGGATGGAAATTGATAAATTTATCGTTCCGACCGTGACGATTTTTATCGGCCTGCTGCTCTTTTTTTTCATGCTTTTCCCGCTGTGGTCCATTTTAACGATGAGTTTTTTCGAAGGCGGCGATTTTGCGCTGGCCAATTTTACATTGGCCAATTTCCAGAAATATTTTTCCACCACCCATACTTTAAACGCCCTTTGGCACAGTCTGTACGTCTCATCCGTCACAACCATCATCGTGACCGTGATCATTTTTTTCTATGCTTATGCCCAGACCCGGACAACCATTGCCGGGAAAACGTTTTTTAGAAACGTCATCATGATGCCCCTGGTGGCGCCGTCAATTATTCAGGCCCTGGCGCTTATCTACCTGTTTGGCCGCAACGGTTTGATCACGGCCCACTTGCTGGAAATCGATTGGAATATTTACGGTTCTACCGGTATTATTGTTTCCGAAGTGCTTTACTGTCTCCCGCATGCATTTGTTATTCTATATACGACGCTTTCGGCCGTGGATATTCGGCTGGATGAAGCCGCCGAAAGCCTGGGCGCTTCACCGTTTAAAGTGTTTACGCGCATAACCCTTCCCTCGGCCAAATACGGAATTTTCAGCGCGGCTGCGCTGACGTTTAACCTGACTATCACCGATTTCGGCAATCCGGTGGTCATCGGCGGAAACTATAATGTGTTGGCGACTGAAATTTACGCCCAGGTTACCGCGCTCTATCGCTTCGATTTGGGCGCCACCATCAGCATTATTCTTCTGGTACCGTCGCTGATGGCCTTTATGCTGAATTACTATATTTCGCGCAAAACATTTTCCATGATCAGTGGTGCGGCCAAACCGGTGATACCGCCCTCCAGACCTTTTAAAAAAACCGCTTTCACGCTTTACAGCGGTTTGGTGGTCTTTTGCATCCTGCTGGTATTTGCCACGGTGATTATGGGCTCTTTCGTCAAGGTTTGGCCGTATGATTGGACCTTGACGTTGGCGCACTATACCTTTCCGTCGATCGGCGGATATTCGGCGATTTGGACCAGCGTGTGGATTTCGGTAATCGTCGGTATTACGGGGGCGTTCATTACGCTGGTGGCGGGTTATGTGATGGAGGCGCGCAAGCCGTTTTTGAAACAGTTTATCTATCTTTTGTCGGTGATGCCGGCGGCCATACCTGGCCTGGTAATGGGACTGGGGTATATTCTGGCCTTCAATAAACCCATTTTCATTTTTTACGGCACGCCCTGGATTATTGTCATCAACATCGTTATCTGCAATTTCACGCTCGGCATCCTCTCCAGCATTTCCAATTTACGGAATATCGATCCTTCAATAGAGGAGGCATCCATCAGCCTGGGGGGAGATACGCTCAAGACCTTTTTTAAAATTATTTTTCCGTTATCGCGGGTCGCCTTTTTTCAGAATTTTGTCTACTTTTTTATGCGCTCCATGACCACGATCAGTGCCGTCATTTTTCTGGTTTCGGCAACAGTTCACCTGGCGGCGATTGAAATTATAATGCTCGATAATGACGGCTGGACGGCCAGCGCCAACGCCATGAGTACCTGTATTATCGTGATCGTCTTGGTTATGCTGGGCATTTTGCAGATTGTGGCCAAAAAAACGGGCCGCAGAGCGGAAGGACTGGTGGCGGAAGTATGATCGCAAACATGAGGCATGAGATGAAAATCGTCGATCCAACCAATCCAATCCCCAAATATCTGCAAATAAGCGCATGGTTGAAAGATCTTATTCAAACCGGCCGCTACAAACCGGGAGAAAAGCTCCCTTCCGAAATCGAACTGTCGAGGATGTGCGGTGTTAACCGCAACACGCTGAGACAGGCCATTTCTGAATTGGCAACCGAGGGCATGGTTCGCAAAGAAAAGGGGATCGGCACGTTTGTAAATTCATCGCAACCGCTGGCATTGAGACATCGGCTAAAACAAATTTCAAGTTTCAGTGACGATTTGAGAGAAAGCGGTATAAAACCCAAAACGAGAATACTGCAGAAAGGGATTGAGAAAGCCGACGACCACATTGCTGAGACCCTGATGCTGGGGGCCGACAAGAAGGTTGTGGCCGTCCGCCGGCTGCGAACCGGAGATGATATACCGTTTGTCTATGAGGAAAGTTATCTGCCGGCCGACAAGTTCAAGGATATTTTAAACACAGACCTTACGCGTTCAATGTATACGACGCTTTCCGAGTATTTTAATATCGTGCTGGCGCGATCCGAACAGAGCCTGAGAGCGGTCAATCTAAAGCGCAAAATTGCCAAAATCCTGGCTGTCTCAACCAACTCGGCGGGAATTTTTATGGAAAATCTCACATTTAACGACAGCAGCATCCCGATCGAGGTATTGTACTCTTATTATCGGGGAGACAAATATACATTTGAAGTCGAACTAGGGCGGTATTTCATCAAGGAAGGTGCGATGAGTTATGAGGAGGAAACTTAATTTTTCTGCAAACCGCTGTATATACATCTAATAAGGTAGGCAATAAAAAGTACTCTAACTTCGATTATAAGGAGGGCATATGCGCGTCGGGGTATTAAAAGAAATAAAAACAAGGGAGAACCGGGTTGCGATGACACCCGGCGGCGTTGAGCAAATGGTGGCAGTCGGCCACTCGGTTCTGGTGGAGAGAACGGCAGGTATAGGATCCGGCTACACCGATGAGGAGTATGCCAAAGCAGGCGCGGCCATGGGCGATTCGGCTGAAGCGGTTTATCAAAAAAGCGATATGATCATGAAAGTCAAAGAGCCTCTGCCGGTGGAGTATCCCTTGATTCGCAAGGGCCAGGTGGTTTTCACCTATTTTCATTTTGCAGCTTCGCTTGAACTGACGCAGGCTGTCATTGACTCGGGATGTATTGCGGTTGCTTACGAGACAGTCGAGAAGACAAACCGATCGCTGCCACTGTTGACGCCCATGAGCGAAATCGCCGGAAAGATGTCCATCCAGCAGGGGGCTAAATATCTGGAGAATACGTTCGGCGGAAAGGGAGTCCTTCTGGGCGGGGTACCGGGAGTCGATGCCGGCACGGTCGTCATTCTGGGTGGCGGCGTTGTCGGGACGAATGCGGCCAAGATGGCATGCGGACTCGGCGCAAAGGTTTATCTGCTGGATACAAACCTCGAACGGCTGCGGTATTTAAGTGATGTCATGCCCAAAAACTGCTTTCCCCTCATGTCCTCGCCCAAGATGATCCGGAAACTGATTAAGAATGCGGATGTGGTTGTGGGGGCGGTTCTCATCCCAGGTGCCAAGGCCCCGAAATTGATTACGCGCGAAATGCTGCAGTTGATGAAAAAAGGTTCGGTCATTGCAGATGTGGCCATTGACCAGGGCGGGTGTTTCGAAACCAGCCGGCCGACAACGCATGATGATGCGATTTATGAGGTGGATGGGATCGTTCACTATTGCGTGGCCAATATGCCGGGTGCGGTTTCCTTTACGTCAACTAAGGCGCTGACAAACGCCACCTTGCCGTATGCCATCGAGATCGCCAACAAGGGTTGGGGAAAAGCGGCCCTCGAAAATCCCGAAATTGCCAAAGGCCTCAATATCGTCAATGGCAAAATTACCTACCGGGGCGTGGCCGAAGCGTTTGACCTGCAGTATAGTTCCCTAAAGGAGATACTATAAATAGTGTCCATCCATAAATGGTCTTTTTTGCGTTGTACGGCGTTCTCCGCGGGTTCCCGGCTGCGACGTACACTGAG
>CAZNFS010000099.1:0-11083 GCA_964572695.1 uncultured Desulfobacteraceae bacterium
AGGTCTCCGGGGGTGTCAATATCGGAAAAGATAAACGGGGACTCGATTTCAACCAGAAGAACGCGATCCGGGTTGGATCGGATGATGTCGCGTGCCCCTACATCTCCTGTGAGCTGCTCGATCTTGTGATAGAGATTGCGGCTGAAAAGAGTCGGATTTCCCCGCCTGCCCTGATGGATCGGAACACAAATGTCTTTTTGGGACCCGTGGAACCGGTCAAGCAGCAGATCGATATTGTCGCTGTTCAAGAGCGGCTGATCTGCAAGCAGAAACATGACAGACGAAAAATCGTGTTGGATGTAGGACAACCCCGTGCGCAGAGATGTACTGAGCCCTTCCCGGTAATGGGGGTTATTGACAACTTTAAGGCTGGGGTGACGGAGGCTGACTCCAAGGGCGGTGCAGATGGTTTCGAATTGATGACCCAGCACCAGGATGAGGCCTTCCAGCTGCGAACTTAAAGCGGCATCCAATACCCAGTCAAGAAGATATCGGTCTTTCAATTTTTGCAACTGCTTGGGGCCTCCAAAGCGGGTTGACATCCCCGCAGCCAGAATAATGCCGGCAGTCGGTTTTTTCCAGGACATGTTCAGCCTTCTAAGATTGATGGTTTTCGGCAACGGTAATAACACAATTGAGACCTGAAAAGAAGCTTGGATGTCTGACCTTCATTCTATCTGTTTTGAATTTTGAATTTCGGTCATTGATATCTGCTTGAGATTTGTATTTTGGTGCTTGGAATTTTCATGGCCTGAGCGAGAGTGATGGCGGGCAGGCCTGAACCTGTGAACGGCTCTGGATACGGAGGATGGAGAAAATGTATGCTGAAACCTGTTGATCAAATTGTCATCGCCATAAAAGGGGCCGGGGAGATGGCCAGTGCCGTGGCCTGGCGTCTTTATAGGGCCAATATTCGCAAGATTGTCATGCTGGAAGTTTCGGATCCGCTGGCCGTGCGGCGAGGGGTCTCCTTTAGTGAAGCCGTTCATAACGGTCGGCAGGTCGTTGAAGGTGTTTCGGCCGTCATGGCGCAGTATCCGGCTGAGATTGAGCAGGCCTGGCAAAAAGGATCGATCGCCGTGGTGGCGGACCCCGAATGGAAAACCCTTGCGGAAATCGATCCGGATGTCATTGTGGATGCGATCCTGGCCAAGAAGAATTTGGGAACCACTTTGAATGACGCGCCCCTGGTGATTGGATTGGGTCCGGGGTTTACGGCCGGCGCGGATTGTCACATGGTGATCGAAACCAATCGTGGACATCACCTGGGACGGATCATCATTGAAGGACAGGCGGAAGCGAATACGGGCATACCCGGAAGCATCGCCGGATTTGCGGCGGAGCGGGTTCTGCGGGCATCGGGGGGGGGCGTATTCAACGCAAAGGGCGCTATCGGCGATCAGATTAAAGCAGGGGACACGGTCGGTATGATTGGTGAGATACCCGTAAATGCAGCCATCGATGGGGTCATCCGCGGTCTGATTCGATCCGGCACCCGCGTGTCTCGAGGGCTCAAACTGGGCGATATAGATCCCAGAGGGGACAGCCGCTACTGTGATACGATTTCCGATAAGGCCCGGGCGATTGCGGGTGCCGTATTGGAAGCCGTGCTGCGGAATTTTCTCAAATCACAGGATCCCGAAAAGTCCCAACGGTCTGGACTTGAAAAAGATGCGCATTTGATTCCAAGCCCCGAAGCGGAGTTGCTGGTGGATGGTATTCTGCAGGGCCAAATGAAAGCCGTATCCAAAGCCATCAATATGATTGAAAATGAGATGGAACCGGCCGAAGCATTGTTCGATTTACTGTTCGACCGGATCGGCAAAGCGCACCGTATCGGTATAACCGGTCCGCCCGGATCGGGAAAAAGCACCTTCACCAATCAGTTGATCCAACTGTATCGTGCTGCCGGTCAAACAGTCGGCGTGGTGGCGGTGGATCCCAGCAGCCAGTTTACGGGCGGTGCCATATTCGGCGATCGATTGCGAATGAGCGACGTCTTGATGGATCCGGGCGTTTTTATCCGCAGCATGGGGACACGCGGCAGTCTGGGCGGGCTGGCACGGCAATCAGCCTCGGTGGCCGATATTCTGGATGCATCCGGAAAGGACATCGTTATATTTGAAACCGTAGGAGTGGGGCAAATCGAGCTCGATATCATCTCCGCGGCCGACACGATTATTGTGATAACGGTCCCCGATGCGGGCGATGTCATCCAGGGGATGAAAGCCGGGGTGATGGAAATCGGTGATCTGTTTGTGGTCAATAAGGCCGACCTGCCGGGCGCCGAACGGATGCAAGCCGATCTTGAGCTGGTACTGCAGATGGGCGAGATGAAGAGCCGGTGGCAGCCAAAAGTTTGCCTGGCAGATTCGCGCCGAGGCTCCGGTTTGCAAGACATATTTGAAACAATCGAAGCCCATTTGACGTATTTAAAAGATGAAGGCGTTTTAAACGCCAAGCGGATGCATCGACTGGAAGAGCGGGTGCGGCTTTTGGTAAACGATCATATTTCGAAACGCTTTTGGACCAAAGGGCGCCTTGAGGCATTAAAGACCGATATTCAGGAATCCGGAAAGCAAATTCCTCCCAATGTTTTGGCCAGGAAGTTGTGGGAAGACCCGATCTGATAGTAAATTGATAGTATAGGAATTTCTTTTTTAGACACGGATTACACGGATGGGCCACTGGTTAGATTTATATTGTTTGAACAATGGTATCATTATTCAAACAATGCTTCCATTTCATAAATGCTGACGCATTTACGAAATAAAGGGCAGTGTAATCCGTGGAATCCGTGTCAAAGGTTAATTAAGTTCGCCCGGAGGGCGCTATGCCAAAAGCGACTGGCGCTAATCGATAATCGACAATCATCAATCCTAAGAATATGATTTCGTTACGCAAAGCTTTGGGTCTGGAAGGCGGAGGGGTTGTAAGCCTGGTGGGGGCCGGCGGCAAAACGAGCCTGATGTTCAGAATCGCCCGCGAACTGACCGAGGCCGGAGATTCGGTCCTTACGACCACCACCACGAAAATAATGTGGCCGGCGCAGTCGGAGTCCCCACACGTTATTTTAGCGGATTCCATCGATGAGGTTCTATCAAGGGCGCGCAAGCTTTTAAAAGAGACGCGGCACATGTCGGCCGTTTCGCACCAGACTCCCCCCCATTTGGAGAAGGTGAAAGGATTTCCACCGCAAGCGATCAAAGAATTTTGGAAGACCGGCCTGTTCCGCTGGATACTGGTGGAGGCTGACGGGGCGAATCGAAGGCCGTTAAAAGCACCGGCACTTTACGAACCCGTTATACCTGATTGTTCCGATTGGGTGATCGGGCTGATGGGATTGATCGGAGTGGGGCAGGCGCTGGACGAAGAATGGATTTTCAGACCGGAGTTGTTTGCTAAGCTTACCGGGGTAAAGCTTGGAGCGCCGGTGACGGAAGAAGCGGCGGCTGCGTCGGTGGAACGAAAAGATGGGGTTATGAAAGGGGCTCCGGATAAGGCCCGCAAGATCATTTTTTTAAATATGGCCGATCAGCCCGACACCCTGAAAACCGGCCGCAGGGTTGCAGAGCTTTTGAGACGAGGAACGGAAACCCGGTTTTCGCGAATTGTGATCGGCAAAGCCTTGCATAGTGAACCGGTATCGGAATACTATTGTGATTGTTGATAGTCGATTTATGCTTAAATTCGCAATTTGATGACCTATTTTTTATTATAAAATTATTTCACCGCAAAGACGCGAAGGCCGCAAAGAATCATTCAGGGCAATGCACCTTTTCGGGTGGCGAAAAGCTGCAGACTGCATCGCCTTCGGCGAGTTTTAGCACTTGCTGAACCTTGGTTTGTTATGCCCGAAGGGCGTGCTGTTTTTCCTGATCGGTTGCCCCGATCAGGAAAAGGAATCGGTATAAACTTTGCGAACTCTGCGTCTCGAATGAGCGAAGCACATGGGCGGTGAGGCAAAATATAATACGTAGCCATATTTAGGAACGGTTACAAATAACGGAGGCGGTATGGAAAACCCTTATGCGAATATTGAAAAACTTCTGGCGGCCGGTCAAAATGTTATTTTGGCGCGCATTATCGGGCAGGTCGGATCGGCACCGCGTTCTATCGGAACGGCATGTCTTATTTTGGAGGATGGCTCCATAAAAGGGACCATCGGCGGCGGGTGTCTGGAACTGCGGGTGCTTGAGAAGGCAAAGGACGTTTTTACAAAGGGTAAAACAGAGATCCTCCATTTTAAACTTACCGGCAAAGAGATCGCCCAGATGGAGATGTTATGCGGCGGAATCGTGGATGTTTACCTGGAGCCCATCGCTACTGAAAACAAGGGTGCCAGGGAGCTGTTTGGAAAGATCGCCGATTCGCTTCAGAAAGGTCAAAATGGCAGATTGATGACGCTGGTAGCCGACGGAATTGCATCCGACAGCTCGGAATGCAGGTGTTTTATCGCCCAGAACGGTACTGAAACCGGTACTATTGGTCCCGTGACGGCCGCAGAAAGAAAGCAATTGGATGTGATGCTTGCAAGCCCGAAACCACAGCTATGGGAATCGGAAACTGCAGGCCGGGCCGCGTTTTTGGAATCAATCGAACCGGACCATGTGTTATATCTTTTTGGGGCCGGTCACATATGTACCTTTTTGGCTCCTCTGGCCAAACTGGTCGGTTTTCGGGTGGCGGTGATCGACGACCGGGAAGAATTCGCCAACCAGGATCGATTTCCGAATGCCGACGAAATCATAGTGGGTCCCTTTTTAGGCGCCTTTGATCGTATTTCAATTTCCGCAAATGCCTATATCGCCATCGTTACGCGAGGCCATCTCCATGATCGCGATGTCCTCAAAGCGGCGCTTCAAACAGACGCGACCTATATCGGTATGATCGGAAGCCGCAGGAAACGCAATATCATCTATCAATCCCTGATGGAGGAGGGTGTTTCCGAGGAAAGACTAAAGACAGTGCATTCCCCCATCGGTGCCGATATCGGCGGGGAAACACCGGAAGAAATCGCCATCAGTATCGTGGCCGAACTCATTTCGGAACGAAGTTCGGCGCAGAACTCAAAGCAATAAGGATTAATTTCTCCTTTCACCGCTCAAGGCCAATTCGACGGTATTCTCGACTTTTGCAATGTTGAGGTAAAGTGGACGGTTTTGAGTGAAACAATGGAAAGGGGCAAATGTCTACAAAGATTGGTTTGATCAGTGATATTCATGCCACGCTTGCACCCCTAAGAGAATCGTTATCGATATTTCAGAAAGAGGGTGTAGATGTTATCTTCTGCGCCGGAGATATTGCAGGTTATGGGCAAGAGCTAAATCAAACCGTTGAGTTGCTTATTGAACGTGAATGTCAAACAATTTTAGGTAATCACGATGCTTGGTTTCTTAACGCCCCCGTAGATGAAAAAGAAAAGTGGGTTCAGGCATTTTTCAAAGAACTGCCTTCTGTGTTGGAGCTAACGGTTGAAGGAAAACATTTATATACTGTTCATGCAAGCCCTCCCGACTCACACATGCAGGGGATAATATTGTTGAATGAATATGGCAGGGTTGTGCTAAATCAGAAAGAACGATGGACAGATTATTTAGCACAATTTAAGTATGACGTGTTGGTGGTTGGGCATACGCACCAGATGTTTGCTGAGCAACTGGCGAATACTTTGGTAATCAACCCCGGAAGCACAAAATTTAATCATGCATGTGCCATATTAAGCCTGCCCGATATGGAGGTCCAAATATTTCCGTTATCAAATAGAACTCCATTAAAAGTCTGGAATTGGGGAAACATGTTAGATCTCTGATTTGAACATTATATTTTTGATGCACATCTTTTTGCCCGATTTAAAGATCTACTCCTTTTTCCTATTATCGGCACTTTCCCGTCCCAATCCTTCGAAAAGATCTTTTTCTTTGCGACCCGTTGGGCGACATCCTCTGACACACACGAAATATTCGAATCCGAAGGCTTCCTCTTGCCATTCCTTGGGGATGCGTTTGAAAAAGCTGTCCGGGCCGATCTGGCTCTGGTGACTGAAAAGCGCCTTCAGCTTTTGTGGAAGGTAATCTCTGACATCAATGATGGAGGTTAGCTCTTCCTCCGGGGTTCCCAGAACCTCCGGATCAAACCCTGGTTCCTCGCCACGCTCCAGCCTCATCTGATGAAACAGGCGTAATCTGTCAATGGGAGTGGCCGTGTAATACAGTTTGGCAGGGCGCCATGGATCAAGGCCATGCGCGCACGCAAATTCAGGATCGCCGGCCGAATGAAAGGCGCGGCGGGTTACCCTGTTGGCCATGATGTGGTCCGGGTGCCCGTAGAAGCCCCGTTCGTTGTAGGTTACGATAATGTGGGGGCGAGTTGTGCGTATGATCTCCACCAGCTTCCCCGTAGCCTCTCCAAGGTCTGCACGGGCAAAAGCCTCCGGGTGATGATACTCCGGGCTTCCGCTGATCCCGGAATCCCTGTACTCCAAAAAATAGGTCGATTCCACCCTGAGCACCTTCAGGGCCTTCTCCAGCTCACGGGCTCGGATATCCCTGATGCTCATTTCGGGCGAGGGCGGTACAAATTCAGGGTTCAATATTTCGCCGGCCTCTCCCCGCGTGCAAAAGACGAGGCTGGTTTTTACTCCTTCGGCGGCATATTTTGAGAGTATCCCACCCGTGCCGATGGACTCATCATCAGGATGCGCGTGAACCGCCATGAGGGTGAATTTTGTATTTCTTCTGTTCATAATCAAGATTTGAGGCCGAGCTTTTGTTGGCTCGCGGCGTGACATACCATAAGCTTAAGGGTCTTTACAAGGCCCCTGGACGATACCCCGGAATTAGAACGTGAAGCCCGTTGAATAATTAATAATTAAGATACGACCTGCCTCGTCCCTCCCTCATTATATTTTTTATCAGTTCCGTATGTGGATGGGGGAAATAGTGGAAGCTCATTTGTAATTAAATAACTATTGGTGTACTCTGGCTCTTACGCATTCTCGCTATTTCTGTGGTTTTGCTCAATCGGATCGTACAAATTTAACCCAAACCTGAGCCCGAATTCTGTGAACTTATTTTTAAGCGAACCCTAAATGGAAGTGAATACCAGAAAAAACATTCTTTTAGCTCTGACAAGTGGGATTTTATTGGGGCTTTCCTGGAGTGTTTCATCTTTGACCTTTCTGATTTTTATTGCCTGGGTGCCTCTCTTTCAGCTGGAAGCGCAAATCCGTCATCACCCAAACTCCTACATCATATTCAACTATTCATTTGTGAGTTTTCTGATGTGGAATATCATTGGGACCTGGTGGATCTCGCAAGCACAATTGGTGGGCGCCATCCTCATCATCATCGCAAATGCGCTTCTACAGGCGCTCGTATTCTGGTTGGCAAGCCGTATTAGAACCCGCTTGAGAATTCAACTGCTTTTCCCATTTTTACTTATTTGGATGGGATACGAGCATTTTCATCTATCCTGGGATTTGGCCTGGCCCTGGCTCAACTTGGGTAATGCGCTGGTCACAGTCCCCAAGCACATCCAATGGTACGAGTTTACCGGTGTCCGCGGGGGGACGCTTTGGATAATACTGATAAATCTTGCTGTCTGGCAGATGGTCGATACCTGTCGGGAAAGAGGCTTGGGTTCAAGCCTGGCATTTGGCGCAGGAACACTCTTGCTGTTTCTCATCCCCATCTTTGTTTCCAATCAAATTTTTAAAAAGATTGAAACGGAAGGTGAAACCGTTACGTTTGCACTGATTCAGCCCAACCTGGATCCTTATACGGAAAAATTTGTGCCCCAAAAGCAAGCCCAACACGTGAGAGAATTTTTAAGAATCGCCGCTACTATTTGCGATGACGAAACTCAATACCTGTTTGGCCCCGAAACCCTCATCGTCCAGCAAATTGACGAGCAAGATCCGGTAGCATCGCCCTACTACCGCCAGTTATTGGATTTCCAAAAAAAATACCCCAAACTGAATATTCTTTTGGGGGTTCACAGCTACCAAAAACTTTCAGGTGAAAACATTCCCCCGGGGAGCCGTTTCAATCAGGAGCAGGGCTTTTACTACGAGGCTTTCAACACGGCCCTTTTCCTGGCGCCGGGATCAGCCCCCCAATTCTATCACAAAACCAGGTTAGTCCCCATATTCGAGCGTATGCCCTTTGTAAAGTATGTCGGTTTCCTGGGAAAATACGCCCTTGAGCTTGGCGGTTACACCGGCACCTACAGCCCTCGTCAGGCGCGTTCAACTTTTGTATTGCCCGACCAATCGATTCACATCCTGCCAATTGTCTGTTTTGAATCGGTGTTTGGTCCCTACATTGCCCGGAATCTGCCCCGGGAAAAGGGCTTTATCTGTATGATCACAAACGATGGATGGTGGAAAAACACCCCTGGTTATCGGCATCACTACAATTTCAGCCCGATTCGGGCCATCGAAAACCGGCGAGACATGATCCGGGTGGCCAATACCGGTATTTCGGCGCTTATCGATGCAAAAGGTTTGGTTATCGCCAGCACGCCCTGGTGGAAAAAGGCGACCCTCAAAGGGAAGATTCAGCTTCGCCAGGGGCAAACGTTTTTCGCCCGCCACGGAGATTATTTAGGGCGCATTTCGCTATTTTTAGCGGTCTTTTTGATTTTGTACGGCGCAATTCGAAATCGCATCCAAAAGCACAATAGAAAGATTTAGAGGAATAACGCGTGTAGATAGGGGTCATACGTAATTAAATAGCCATTCGTGCACTCTGGCTCTTTATTCATAAATGGATCTCAAATCCCCCGCTGTTATTCTTCCAGCGCTTTGGCCATCAGCTCGCCGACGGTTTTACTGAACTGGGAGAGATCTTCGATCTTACCCCCCTCACCGATGATGGCCATGTCGAGCAGCAGCTTGCTGTAATCGGAAAGGAGCGGATTGTCGCGGTCGGATTCGAAAATGGCTTTCATTTTGTCGATCACCGGGTGGGCGGTGTTGAGTTCCAGGGTCCGCTTGACTTCGGGTACCTCCTGTCCGGATGACTTCAAGATCTTTTCCATGTAGGCGCTCATATCCTGAGCCTCCCCGGACAGACAGGAGACCGAGGATTTCAGGCGGGAGGAGGGTTTCACCTCCTTTACCTTATCTTCCAGATTGGATTTGATAAAACCGAACAGGGTCCTATAGGCGTCGTTTTTCTTTTTATCCGCCTTTTCCAGGTCCAAATCCCCCTTTTCCGCGCTCTTGAGCGGTTTGCCCTCAAACTCGGTCAACGCCTGCACGACCCATTCATCCACCGGGTCGGTCATGAGGAGCACCTCATAATCCTTCTCTTTCAATTGCTCCAGATAGGGGCTGTTGAGTAGAGTGTTCATATTGTCACCCGTAAGATAGTATATTTCCTTCTGATCCGGTTGCATGTCCTCGATATAGGCCTGCAGCGATTTAAACTTGCCGTCCGATCGGGTCGTTTTATAACGGGCCAGATGGGCGATCCGATTGCGGTTTTCATGATCGGTGTGGATGCCTATTTTCAGGATCTGGCCGAATTCGGCGTAGAAATGTTCGTATTTTTCCGGTTCCATCTTTTCGAGCAGCTCGAACAGCTTTTTCACCAGGTTGCGGTGGATGTTGCGAACCAGGCGGTCCTGCTGCAGAATTTCACGGCTGATGTTGAGGTTCAGGTCGGCCGCATCGACCACCCCCTGCACAAAGCGGAAATATTCCGGCATCAGCTCCTGACAGTTATCCATGATAAAGACGCGTTTGCAGTACAGCCGGATGCCATGCTTGTGCTCGGGCGTAAACAGGTCAAAAGGTGCTTTGGCCGGCAGGTACAACAGCGCACTGTACTCGGTGGCGCCTTCCAGCTTCAGGTGCAGATGTGTCAGGGGCGGGTTCCAGTCATGGCTGAGGTGCGTGTAAAATTCGTTGTAGTCGTCTTCGGTCACATCCTTTTTGTCCCGGGCCCAGATGGCCTTCATGGAGTTGAGCGTCTCCTCTTTAACGACCCTTTGGGTGGTCTGGCCCATGGGCTTGCCGTGTTTATCTTTGAGCTGCTCGGCTTCGGGGATCGGTTCTTCCTTTTCAATGTCCATGGCAATGGGGTAGTTTACAAAATCGGAATGCTGCCGCACGATGTTGCGCAGGGTCCACTCGTCGGTAAAGTCGGGCTCTTCCTTGACCTGATCCTTTAAGTGCAGCACAATAGTGGTGCCGCGCGTGTCTTTTTCGGTTTCTTCGATGGTGAAAGACCCGTCGCCGGTGGATTCCCATTTGACGGCCTGATCGGCGTCGACGGATTTAGTGGTCAGGGTTACCTTTTCGGCCACGATAAAGGCGCTGTAGAACCCCACGCCGAACTGGCCGATCAGATCCGGTGTCAACCCTTCCTTGTTTTTGGAAGCTTCCAGCGCCTCCAGAAAGGCGGCCGTGCCGCTTTTGGCAATCGTTCCGACATTTTCCAGCACCTCTTCATGGGTCATGCCGATACCGTTGTCGGAAACTTCCAGGGTGCGGGCGTCTTTATCGGGTGTGAGCATTATTTTGAAATCGGGGTCGTCGCCCAGAAGATCGGGTTCGGTCTGACTCCGAAAACGCAGTTTGTCGAATGCGTCCGAGGCGTTGGAGATCAATTCGCGCAAAAAGATCTCCTGGTTGGAATAAAGCGAATTGATGATCAGGTTGAGCAGTTGTTGGACTTCGGTTTTGAACTGATGGGTCTGTTTTTGCACGGCCATTGTTACCCCCTGTAAGTCTTAAATAGAGTGTCCCTATTTAGTTATGGATGGACACTAAATGATTGATTAAAAAAATATATATTTGCATGGAAAATGGGGGTAAATTTTCGATTGTCAAGGGCGGTCAGACAAAAAATGAAGCTGTTTTTTGTTAGGATATGTGTTGGTTATATGTGAACGATAATGTCCGAAAGTTCAAGAATCATCA
This sequence comes from uncultured Desulfobacteraceae bacterium, assembly GCA_964572695.1. Classification (GTDB taxonomy): domain Bacteria; phylum Desulfobacterota; class Desulfobacteria; order Desulfobacterales; family CAZHA01; genus CAZHAH01. The sequence continues at coordinate 10,931 of CAZNFS010000099.1, forward strand.
TCTGGTAAGTCAATCTGTAAAAAACATAAATTTTTCAGAAATGAACAGGGCCGGAAGGCGCAAATCCAGGCCAAATTTCCGTTCAATCAGATAAGAAATTCGTATCGCTGTACGTAACAAAATGAGAATTGACTCTTAACGGATTAGGGGTCA